>JAACWA010000020.1 GCA_009992175.1 archaeon
TAAAACTTTTATATTTTTTAGCAGGGAGTATTCTTTTCCAGAGGAATTTTTTTGATTAATTTGATTAAATAAATCTTTTATTTTGGTTTCTTTAATTTTTTCTTTCTCTTTTATCCAAATTTTTGAGTTTCCAGAAATGCTATCCCCATAGATTACTTTATGTCCTTCTTTTTCTATTTTTTTGATTGTTTCAATATTATATTTTCGAACATATGCGAGAATGGTTGAGGAAGCTTCCCAAGAATAATATCTTGCTCCAAAAAATCCAACATATCCATGGGCTGAAGCTGAAAGAAGTTTGAAAGCATTGCTTCTAGCTTTAGTAATTTTGTTTGGACTTTTTTTGTATTCTTCCTTATATTTTTTTCTTTTTTCAAAAATTTCCTTAAGGAGTTCAGGAAAAAATCCTGGTTCCTTTGAAAAATAAAATTTTTTATTTTTATTGTTTATAACAATCTCTGGAGACTCAATGGTGTTTTTTTTGTTCTCAGTTAATGTTCCTTTTGAGATATTGTGTGAAATTATTATTGAAGTGTGCATTGAAGTAAAATCAAACATCACAAGATTTTCATAAAGTCCAGGTTTAGGCTCATAAACAAATGCTCCTTCTACACTTCCTTTCTTTCTTCTTTCTTCAATTTCAGGGATTCCTGGCCTTTTTTCTGGAATTTCATCAAATTTGTCTAAATTGTGTAAAATATAAGACTCAATTTGCTTTGACAATCCATTTCTTGAAATTTCATATACTGGTTCTTTTATTATTTTTGAAAATTCTAAAATGTCAGGCCAAAACTTTTCAAAAAGTTCAAGAGTTAAATAAGAATCATGGAGATTATATTCATAATACAAATCCCAATCTTTTTCATTTATTTTTGAAGAATGTTTTAATTCAAATTCTTTTTTAGTATCCCCCAAGAATTCTTTAGAGACTTCATTTAGAGACATAGATTCGGATTGCATGTATTGGGAATAGGTTGTTTTTATGAATTTCAATAAATCTATGTGGGTAATCCCACAAATTCTTGCACTTGTCAAAACTCCTCTTGAAATTTTTGGTTCACTTGAGTCTAAACCTAAGTTTAATGGCATTCTCAAAATTTTTGATCTAGTTTTTATGAAGGGTAAATCAAAATTATCTGAGTGGTATCCAATTAAAAAATCTGGAGAATATTTTTTTACGACTTCCACAAACTTTTCTAAAAGTTCTTTTTCATTTTTTACAAATTCAACATAATTTTTGTTTGTTTTCTTTTTTTTCCAAGTTATAACTTTTTTGAAATTTTCTCCAAAAAGGGAAATCATTAGTATCTCCCCTTTTTCCGGTTTTAATGAATCAGTTTCAATGTCATAGGCTAAAGCTCTTTTTTTAAAATTTTCTTCTTTTAGTGTTTCAGATTTCTCTAATTTTATTACAAAATCAGTTTCAATAATGTTATCAATTCCTCCAAATTCGTTTGAGTTAGATAAAACTTCTCCTTTAATTTTATACCATGTCATTGGAAGAAGATTTTTTTCAATTATATAGGAAGTGGTAAATCCTAAATCGTATCCTCTCCTTTTGATGATTTCCTTAATTCCCAATTGATTTGCAATTTCGTGTAAATCTTTATAGTTTGTCCCATAAATTTTAAGAGCTTTCACATTTTTTCCCATAAATTTTTTACTTTTTAACTCAACTTTTTCAACTTGAGTTTTTCTTCCATTGACATCAAGAGAAATAGTTTTTACATAATTAATTATCTCTCCAATTTTTTTGCTATTCAAATTTTCTTTTAAAATTGCCCAGAAATAAGGTTCGAAAGAATCAATAACACATATTCTTCTTCCTTCTTTATCTCTTCCAAATATCTTTGAATAATTTTTTCCTTCAAAATCAAAATAATCATAATCAATTGGGATAAATTGTGTTTCCATTATTCTTTTAAAAGAATAAAGTTTTATAAGTTTAAGTGGGTAAAAAGGAAAAACAGTAAGATTTATATATCACTGTTTAGTAATAAATATATGGATGAAGAAGACTATGGAAGCGTTCCTGAAGATTGGTTTGAGAATTCAACTTCCCATATTGATCCAGGACATACATTAGCAAACATTATTCTTTCTAGGAAGAACTCCCCCAAATTCAGTAAAGATAATCAAGAAAATAATGAATTAAATAAAGAAGATTTGAAATATATTAAATTTTATAAAGCAATGAATAATCTGAAAGTTAATCCAAAAAACATCTTTAATGACCCTGCTGGAAAAGTTAAACAACTGGAAAATTATCTTGGAGTTTTCAAATTAAAAATAAAAGGTGGGGTTGAGAGAGAATTGCCTCATTGTAAAGATTATGAGATTGGAAAGGCTTTTTTAAGTTATTACAATAAGGGTAAAAATTTAAGTGAAAAATTTGACAATTAAAAAAAGTTAAATATTTAATTGGGGTTTCTTTTGTTTTTTTATGGGATTAAATATTCGTGAAATTATTTCAAGAAAAGAACTTGATATAACTGAGCTTAAAGGGAAAACTGTTTGTGTAGATGCATTTAATACTCTTTACCAATTTTTGTCCACTATTCGTCAGGCTGATGGAACTCCTTTGCAGGATGAAAAAGGAGAAATTACATCACACCTTTCCGGAATCTTTTATAGAAATTGTTCTCTTTTGAAGGATGGACTCAAATTAGTTTATGTGTTTGATGGTGAACCTCCTTTATTAAAAGGAAAAATTCATAAAAAAAGAGAGGGGGCAAGAGACATTGCTAAAGAGAAGTATGAGGATGCAAGGGACGAAGAAAATTTAGAAGTTATGAAAAGGTATTCCTCCCAGTTGATTCGTCTTGATGACAAGATGATTGAAGAGTCAAAAGAACTTCTCAATGCTCTTGGAATTTGTGTTATTCAAGCACCTAGTGAAGGAGAGTCTCAAGCTGCATATCTTTCAAGGAAAGTTGGAATTTATGCAACAGTCAGTCAAGATTATGATTCACTTATTTTTGGAGCTCCCATTTTAATTAGAAATTTAACTGTGTCAAGAAAAAAGAAAACTCCTTCAGGTTATGTTGAGGTTAAAGCGGAAAAGATTATTCTTTCAGAAGTTTTAGATGAACTTAAAATTGATTTAGATCAGTTTATTTGTCTTGCAATTATGGTTGGAACAGATTACAATCCTAAGGGTATTCCAAGGATTGGACAAAAAAAAGCTCTAAAAATAGTTCAAGAGTTTAAAACTCCAGAGGAAATTTTTGAATCTGTTAAAGATAAAATTGATGAGCTTTCAGAAGAGGATAAATTTGATTGGAAAGTAATATTTAGTTTATTTCGTGCCCCAAAAACAAAAGATTTTGAAATTGAATTTCCAATTGCAGATTCTGAAAAAGTAAAAGAAATTTTAGTTGAAAGACATGGATTCAGTGAAGAGAGAATTAACAACCAAATGGAAAAATTAAACAAACTTAAAGTTTCTAAAGATCAAAAAAGTCTGAACAAATGGTTTTAATTTTATAGGGTGTCACTCCTAAGGGATAACATTTAGAAAGGTTTATAAACTTTGGAAGACAACTTTTTTTTATGGATAGGGAAAAAATAATTACTTATGGATCCAATGTATTGGCTAATCCAATCATTAATTTAGTGAAGCCATTTAAGGAAGCACTTGGAAACCCTGGAAACCTTTATGGGGGTCTTTTTTATGGGGGTTTAGATCTTGCTAGTGAACTTTCCCCTAAACTTAAAAATAGCGCTTTTACTGGCTTAGCAAAAGTTGTGGGAATGGGTGTTTTTGGAATAAAATCTATTGCTGGTTTTTTTTCAGTTTGTAATGGAAATTATGATTCATTAATTGAATTGCCTTTTGATGTTTCAATGACCTATCAACTTGGTAAAGACACCTTTTCTAGATATGGTGAAGGAAGGGGAAGAAAAGATATTCTTGAAGATGTTAAAAAATTAGTTCCTAAAAAATAACCTTTTTTAAATTATTTTATTCAATTGGAATTCTTACTTTACTTATCGCTTTTCTTATTAAATCTCTTGCTCCTTTATCTGCACCTCTTTTAGCAAAAATAGTTACTCTTTGGTTAGGGGTAGAACGATTCAAAATCTCAACATTTATTTCATCAGACTTTCCTGCTTTTAATCCTCCTGAAGACCTACTTATTTTCATTCCCTTACTTACTGCTGCTTTCCAACTAAGTGTTCCTCCTGTTCCACCATTTTTTATTACAATTCTCAATTGATTTGAATTTCCAAGGTTTACTGAATTTAATGTTCCATCTGGATTCGAATAACTTTTATTTCCAACTACTAAATCGAACCTTGCAGCTCCTGACGGCCCTCTAGGGGGTCCTTTTGGACCCGGAAAACTTGGAGGGGTGCTATTTTGAGGATAGGCATTAATTGATAACCTTGCTCTTTGTTTTGAAAAACTTCCTTGAGACTTTCCAACAACCAATGCTTGTTTTGTTCCAGTACTTGAATCAGAATAAATCTTTATTTCATTAGCATTTCCAGGTTCAACGATTCCTCTTGTAGGGGAAGCTCTTAATCCCCATCTAGTTTTTATTAACCAGATTAAAGGTTTATCTCCATCATTCTCAACTGCAATACGACTTCCACGATTTACTTGAATAGTCATGGGAATTGTTCTAAATATAGGGGAAGTATATCTTTTTCCTTCAGCATAAATTAACATTCTTGCTCCTCCACGGAATTTTATTCCCGGAAGCTTAATGTGAAACCTTCCAGAATCCTTTTTTTTTAAAACTAAAGCTAGAATTAAAAGAATTGCTCCAATTATTATTCCTGCAGCTTTTTGATAAATTACCCCAAAAAGTGAAAGAGCAATAAGAAGTGTTCCAATTAAGGTAAAAATTATTACAAGAAATTTTCTAAATCCAAATTTAAGTATTAAAAAAATTACAATTACCACTCCAACCATGGCAAGAAGTGTGGGAAGAATGTCAGAATTCAATCCGAGGGAATATAATAATTCTTCAAAAGAAAATCCTGAAGAAAGAATTCCATAAATAGAAAATGCAGAAACACAAAGAGAAATTATCCAACAAACGGCGGCATTTTCTCTGAATGGACTTTTTTTAAGTATAAAAAAAATAACTGCAAAGATTGTTATAAAAAGAAGAGCGTTAAGGTACATTGAAATATTGAATTCTGAAAATAGTCCACTAAAACCAAAGCTACTATATCCTGCAGCAGAAACAAAACTCAGACTAAGAACGGATAAAAATGTTAAGATAAAACCCCTTTTCATACGGAAATTAAGAGATTTGTTTATATAAATATATCTCTACTAAGAGTATTTTTTATTTAGTTCAAAGAAGATTAAAATTGAAATTAAAAGTATTCCAAAGATAATTAGGATAATTGTAAGAATGCTTATCTGAATTCCAGTATATTTGGAGAACAAGATATATGTTAAAACTAAAAGAGGAATTAAAAGAATAAGAAATCTTTCAAATTGAGCAGTTTTTTGTTTTTTAATTTTAGATTCTTTTCTAATAAATTTTGGCTCTTCAAAATGTCTTTTTGGCTCTTTTTTTTCTTCAACTTTGATTATAAATTCATTTTTTCTTTCCTCTTCAAGTGGTTTTTTTGCAATTACAAAAAGTAAAACAAGTATAAGAAATTCTAAAAAAGCTACTTCCAGAAGAACACTAATTACTAAATCCATAAATTATAGTTTTATTTTGGATTTATTAAAGATTATTGTGGTACAAAATATTTTTATTTTTATTTAGAAAGATATTTTAAATGACTTTTCTTAACTTTTTTATGAATCAAAGAGCATTTAGTGTAATGGGAAATATTGTAATTGTAAACTTTTCAAAAGATGTAAAAAAACAAGAAAAACTCAAATTTGCAAAAGAAATTTTATCTAAAAATAAAAGTGTAACAACAGTTTTGGAAAAATCAGGTAATTTTAAGGGAAGACTTAGAAAACAGGAGACTAAAGTTTTAGGGGGAGTAAAAACTAAAGAAGTGTTGTATAAAGAAAATGGATGCATTTTTAGGTTTAACATTGATGAAACTTATTTTTCTCCACGTCTTTCAAATGAAAGAAAAGAAATTTCAAATTTGATTAAAAAAAATGAAGAGGTTTTTGTAGGGTTTGCAGGTGTTGCTCCATTTTCAATTGTTATTGCAAAAAATTCTTTGGCAAAAAAAGTTTATTCAAATGAACTAAATCGGAAGGCAAACAAATATGGGGAAGAAAATGTTGTTCGAAATAAACTTAAAGAGAAAGTTGAAATTATTTCCGGAGACTTCAAAAAAGTTGCTTTGAAATTAAAATCAAAAAGAAAAAAGTTTGATGTAATTGTTATGCCTCGCCCTCAATTGAAGGATTCTTTTTTAAGTGAAGCATTAAGTTTATCTAAAAAAGGAACTAGAATTTATTATTATGATTTTTGTAAAATTGAAGAGATAAATAAAAAAGTAGATATGGTTGAAGAAGTGGCAAGAAAAAACAAAAGAAAAATAAAAATTACAAAGGTTAAAAATGCTGGAGAAATTGCCCCATATAAAGCAAGAATTAGAATTGACTTTGAGGTTAAGAATTAAAATGAAACAAGACAAGATAACAAAAGAAAAATTGGATAAATATTTTGGAGTTAGTGAGAGTGCCCTAGAAATTATCAAAAAAAATATAATTAAAGGAAAAGAAAAAGAAGCAAAAGAAATAATTGAGATGGCAGGAAATTATATCTCTGACGCTCATCACTTCGAAAAAAAAGAAGATTTTGTAAATGCCTTTGCAGCATTAAATTATGCTCATGGTTGGATTGATTCTGGAGTTAGACTTGATGTTTTTCAAGTTGAAGATGATAAATTGTTTACAGTAAAATAGAATTATTTTCAACCAAGAAATTCTTTATTTTTTTAATTTTAAGTTTATCTTTTTTTCTTCCAAGTTTTTGGTATATCCCAAGTTCTTTTTTTAAGGAATAAGTTGGAAAATTAATTTTGCCAATTTTAATTTTATGAATGTAATTCGATTTTTTTAATGGATTAGTTCATTTATCATTTATTTTTTCTTTTAAATCTCCCATAATTTCAATTTTTACATTTTTAATTTCAAATTCCCCCAAATAAGACTCAAAAATTTCAGAACGTCCAAATTTAACGGGCTTAACTTTGTAGTTTTTTAATAATTTGTTGATTTGGTAAGCACCTTTTTTATCTGTCAAAATATCAATATCTTTTGGGTTAATTTTTACTCCTTGTAATGCTAAATTTGAACTTCCAATCAAAACCCATTTAATTTTTTCATTTTCTAAACTTTTTGAAATTATTTCTATTACTTCAAGAAATCTTTTGCTTATCATTTGAATATTTTTTATAATTCCTTCTTTTCTGCGACAGCACTTGGTGCTTGTCCGCCATGCCATGTGAAACGAGGCCTCATTTTCATAGGATATATTCTTTCACTGTTGTCATCAAGAATTATTGCTGAGCCTTTAACAGAAGGTAAGTCATTCATATATCCTTGAATAGTATCGGTTAAATAACTCTGCATCATATTATTTAATGCTTCAACGTCTGGTTTTGAAGTTACTCTGTGTGCAAGAACTATGTCTGCCTGAGTCATCACATCAGTATGTATTTTTCCTGGTTGTTGGGTTGCAAGAACAATTGAGATTCCTGGTTGCCTTCCTTCTCTTAATATTTGAATTAACGCATCTGTAGAAATTATTTTTTCATCTTTAGGTAAAAATTCGTGTGCTTCATCAATAAACATCCAAACAAGGGGGTTCTCTTTTTTTTCAGTTAATCCAGAGTAGTCCAGTCCTTTTGCAATAGATTTTACTTCTTCATTTCTTCTTGAGTTCATTCTTTCTTGAAAGATTTTCCTAGATAGTAGACTAATTACTAATGCACGAACATTAAAAGCTCCAATAGAATTGTATGAACTTAAATCAAGGACAGAAGTCAAACCCCCTTTAATCAAGTCTTTTGTTTTTGTTGATTTCATTTTTTCTCTTGCAAAAATTCCCCATGTTTCAGCAGCTTCAAAAAGTCCAACTGCGGCGTTTATCGTTTCTCTTTCACTTTTTTTATCTTTTTCCATTTCTTCAACTATTTTTTTAATTGTAAAATTTTTTCCATTTTCTTTTAAATTAATCAAAGTTCTTTCAATTAAAACAGAAACGGGGTTGATTAAATTTAATCCAAAAGTAATTATCCAATCTTCTGGTTCAAGTTCCATGGGGTCAAGTGCAAAAGACTCATCTACCGGAATTCCGTTTTTTGAAAATTCATCATAGTGCCCGAATGGAACAAAAATCTTTACTGGAAGATTTTTTGGTTTCAAACCCCATTCTTGAAGTAATCCTTTATCTTTTTCATTTTCATATTTCATTGTCCAATAAATTCCCATTGTGTCAAAAATAAGTGAGGCAATATTTTGTGAAACTGCTTTTGGTAAGGAAGAAATTTCTTCAGTTAATACTCCAAGAGTATAAGACTTTCCTGAACCCCTTTTTCCTGCAACAAGAACTACATGACTTCTTGCAACATCAAGAAACATCTTGTTTGATAAGGAATTATATTGTCCCATCTTTACATAACCTTTACCAAGATAAATTAGTCCTTCACTTCCAAAATTTTTTTTGTCAGACTCATTTCTTCCAATAATTATGTCATATCCCATATTCTTTATTGTCTAAAGGGCTTTTTATATTTTTTATTTGATAAATTTATTAATTTGCAGAGGTCTCTTCTTTGTAGAAAGAATTCTTTTTTTCGTATAATATAAACCGGATTTCCAAAATCTTTTCCAAACCAGGGAACAACACTATATTTAGGTGATAACTTAATGGATGTCCCAAATCAATCATATCAAAGATATGCGCATTAATCATTGACTTTGAATTTTCAATACTTTTAGAGGTAATTGGATTATCTCCTCTAAGGAAGTCAGAGCTATTTGGAACTTCTGGATTTTCTACAATAATTGCAAATAAGGAATTTTTCATCAAAATAGGAAAAAAGTTCAACTTATAAATTTATT
>JAACWA010000043.1 GCA_009992175.1 archaeon
CTTATTTCAAATATTACAGAAGAAAAAGAATTAATTGAAAATTTAGAAGAATGGTTATTGATTGAAAAAGAGCATGTTTCTCTTAAAAAAAGGATTGATCAATACACTACACTTAAAAATAAGCTTGTTTCTTTGATGAACGTATGTTCTGATATGCGTCAGATAGAGAAAGCTCTTAAAACACACTCTACGGAGCTTGAGAAGCAACAAAAAGCATATAAAACATTCTTAGAAAAGCATAAAGTATGTCCTCTATGTGGAAATAAATTAGTGGAGGAATAAAATGTTTTTAGCAGAAGAAATTGTTAAATTAATAATAGAAGAAGGAAAAAATTATGGAACTCATCCAGATGAAGTTGCAAGGATCTATTCTTTTTTTCTATGTGTTAGTAATGAATTAATCAAAGAAATGAAAAAAATAAGGAAGGAAGAAAGGAAGAAAGGAAAAAACGTAATGAATATTAATAGTAAAGATAAATATGTAACTGATGGTAAAAATAAATGGGTTTGTGTGGAATCAAACGAGGGGTTTGCATAACGTAAAACTCAGCGGCGCTTTTGGGCGTCCACTGGAGTGATTTGTTAGATGGAGGTTTTAAATTATGATGACGACAGGAAAGAAAAATATTGAGCAAGTAGAAATACTTTCGATAACCTGTGATAAATGCGGAACGAAATATACACCAAAAGATATTATAGAATGGCAAGAATTACATTGCATCAATTTCACTGGTGGCTATGGTTCTGTTTTTGGGGATACGTCGGAGGTAAAGGTGGATTTTTGCCAGCGTTGCTTGAAGGAGCTTATCAAACCCTATTGCAGGGTAGACGGATTATCAATTGCGGACATCTAACGTAGAAATAAGCCGTGGCTGTAAGCCATCGGCTTGATTGACTTGTTATGGAGGTTTTATGAATATTGATAAAGCTATAAAAAGGGCTTGTGAAGAACCCACCTTGCTTGATGCTTTGTCATGGGTTTGCGTTTGGGAAAGTGAACGTGCAATTGCCCAAGCAAGATTTAATTTTGGTTCTGGATCAAATGGTGCTGGTTGGGATACGTGCTTTAAAGTTTGTCTAAAGTGTGTCATGGAACAATA
>JAACWA010000044.1 GCA_009992175.1 archaeon
CGAATACTCTTATAATCAACCTCTTTCCTTTTAAGAAGTTTCTTTACCTCTTTTATCATTTCCCGTCTTGTTCTACAGAAAATAACTGGGTCTTTATTCACGGCATAGAAAACAGCATATCTTGCTTTGGAAGGCGAACCTTTATCTACTTTAATAGAGTTATCATTTTCGGCATAAGAATATCTATCCTTGCCAATTTTATAAGATAAATCAGTTTCGCCAAAAGGATTTATTGGAGCAACATCACCAGTGCCGACTGAGAAAGGCAACTCATTGATAGTTCCCGAATTAATGTTATACTTCCAATAATTTTTAGCTGTAGTAGTTTCTGTCCAACTATTAGAATAACTTTGTGCCATATCTTTAATTATTTATTTATTTTTTCACGACCTTTATATAACATAGATGCTGTTACTTGTAAAATACTATGTTCCAGCATTAAGTGTTCAAGTTTTTTCCTAAACGCCTCAATATTTTCAGGATTAGGCAACCCCATTATTACTTCCCCACTCCAAAAGATATAATTAGGCAAATTTTCTTTTTGTTCGGGAAGAAAAGAAGAAGCAGGTAAAACAACAACTTTTTTAAGTTCCTCTATTTCTTTCCTTAAAAACTCATAGGATTTAAGGACCATATCTAAAACTTGTTCATTTGTTAATTTTGGTTTTTCGTTGTCTGTCATACTTTTATTATTCTACTTTATAATCTTTATTATTGGGTCTCTTCGCAATTTCCAACTCCATAATGCTTTTTTAACACCGAGTGGCACAGGAAGTCTTAAAAATTGTCTTTCGGCTTTTTTAGTAAATTGAGAAGCGCCAGATTTTACTTGAATTAAAATAAGTTCTTGATTGTTAAAAGCTACAATATCAACAATTCCCTTAGAAGCAGCGGAACGGATAGTATAAAATCCATCTTTTTTTAACTTAATCCTTGTTTTTCTTTCATAATATCTTCCTTTTCGGTAAATATATTTGATTCTTGCCTTTTTCATACTTTTTAATTATTTTATTTCTCCAACATAATCTTCAATCATATCAGGAGTCCAGACCTCTATAAAGTTAATCCTTTTCAAGTTCATCTATTAAAGCAATCAACAATCCTCTTATATTATTATCAAAATCAGAAGAGGTAAAATAAAAGTTGTCGTCAGATTTTCTATTAACTAATTTATCCACTTTTTCTTTATGAGTTTTTATTTCTCGTTTCATTTGCTCTAAAATTATTTCAATTTTTGGTTGGTTTTTATTTTTCATAATTCATCTATTTCCTTTAATAAATTCTCTATTGTGGTTAATTATCCTCAGGTTTAATTTTTGATTAT
>JAACWA010000016.1 GCA_009992175.1 archaeon
CTTTTTTTGAGGCAAATGCGTGGCATGGAAATCTGTGTAGGAAATTCATTCATGCCCCTTGGGTAGGGCTTGGAAATGGAGGAAAAATAAATAAAAAATAGAAAATGGAATATAAAAAATATAATAACTTTAGGGGAACTGAATATAATAGAAATAATTTTAGAGTGAGAAGTCCTGTTAAAACATTTAGAGATTTAGAAGTTTATCAAACAACAATAAAACTTTCAAATATTCTTTTGGGATTGAATTTTTTGGATGAAGAAAAAAATGAAATAAAGAAAATAAGTGAAGATATTCCTAGATTAATTGCAGAATCATATGGAAATAAATTTGATTCTTTTGAAATTGCAGAAAAAAAACTTGATGAATCTATAACTTTGATTACAAATATTATTACCAAATTGGATATTTTAAAAGAGAAATCTTTTGAATTAAAAGATGAAAAAGCTCTTTTAGATAATTTGATTACAAAATATGGTTATCAAAAAATGAGAATTTTAAATCTTAAAAGAGCTTGGAAAAGGGTTTTTGGTAAGGAGGTAGAAAAATGAATCAAGAGTTATTGATTGAGAAAAAACTAGAAGAAGATTTTAAAAATTATAAAAATTTAAAATCCTGCCCTTATTGTTCTGGGAAAATAAGTAAAAGAGGAATAAGAAAAAAGAAGTTTGAGGAAATTCAAATTTATTATTGTAAAAAATGTGATAAGAGATTTACTTCTCAGATTACAAAAAATAAAACTTACCCTTTGAGAATCATTATAGACTCTCTTAGCTTGTATAATCAATTAAATTCATTTGAAGAAATTTCTGGAATTATTCTTGAGAGATATGGTATAAAAATTACCCCTCAAATTATTTCGAGATGGATTGAAGAAAATAAGAAGTATTTGCCTTTCTTAAGAATGAGAGAATTTGTTTTGAAAAAATATTCAAAAAAGGATTTGATTGAGGAGTCAAAATTAATACATCAGCAAATTTATAATTTTAAATTTCATAGAGCAAAATTAGATCTTATTTTGAATGAAGAGTTTAAACATTTTAAATTTAAACCTTTGAGAGATTTTTTGGAATTGGTTTCTTCTGAATGTCCTCACCAAATTTTTAGAGAAAAGCAAGAAAGAGCTTCGGAGAAAAAAGAAAAGTTTGATTTAACACAAGTTAAAATTATTTCAAAAAAAAGTTTGGCTTCTAAGTTTGCGAATTTTGTTATTCAAGCTGTAAATAATAATAAATTAAGGCATGAAGTTTTGGAAGAGTTTATGTTCTTTAATGATTCAGTTACTGTTGCAGTTGAAATTCCAATTTTATTAGATTCAGAGGATGTTAATCATTATAAATTTGAGTTAGGATTTGATATTCCGTTTTCAATTGAAGAGGGGAAATATTTAACTGGGCATATTGATTTGATTCAAGTTAGGAATGGTTCTATTTATATTATGGATTTTAAACCATCAGCAAAAAAGGAAAAACCTATTGAGCAATTAACTCTCTATGCTTTGGCTTTGAGTAGATTGACGGGAATAAGACTTTATCATTTTAAATGTGCCTGGTTCGATTCGCAAGATTATTTTGAATTTTTCCCCTTGCATGTTGTTTACAAAATTAATAAAAAAACAAAGGTTAATAAAAATCAAAGTAAACTTAAATTAAATATCGAGGATAAAAATGAAGATTAAAGAGGTTTCTGCAAGCGTGAAGATTTCAAAAAATTATGATTCTTATCAAGTCGGTTTGGTTGCAGAATTAGAAATGGGAGAAAGTTCTGAAAAAGTTGGGGTAGAAATGATGGAAAAAGCTTTGGAGATAGTTTCAAAGAAAATAGAATTAAATAATGGTGATGCGAAAGAAGAGGTTCAGGAAATAGAAGTTGGAGCTGCGTGGATACATAAAAGCTCTAATGCTTTGTTGAGCATTAAAATGAATGATGGAGAAGATTGGGAGCATATAAAAATTTCAGATTTAGAAAAAACAAAAGATGGATTTAAACAAAAAATAAATGACGAGACGTTTGTTTTTAGAAGAATTCCTGAGGGAAAAAGAAGAAATAATAAAATGCCTGTGTTTAGAATATATAAAATGGAGAAAACATTCATAAATAACGAATGATTATTTCCTTTAATTAAAAATGATAAATAAAAATTGTACAAATGCAAGAAAATTCAAGAGAAATAAATTGGACCAATTAAATTTAAATAGTATGAAAATAGTATAAAATCAGATTAAAATGGAAATAACAAAAACAATATTAAATGAGTGGAAGGAAAGGAATTTTCCAGAAATTTTAATCAGAGATTTTGATATTAGTAAATATGTTTCTTCAAAGTTAAATAAAATTCTTGT
Organism: archaeon; assembly: GCA_009992175.1. Classification (GTDB taxonomy): domain Archaea; phylum Nanobdellota; class Nanobdellia; order Pacearchaeales; family GW2011-AR1; genus GW2011-AR1. The sequence continues at coordinate 2,343 of JAACWA010000016.1, forward strand.
TTTGAACGGGTTTAGGAGAGTGGGAAAAACATATATTTTGTTAAATGAAATTAATGAGTTATTGAAAAAATATTCTAAGAAGGAGATTGTTTATTTGAATTTTGAAGACGAAAGGATTCCTTTGAAGAAGGAATTTTTATCTGAACTTATTCCTGAAATTATTAAATTAAATGGCGAAATGCCAAAATTTTTATTTTTGGATGAGATTCAGAATTTTCCTGAATGGAGTAAATGGTTGAGGAGGGTTTATGATTTATACCCCAGCATTAGATTTTTTGTTACGGGTTCTTCTTCAAAGATGTCTTTAAATAAAATTCCCACGGAGCTTAGGGGAAGATACTTGTTAAATAGAATTTTTCCTCTTTCATTCAGGGAGTTTTTGAAATTTAAAGGTTTTAATGAGGAGATTAATCAAAATAAGTTAATTAATTTGTTTGAGGAGTATTTAGTTTATGGGGGTCTTCCGGAGGTTGTTTTATCTGAAAAGAATGATAAATTGGAAATTGCAAAATCTTATTATTCTTCTGTGGTAAATCGGGATTTGATTGAGATTTACAATATTAGAAATAAAGAATCTATGAAAGCTATTTTGAATTTGCTTGTGGATTCCACAAGTTATTCTTATAATAAGATGTATAATTCTTTGAAGAGTTTGCAGTATGAAATTGGAAAGAATACTTTAATAGAATATATTAATTTCATTGAGGATTCTTTTTTTATGTTTAGTCTTTCTATTTTTTCATATAAAGTTAAAGATAGAATGCAATATCCAAAGAAGAATTATTTTATTGATAATATTTTTTTATCTAAGATTTCAACAAATTTTTCAAATAATTATGGAAGATTTTATGAGAATTTAGTTGCAATTAATTTATTGAAAAGAGAAGATGAGTTTTTTTACTGGAGGAATGAAAAAAATGAAGAGGTTGATTTTGTAATTAAGAAGGGTAAGAAAGTTGAGAAGTTGATTCAAGTTTGTTATGATTTGAAAAATTCTGAGACTTTTGACAGAGAAATTAGGGCTTTATTGAAGGCAAGTAAGGATTTGAAGTGTAAGAATTTAGTAGTTATTAACAAAGATAGGGAAGAGGTTTTAGAAAAAGAATGGTTTGGAATTAGGGAAAAAATTAAATTTGTTCCATTGTGGAAGTGGTGTTTAGAATGATGAATAATAAATCAAAATTAAACCATTGGGAAAAAAGCCACGAAAATATGACGGATATGGCAAAAACGAAAAAATTCGGGGCTTTTTTTGAGGCAAATGCGGGGCTTGGAAAGGGGTATAAAATGAACAAGAAAACATTACATGCATACTCCGGAAAAGATTTCTCTGTTAAGGGAAAAATTGAAAATCTTGAGTTGGCTCAAGAAATTTATGTTGATAGAAAACATTATAAATCCTTGAATGTTGGTAATATTAATTTAAGTCCCCAGTGTTACCCTTCGGGATATGCTGGGCTTTCTTTTTTTGGAGGGGCTTTCAATGATTAAGAAGGGAGTAGTTTTTATTGATGCTAATAATTGGTATCATAATGTTAAGCATTGGTTTAAGCCAAGTGATATAGATATTGTTAAAGTTATTGAAAAGATTTCTAAAGAAAAAAGTTTAGAGGTTTTAGAGATTCGTTGGTATGTTTCTGTTCCAAATATTGAAGATGATAAAATAAAATATATGCGGCATATGGCCTTTTTATCTAATTTAGAGAAAAAAGGGATTAAGGTGTTTACTCGTAAACTTCAAAAGTTATCTAATAAAGAGTTAAGGAAAAAAAGAGAAGATTTTATTCAAGATTGGGATTTGTGTTCTGTGTGCAAACCAATTGTTGAAAAGAGTTTTTTGGATATTTCTAATTATAGTCAAAAAGAAAAAGGAATTGATGTTTTAATCGCAGTTGATATGTTGAAAGAATCTAGAAGAGAAGACTTGGACCTTTGTTTGTTAATTTCTGGAGATGCTGATTTTATTCCAGCATTTGATTTAGTGATTGAAACAGGTAAAGATGTTTTAGTTGCTTTTGTTCCAAGAGGATATTCTAATGAGTTGAGACAAAAGTTTGAGCATATTATTTTTGATAGATCAGAATTAAGTAAATGTTTGAGGAAGAAAGATGAATAAGAACATATTTATTTTGGTGATTGGAATATTTTTGATAGTTGGAGCTTTGGCTCCAATGGTGTCTGCGAAGAATTTCAATATAACGAGTAATGGAGAGGATATATTTTATGTGAATGGTTCGAGTGGGAATTCTTGGTTTGGTGGAAACGTCACGGCTGTTGATGATTTCTGTATAACATCGGGAAATTGTCTTTCGTCTCTTACTGCTTCGTCGTTGGGTGCTGTGACTGGTC
>JAACWA010000003.1 GCA_009992175.1 archaeon
TCAAGGGTTTTTCATATCCCAAAACTGCAATTCTTAGATCTTGAATTTCCTCTTCATAATCTTCAGGGTCAACAATTAATTTATCCCAAACATAATCAACTTTGCTTGTGTCAACGATAAAATCATCTTTATTTGGTCCAATTCTTTTTACATAAAGAGTTTTTTCAGATTCTTTATCAAATTTGGGGTAAACATGTTCTTCAAGAAATAAATAGGAATTAACCTCATAATGAATTTCAAGTGAAGTAGGTTTTGTCCAACCTCCCTCATCAATTTCAAGTTCCGCAATTATTCTTTCTATATTCTTCCCGTATTTCAAACCTCTAATCTCTCCCACATTTTTATATACAAGAAAAGAGATTATAAGTTTTTCTTTAGTGTATTATCTCTTTTTTTCTTTAATTCTATTACTTTTTCAAAGTTTTCATTTTCAATTGCTTCTTCAATATCTTTTTCAAGTTGAACTTCTTCAAAAATAAGACTTGGTTGGTAATCTAACCTTGCTATTTTTTCTTCACCCACCTCACTTAAAAAATCTTGGACTTTTTCTTCTGAAAGGCTTATCCAAGCATATCCTTTGACTTCAGAAATATTCACTAAATAATCATCCTTTCCTTGACCAATTTTTTTTACATAAAGAGTTCTTTTGTTTATTGGGTCATATTGTTTAGAGATGGGACCATTTCTATCAAGATATCCTTTTAGTTCATAATCAAAATCTAAAAATTTTGGTTCAGCATATCCTTCTTCTCCTTCATCCATTTCAAGAATTATTCTATCCAAGTTTTTTCCAGTTTCAAGAAAACCTTTAACGATTCCCATTTAAATTTTAAATTTAGTTGTTTTATAAAAATTATGGTGACAAAAAATTTCTTTTAGTTATCTTTTTGAACAATAATTTTTATAAATCCAACAAAATTGAATTTTCTATGAAAGTAAGTGGAGATTCTTACACCGGAATTAATTTAGAAGGACTTGAAAAAGCTCTAAATATGGATTTAAATTTGGAAGAAACTAGTAGCAATTCTCGATTTTATTCTGAAAATTATAAATATAAATTAACTACAGAGAAGTATGATTGGCTTTTGTTCCCTTGGGATACTAAAGTGGGAAGGTTAGCCATTCATACTAAACCTAGTGGAGACAATTATTATTCTGGTCGTAGATATGAGGGGAAGCTTTCTTTTAATTTGTCTGAAGAGTTAGAAAAAAAGTTTGATAGTAATAAATGCAAAATAGTTTATGTTTTAGAAATAGAAGAGATGGGTGAAAGAAATTTAAAAAGAAAAGATTATCTTAAAAAATTTGGACTTTGGAAAGAAGATAAAGAAGGGTTAGTTCAAGAAATTTTTCCCACAAATAAACTTTTTAAATAAAAATATTAAATTTTAATCTTTCATTTCAATTTTAATATTAACTGATTTGGGAACTTTCATTCTCATAATGTGATGCAATACTTTCTCATTTGCAGGAAGATCAATTAATCTTTTATGAATTCTCATTTCAAAACGGTCAAAAGTTGCAGTTCCATTTCCACATGGAGATTTTCTTGTTGTTACTTTTAATTTTTTTGTTGGAAGTGGAACAGGTCCAGAAATTGCAATTCCAGAACTTTTTGATAAATCCTTAATTGAATTACAAATTTCATTAAGCATTCCAATATCTGTTGAATTTAATTTTATTCTTACTTTAGCCATATTGAATAAATTACTGAGTGGTTTAAAAAGCTTTTTATAGTAATTTCTTTTAATAATTGAAAGAGGAGAAAAATGGACAACACTTTTATTCAGCTTGCAGTAATTTTACTTGCGGCTTTTGTGGTATCATATATAATTAGAGTTCTAAATCAACCCCTAATTATTGGGTATATTCTTGCAGGAATGATTATTAGTCCATTCTTGGTAGGTATAGGGGCTTCGACGGGTACAATTGAAATCTTTAGTGAACTTGGAATTTCTTTTCTTCTTTTTATTGTGGGACTTCACTTAAACCCTAAAGTTATAAAGGAAATTGGGGGAAGCTCCCTGATAATTGGGTTGGGGCAAATGATATTAACTTTTGTTACAACATTTTTAGTTTCTAATTATATCTTTGATGTAGGAATTATTACTTCAGTTTATTATGGAATTGCAGTTTCTTTCTCAAGTACAATTATTGTTATGAAAATTTTGTCAGATCAGAGAAAATTAGATTCACTCTCTTCAAAAATTTCTATTGGAATTTTAATTGTTCAAGACTTAGTTGCAGTAGGAGTTTTAATTTTTATCTCTTCAATGTCTGGAATTAATCATACAAATACTTTTGAAAGCTTTATTGCTGGAGCATTTTTAATTGTTATTCTTTTCTTTGTAGGATATTTAATTTTACCTAGGATAACTAGAAGAATTGCAAAATCTCAAGAACTTCTCTTTTTGTTTTCCATTTGTTGGTGTTTTGTTTTAGCGGCTCTTTTCTTATACTTAGGGTTTTCAATGGAAATTGGTTCACTTTTAGCAGGAGTTATTCTTTCAACTAGCCCATATGCAATGGAAATTTCTTCAAAAATAAGGCCTTTGAGAGATTTCTTTTTAATAATATTCTTTATAATTCTTGGACTTAGAATGCAAATTTCTCACCTTCAAGAGGTTTTAATTCCTGCAATTGTTCTTTCAGGAATTGCACTTATTTTCAAACCCTTTGCTTTGATGATTTTAGGTAGATGGTTCAAATACACTAAAAGAACTAATTTCCTTGTAGGTTTTACTCTTGCACAGATTTCAGAGTTCTCCTTGATAATTGCAGCTCTAGGCCTTTCTATTGGGCAAATTAGTGCAATGGCATTCAATACCATAGTTCTCGCATTAATTATTACAATATTCCTTTCTAGTTATTCAATAACATATTCTTCAGAGGTATATAACAGATTTTCAAATTTTCTTTCGGTGTTTGAGAGTAAAAAAATAAAGAAAGAGAATAAGATAAAAAAAGAATATGATACCATTCTTTTTGGATATAACCGAATTGGATTTAGTATTCTAAAGGTTTTGAAGGAACTAAAAAAGAAGTATGTTGTAGTTGACTTTAATCCTGACATCATAAATAATCTGAGAAGGTTTGGAGTTCCTGCTTTATATGGAGATGTATATGATATGAATTTCTTAGAAGATTTAAAGCTTGAGGGAGCAAACTTAGTAATTTCCACCGTTCCAGATCTTGAAACAAATCAACTTTTGATTAATACTGTTAGAACAGTAAATAGAAAAGCAGTTGTGGTCTTAAGGGCTCATGCAATTGAAGACGCTCTAAAACTTTATGAAAATGGAGCAAATTATGTTTTAACTCCTCATTTTTTGGGGGGAGAATATGTTGCGAAGATGATAAGGCATACCAAGATTGGAGACAAAGATTACAAAGAAGAAAGAGAAAAACACATGAAGATGTTAAAACAAATACTTTCTAAGGGAATAAACCATCCTGAAGTTGAAAAGAATTAATTATTTTCTCCCTTTTTTTCTGCTTCTTCTTTAATTGTATCATCTGCTTTTATTTCTTTTTCGTCATATAAATCAAACGCAATAAATATTACATCTAAAACTCTTAACAAAAATTCAACAAGAACAATGAATATTAAGTAAGACCAAATATCTGAAAAGAAAGTTGGGATTAATACAATCTGTTCTATTACTTTTTCAAAGTTGAAAAGTCCTTGTGAAATTGCAACGGTTAAAAGAGTCAAGGGAATTAATTTTGCAATATCTCTTGCAAGGTCTTCTTTGTAATAGGCAGTCATTCTAATTGCTGCAACTATTGTTACAGAAATAACTAAGATTGTATTCAATTCTAATGATTTTGTTAAAAGCATGAGGAAAAAAGTGAAAACTCCAAACCAAAGGAAAACAACTAAAGGAAGAATTATCAAATATTCTACAAAATACATAAATCCCCCAATTATTTTTGCAAGAACTGCATGGTCTGAACGGTCAAACCTTGCCAAGTTTAACTGAAGAATATCTTTTTTTGCAATCCATCTATAAAATTTCCAAATGAAAATTGAATAAATTACCAATAAAAGTGACCAAAGAAAAAGACTCAAGAAATTTTGTGCCCATGATGGAAGAGAGCCTAAAACATTAGAATAGAATCCTCCAAGTGAACTTACAAGCCCAGTTACATCTCCTCCCATTTTGTAATTAGGAGAGCTTCACTTTTAAATTTATTGAGTCCTAAAATTTATATAGTTTCAAAATTAAATATTGTTATGATTGATATAAATTTGATAAGGGAAAATCCTGAGAAGGTTAAAGAAAATTTAAAAAAGAAGTTTCAAGAGGAGAAAATTGCCCTAGTTGATGAAATTCTTAAAATTGATGAAAAATGGAGAAAATTAAAATATGATGAAGATGAATTTCGATCTGAGAGAAATAAAATTTCAAAAAGAATTGCAGAAGAATTAAAAAAGGGAAATAAAAAAGAAGTTGAAAAATTAAAAAAGAATGCAAAAGAAATTCCGGAAA
>JAACWA010000004.1 GCA_009992175.1 archaeon
TTTAGTTGAAATTCTTAGCATTAATCCTCCCACAAAAAATATTGATCGTTGGAGTGTTGATTTTAGGATTACAAATTTAATGAGTCAAATAAACTCAACTAAGGAAGATAATAGTCTTAAATCAGACGCAACCAGTGAATTTAACACTCCTCAAGTAGTTTCTTCAGAAGCAGATTGTACTTCAGGTTGTTATTCAGACGGAGCTTGTTACCCATTCGGTTATAGAGTGAATGGAATGTACTGTTCTTCAGACAAAACTTTTGTAACACAGTTAGGTTCAAACTTGGCATGTGAAAATAGTTTTGAATGTGGAAGTAATTTATGTGTGAATAATCAGTGTGTGAATCAAGGATTATTTCAAAAAATTCTTAATTGGTTTAGTAAACTGTTTGGTGGTTCAAGCGCATAATTCCCAAACTCAACTTTTTAAACTTCTTTTTGTTTTATAATTTATGAAAAATAAACATATAATTGAAAAAGAAAAGGGAATGCTTGTTCCCGGAGCAGTTTATGCATCTGACAAAATTTTTAATGCAATTAAGGAAGACAAAACAATTGAACAAATAAAAAATGTTGCAAAATTGCCGGGAATTGTGGGGGAATCAATCGCCCTTGCGGATTGTCACCGTGGCTACGGATTCCCAATTGGGGGAGTTGCGGCTTTTGACTTAAAAAAAGGAATAATCTCTCCTGGAGGAGTAGGTTATGATATAAATTGTTTAACTGGGGATTCAAAAATTTTAACTGAATTTGGAGAATCAAAAGAAATTCAAAAATTTCAAAATTCAAAAATTCAAAACTTAATCGAAGACAATGGCAGAATAATAAAAAAGATTTCTTTTGCACAAAAACTTCCAACAATAAATTTTTCAAATAAAAAAACAGAAAATAAAGAAATAAATTTGTTCATGTTTCGTGATTCAGAAGACGTTTTTGAAATAAATTTAAACTCTGGATTAAAAATAAAAGCAACATCTGATCATCCTTTTTTAACAAAAGAGGGAATGGCCCTTCTAAAAAACCTTATTTTGAATCAAGAGTTGGCCGTTAATTTTTTCGAGGGAGTAATTAATGATGGTGAAGAAGTAAGTAGAAAAGAAGCAATAATCACAAAAATTTTTGGCTATCTTTTAGGTGATGGTTGTGTTTATGAGTCGAAGGGAAAAATGTATGGAGTTGCCTATGGAGAAAAAGAAGACTTGGAAGTAATGAAAACTGACTTGCTAGAAATAGGAATAAATTCAGGAATTTCATCTAGAAAAAGAAATCATAAAATAAAAACCAAATACGGAATTAAAAAATTTGAAAGTATAAATAATGAACTTCATATTTATTCGAAAGAATTTTTAGAACTTCTTGTAAAATTAGGTATGCCCAAGGGAAATAAAACAAGACAAGAAATCAGGGTTCCAAAATGGATAAAGAAATCAAATAAAGTCATAAAAAGGCTTTTTTTAGCTGGTTTTTTTGGAGCAGAACTTTCAACTCCAAAGACACACACAAAAACAGGGTTTTATAGTCCAATTTTAAATCAAAATAAAATTGAACCTCTTAAACAAAATTGCAGGGAATTCCTAATTGACCTTTCTTTACTTCTTGAGGATTTTGGAATAATTACCAATAAAATAAGTGAAATGAATGATTATGAGAATAGGTTTCAGGAAAAGACGATGAGGTTTAGATTAATAATTTCAGCAAAGGAAGATAATTTAATTAAATTATGGAGAAATATAGGATTTGAATATAATAAGAAAAGGCAAAATATTTCAAATCTCTCCTTGTTGTATATTTTATTAAAAAAAGAAGAAACTCAAAAAAGAATAAATCTGGCAAAAAATATCAAGGATTACAAGAAAAAAGGATTTTCTCTTAAAGAAGTTCAAAAAATTTTGGAAGGAAAGATTAATTCAAGATTTATAGAAAGGTATTATTATGAAAATGTAAAACAAAGGATCAATTTAGATTTTATTAGTTTTGAAAAATTTAAAAAAGACAAACTCGAAGAATTAAAAAAACAGGGATGTATCTTTGACAAGATTAGATCTATTAAAAAAGTTAAGGGAACTCATAAAGTTTATGATTTTAATTTAGAAGAAAATCATAATTTTGTTGCAAATGGTTTTATTGTTTCTAATTGTGGAGTTCTTTTACTTAAAACAAATTTAACTTCTAAAGATTTGAATGGAAAAGAAAAAGTGTTTTCAGATGCACTCCAAAAGAAAATTCCTTCAGGAGTTGGGAGAGGAAGTCCTTTTCAAATTAGTTACAAAGAATTTGACAAATTGTTAGAAAAAGGAGCACAATATTTAGTTGAGAAAGGTTATGGAGTTAAAGAAGATTATTTGTTTTGTGAAGAAGAGGGTTGCATGAAGGGGGCTAACCCCCAACTTGTGAGTGATAGGGCAAAAAAAAGAGGAGTTGGTCAACTTGGGACGTTAGGAGCAGGAAACCATTTTTTAGATGTTTTAGAAGTGGAAAAAATATATGACAAAAAAGCATCAGAAGTTTATGGACTCAAAAAAAATCAGTTAGTTGTTTTAGTTCATTGTGGTTCACGTGGACTAGGGCACCAGGTTGCGTCAGACTATATAAAAAAAATGGAAGAAGAGTATGGAACAAAAAATTTACCTGACAGAGAACTTGCTTGTGCACCAATTAATTCTAAGATGGGTAAAGAATATTTACAAGCGATGGCAGCAGCAGCAAACTTTGCTTTTGCAAATAAACAAATTATTATTTTTTGGTTAAGAGAACTTTTCACAGAATTTTTTCCAAAGTCAAAAGTTGAAGTGTTATATGAAGTTTGTCACAATATTGCAAAAATTGAAGAGTATGTTGTCGACGGTAAAAAGATGAAGGTTTGTGTACATAGAAAGGGTGCAACAAGAAGTTTTGGAAGAGATAGAAAAGAAGTTCCTCTTAAATATAGGAAAGTTGGTCAACCAGTTTTAATTCCCGGTTCGATGGGAACAGCGTCGTATGTGATGAAAGGAACAAAAAAATCTGAAATGTTAACTTTTGGTTCATCAGTTCATGGAGCGGGGAGAGTTATGTCAAGAACATTTGCAATTAAAACAATTAGCGGAGAAGAAACTAGAAAGAAACTGGTTTCAAAAAACATCATCATAAGGTCAGGAAGTAATACTCTTATTGCCGAGGAGTCTCCAGAGGTTTACAAAAATATTGATGAGGTTGTCGACGTTGTAGAGGAGTTAGGAATTAGTAAAAAAGTTGCAAAATTAAAACCTAGAATTGTTTTAATTGGTTAAATTTGTATGGGCACAAATTGCAAAGTTTTATAAATAGGTATTAACATTGAATTAATGTGGAATTAACATGGAGTTATTATAAATAAAAGATGATAAAAGCAATAGTAAACATTAACGAGGACGCAAACAGAATTTTAAATATAGTTAAAGCTAAGGAAAATTTAAAAGATAAAAGTGATGCCTTAAATTTAATTGTAACTCTCTTTGGAAAAGAAATGCTTGAGCCAGAATTAAGGCCAGATTTTATTATGGAGTTATTAGAAGCACAAAATGAAAAAACTGTTAAAGTTCAAGATTTTTCTAACCATTACAAATAAAAATGTATAATCTTGAAATTAGAGAAAATGTTGATAGAATATTTAAAAAATTAATAAAAAAAGATAAAATTTCATTCGCATATCTTTCTAAAAAGATAGAGGAAATAAAAGAAAACCCTTATCACTTCAAACCTTTAAAAAAACCTCTTCAAAATTTTTGGAGGGTATATATAGGGAGTTATGTTTTGATTTATTCTATCGATGAAAAAAGAAAAACAGTAATTCTTGAAAAATACAAACATCATAAAGAAGTGTACAAAATATAATTTTTTTGAAATTTTTTAAAAATTTTCAGAATTTTAAACTAACAAAATATTTATAAAAAGAAATTACCTAAGAATGTAATGAAAAAGAGGAGTGCAATTGCTTTTAGTTTTATTTTTTTAATTGCTGTTATAATTCTTTCAACAAATTTTGTTTCTGCAACTCTTACTTGTGGAACAAATGAACAATCAAATTATATTGGATGTGGAGGTTATTATTATTCAAGTTCTCCAGGAACATATGACCCTAATGGAGCATGTCTTGCAGTAGATGCACCATCAAAACAAGCTTTTTGTTCAGCCGCCGAGAATGCAATGGATTGTGCCGATGTTGTAGATGCGAATTGTGCTTGGACTTATACAAGGTCATGTAATAATACTTATTATCCTGGCAATGAAGGAGGTTGTATTTCTAATTCAGAGTGTTTTCCAGAATATCAATGTGCATGTGTTTCAGGAACTTCATGGGGTGAAACAGGAACTACTGTTTCTGGATGTACGGGAACGTATACTTACTCAGCTGGTTTTTGTGATTATACTAATAGTCCTCCTGCACAGAAAACTAGTCCAGTATGTTATGGTAATGGAGATGAAGCAAGTTGTGAAGATATAACTTATTGTACATTTCTTACTCAATCAGGAACAGCTGAATGTTCATACCGAACTTATCCAGATTGTCCAACAGGATGTAGTGTTTCAACAGTTCCAACTTATGGTTGTATAGCTAATCAATGTACAGATTCAGATTCTCCGTCAATTGATTCTACAAGTTACACTAATTACACCAAGAAAGGAACAGTAACTGGTGCAACAACAGGAGTTAATGGAACTGATTCTTGTTCAGGAAATGTTTTAACTGAACACTTTTGTAGCACAACAAATGTTGGTTCAACAACGACTTTTAATTGTGCAACTTTGGGTACAGGTTATACTTGTTCAGATGGAGCATGTGTTTCCCCACAAACATTAACGTGTACAGATACAGATTC
>JAACWA010000025.1 GCA_009992175.1 archaeon
TTTGCAAAGGAATTTCTTCCTGCTTATGCGACAGAGGCTGTTTTTTCTCTGAAGCGTTTGCAAAGGAATTTCTTCCTGCTTATGTGACAGAGACTTACTCTTGTTTTAAAGAGAATGAAATTAAAGCGAAAGATTAAGTTTTAAAGATTTCTGTTTTAAATTTTCTTTCCTTTAAGAAAAAACTTTACTTTTTCCCATTTTGTGAAAGGTTCAACTTTAATGGGATTATTCTTTTCATCAAAAAGTTCATACTTAATTATTGGTTTTTCCTTTAAAACGGGGGCAGTTTTTGCAATTTCTTTATGGGCCTCAATTAAAGCTTGTTCAACAGCAGTTCTTGAATAACCTTGATTTTGAAGTGCAAAGATAAGGGAATCTTCTGTATAATTTTTTGCGAGATTTTTTTTGAAATATTCTGCAAGTTGATTTTTATTTTCTGGTCTTCTCATACTAAAAAAGAGATTAACAAAGTTTAAAAAATTATTCTAACCAAATTTTAAATTTTTATGGGCATTTTTTCTTCATAATATTTTACTGCCTCTTTAAGTCTAGGCTTTGATTCTGCATATATTGTTAAAATTTTCTGACCTTTTTTTATTTTTTCACCCACATGGTAATTCAAAAAAACTCCAGCATATTTGTCTAGAGGACAACCTGCAATTCTTGCAAGATAATTTATTTCTTGATTATTAATTGATTTAATTTTTCCTTTATTTTTGGAAAAAATTTCTTTTTTTATCTTTGAAGGAATTATTTCTTTCACCTTTCCACCTTGAGCTTTAATAATCTCCTCAAACTTTTTATATGCTTTTCCTGATTCTAACACTTTTCTAGCCATTTCTTCCCCTTCTCCTTTCTTTGCCTTTTTTGTTAACTCTAAAATTTCTCCTGCAAGAAAAATAGATTTCTTTTCTAGGTCTTTAGGTAAATCTTCATCTCTTTTCAAAATTTTAATTACATCTTTTATTTCCATTGCTGGACCTACCCCATTTCCAATTGGTTCATTTGAAGAGGTTAAGACTACTGAAATATGAACCTTAAAAAAATGAGCCAACTTTTCAAACTTTTTCTTTAATTTCTTTCCTTTTCTTTTTGTTACTTTTGCTCCTTTTCCATATGGAATATCAATTAAAATATACTTACTTCCTGCGGCAAGTTTCTTTGAAATTATTGATGCTAAAAGTTGTGCTGGAGGGTCAAGCTTTAACATTTTTTCTATTTGAATTATTTTTGAATCGGCAGGAACCATTCCAACGGAACCTCCCCAACTTAAACATGCTCCAACCTTTTCTACAATTTTTTTTAATTTTTCCATTGAAAACTCAACAGGAGATAAAACTTCAATACAATCGGCGGTTCCAGCCGCACTTGTAATTGCTCGTGAAGAAGTCTTAGGAAAGATTAATCCTGCTGCAGCACAAATTGAAACCACAACTGGAGTAGTTCTATTTCCGGCTATCCCTCCAATACAATGTTTGTCTACTACATATTTCTCCTTAAATTTCATTCTTTTTCCTGAAAATAAAATTGCTTCAACTAAGTAAGTAGTTTCTTCAAAAGTCATTCCATTTTCATACATTCCGGAAACAAAAACAGCAATCTCAGCCTCAGACAAAGAATTATTTACTACATCCACAATAATTTGCCTTATTTCTCTTTTTGTTAATTTTTTCCCTAAAAGCTTTTTTTTGACAAAAGCTGAACTTTCAGAAACATGGGAAAGGGAAACTTGAACTCTTTCTCCTTCTTTTAAAGAAAGCATTTTTTTTATTTCATCAGTAACATAAATTTTTTTTGACTTTAAATTTCCCCAAGTAATATCTAAAATTGTAGAAAGTTCTTTTGGATTTTTTGAAAAAGTTTTTAGATTTATTCTATCCCCCGCATGAACTCCAAGAGCTTCTGCATTTTTTCTGTTTAACATAGCAACAGGTATTCCTGCGGCCCACTTAGAAGTTTTTACTTTTAATTCCATTTTCTCCTCTTTTCAAGAAAAAGACCAAAATTCTTTTTATATTTATCTAATACTAAACATTTTGAATAAAGATTCCTGGAACTTTTTTATCTCGATATATTTCAATAATTATCAAGAGATATGCCAAAATTAAGGGTCCAAGAATGAAACCTAAAAATCCTAAGAAATAAATCCCTCCAATCATTCCGAGAAGAATTATTCCGGGATGAACATTTGTTTTTTTATAAATCATTATTGGTTTTACACTATTTTCAAAAAATGAACCAAGAATTCCAAACACAGTAATTCCAATAACTGAAACAAATTCCCCCTTTAAAAAAAGATACAGAACTAAAGGAATCCAAATTACTGTTGCTCCAATTACGGGAAATATTCCTGCAATTACGGATAGTATAGTAAAGAATAGTGCATTTGGAACTCCGAATATGAAAAAACCAATTCCAACGAGAAGCCCCTGTAAAATTCCAACAATTACTTGCCCATAAATAATTGAAGAGGTAATATCCTTAGAAGACTTGAATATTTTAGTTTCAATTTCCTTTTTGAAGGGTAATACACTTTTTATATAATTAACAAATTCTTGGTTATCTCTTAACACATAGAAAAAAATAAAAAAAGTTACTAAAAGGTTTAAGAAAATTACTGGGAATTGTAAAAGGAGGTTGGAGATAGCATTCATTGCTCCACTTGTTAAATTTGTAACAAAGCTATGCATTACTCTTGCAATTTCAGACGTTACTTCAGGGGAAGAAAAAGCCCCTGGAAAAACACTCTTAAGGGGAGAAACAAAGTCAATATTCTGTGAAGAAATAAAGACCGAAATTGATTGGTTTAATACCACTGGTGTTAAAAACCAAATTGGGATGATTAATCCCCCCAAAAAAATTGCACAAACAATTATTGCGGATAAAGTTTTGTTTTTTAATTTCTTCTGAATAAAATTATAGAGGGGCAAAAAAACAAAACCCAATATTACTCCTGCAAGTATTGAAATTAACAATTCTTTTAGTACAAAAAATGAGAGAGTTATCAAAACAAGAAAAATTCCAATTGAAGTAATATTTTGAATCTCTTTTTTATCCATTTTATTCTTTATTTTAAAGAAGAAATAACTTATAAAACTTCTTAAGCGATTGACAAAAAGGTTTATAACTTAAAAATTATTTTCAAGGGAATGAATTTTATAAAAAAAATAAAGGATAAAAAAATTGATGGCCTAGTTCATAATCAATTTCAAAAATTTAGTCGTGGAACATTTAAAAATAGGGCTGTAATTGGTGCTAGAAAAACAAAAAATAAATACACTATAAATACAAGTTCAGAATTTGCAAATGAATTGGTGAGGGTTATGGCTGAAAAACTAGGGGAAAAGAAGACTAATGTTACTGGGGCAATAGTTTCGACTTCTGACTTAAAAGAAAAAATTCAATTTACTGAAATAAAACAGTTTCAAGGGGTAAAAAGATACTTAATTAATTATGAACTTTCAGGAAAGGAAATCTTAAACTTACTGGATGAATTTCCAAAGGTTTTCTTTGCTCTTACTTTTAATTCTGATGAAGAAAATATTCTGAAAATAAAATCTAAAGCGCCTAAATCTGGTAAACCGGGAAAAGGAGATGAAGAGCCTAAAGCTGACTTTTGTAAATTAATTACTAATGATGAAGTAATTGGGAAAAGTTTTGTTTTTGAGAAGGAAGACTTCAAAAAAGCAGATATAAAACACGAATTTGTGATTGAAAAAATTGTTATGCCAGAAACAGACGAAAAAGACTTTGCAAAAATTAGGGAAATGGCAAAAAGAGCTGGAAAAATTTTAAGATACTCTGAAATTGATGGGGTTAAATCTGTAAATAAGTATGAATTTACTGCTTAAACTAATCCTCCCATAATAATCCTTAAAAATAAGTTAAAAGTTATAATATTATGCTTGAAAAAACTTTGAAAAAGGAAAACCAAAAAATTATTATTGAAGATTGGTTCGGAAAAGAAGAAAGTGAGACAAATTGTATAATAAGTGCTCTTAAAAAGATAGATTCCCTTCAAAAAAAGAATCCTAATTATCTAAAAGAAAAGTATGCTCCTTATTGGAATTCTTATAAAAAACTAAATTAAATTATTTGAACACCGAACAATTTATAAACCAACTTTTTCTTTAATTTTAATCCAGGGTAAGAATAAAATGAAATTCCGCTATTTAGAAATAAAACAAAATGCCAACAAGGAAATCACCAAGAAAAGGAAGTTTACAATTTTGGCCTCGGAAGAGAGCCAAAAAGTTTTTGCCTAGAGCGAACTGGGAAGCAATTAATTCTGACAAACCTCTTAAGGGATTTATATGTTATAAAGCGGGAATGGTTTCTGTTGCAGTTAAAGACACAACCCCTCATTCTATGACTAAAGACAAAAAAATTGTTATTCCGGCTACAATCCTTGAATGTCCCCCAATGAAAATTCTTTCAATTAGATTTTATAAAAATAGCAAAGTTGTAACTGAAGTTATGGCAGAGGGATTGGACAAAGAACTCAAAAAAGTTCTAAAACTTCCAAAAAAGACAAAAAAAATTGATGGGATTAAACCTGAAATTTATGATAACATTAAGGTGATTGTTTATTCTATTGTTAAAAAAACTAAATTAAAAAAAACTCCTGATGTAATTGAAGTTGGAATTAACGGAACAATTGAAGAAAAACTTAATTTTGTTAAAGAAAACTTAGGTAAAGAGTTATCTATCTTAAGCTTCTTTGAAAAAGGAGAATTAATTGATTTAAGAGGTCTAACAAAAGGGAAAGGACTTCAAGGACCAGTAAAAAGGTTTGGAATTAACCTTAAAAGTCATAAATCTGAAAAAGGTGTAAGAAGACCAGGCTCACTTGGACCTTGGCATCCAGCAAGAGTTACATTTAGAACTCCTCAGGCAGGTCAACTTGGAATGTTTACAAGAGTAGTTTACAACAATAAAATTATAGATTTAGGTAAAAAAAATGAAACTGTTAAAAATATAAAAAATTATGGTGAAATAAACTCTGAATATATTCTTGTTAAAGGTTCTGTTCAAGGTCCTTCAAAAAGACAACTTCTTTTAACTCAAGCTCTAAGAGAAACTAAAAAACAAAAGAAAAAGGAGTATGAATTTATTGAATTAAGATGAAAGCAAATCAACCAAATAGGTTTTTAGAAAGATTTTCATACATCCAAATCCAAGGAGTGAAATTTAAATGAAAGCAAATTTATTAAGTATTGAGGGTAAAAAATTAAAACAAATTGAAGTTCCAAGTTTCTTTGGGAGAAAAATTAGAAATGATTTAATTCAAAAGATTGTTGAGGCAAAAAAAATCAAACAACCTTACGGGCCAAGTCCTGTTGCTGGAAACCAATATTCTGCTAGTGGAATTTTAAAACACCATAGAAAAGTTTGGAAAAGTCAATATGGAAAAGGAATAAGTAGAGTTCCAAGAAAAATAATGACTAGAAAAGGATCTCAATTTAATTGGATTGGAGCAACTGTTCCGAACACACGAGGTGGTCGAAGAGCTCATCCTCCAAAAGTTATTTCAATGATGGGATTAAAAAAAATAAATAAAAAAGAACTTACTCTTGCAATAATTTCTTCAATAAGTGCTACTGCTTCATTAAAATTGGTCCAAAAAAGATATTCTTCCCTTACAGATAAAAAAGAAAAAGATTTCCCTGAATTCCCATTAATTGTAGAATCCAAAATTTCAACTTTGAAAACTAAAGAATTGAGAAAAAGTTTGAAAGATATACTTGGAGAAAGTTTATTTGAAATTGCAATTAAAAAGAAAGAAATAAGAAAAGGAAAAGGAAAAATTAGAGGACGAAAATATAAAGAAAATTTAGGATTACTTTTAGTTGTTGGAAATGATGAAAAAATAAAAACAAGTGGAATAGATGTTACTTGTGTAAAAAATTTAGGAATTAATGACTTAGCAAATGGTTCCTTGGGAAGATTAACAGTTTATACTGAAAAGGCAATTAAAGATTTGGGAGAAAAATATAAATGAAAAAAGAAACAAAAAAAATAATTTTTGAAGGAACTCAACTTAAACCAATTGTAACTGAAAAAGCAGTTATGATGATTGAAAGAGATAATGCTTTAACCTTCCAAACTTCAATGAAAAAATCAAAAGACTCAATTAAAAATGAAGTTGAAGAAATTTTTGATGTGAAAATTAAAAGTATAAGGACATTAATTAGAAAAAATAAAAAATATGCTTATATCAAATTAAAAGGAGATGTCCTTGCAATAGATGTTGCAACTAAATTAGGTTTAATGTAAAATGGGAAAAAGAATTATTCAACAAGCTCGTGGAAAAGGAAGTTCAACTTATAGAGTTAACAAAACAGTATTTAGAATTAGACTTAAAATTCCAAATAAACTGTCTGGAGAAGGAACTGTATTAAAACTTGTGAATTCTGGAGCTCACACTTGCCCTGTTGGAAAAGTTAAATATTCAGAAGGAATATTTTATATTCCTGCATTCAAAAATATGTTTGAAGGACAAAAACTAAGCTTTGAAAATAAGGAAGTTAAGGATGGAAACATTTTAAAATTGGAAAACATTCCTGTAAAATCAAAAATTTATTGTATTGAATCTAGGCCGGGAGACGGAGGCAAATATATTAAAAGCGGAGGAATTCATGCAACTGTTACAAGAAACGATGAAAATGGAGTTTTTGTGTTAATGCCTTCAAAAAAGGAGAAAAAATTTCATAAAGATTCAAGAGCAATTGTTGGAACTGTTGCTGGTGCTGGAAGACTTGAAAAACCAATAATCAAAGCTGGAAAAATGTTTCATATTAAAAAAACTAAAAGTAAACTTTGGCCAAGAACTTCAGCAATTAAAGTTAATGCGATTGATCATCCATTCGGTTCAGGTAGAGGAAAAAATCCTAAGAGTAAGATTGCTAAAAGAAATGCGCCTCCTGGAGCAAAGGTTGGTTTAATCAGACCAAGAAGAACAGGAAAGAGAAAATAAAATGACAAATGAAAATAATGAAGTAGAAGTAAGAAAAAAAGAACAACTTTTTAGAGGGAAATCTCTTGAAGAATTAAAAACTCTTGAGGTTAGAGAATTTGCTAAATTGCTTTCTTCAAATAGAAAAAGAAATGTTCTAAGAAACTTCCAAGAACATGAGAAATTTTTAAGTCTGGTGAATGAAAAATTAAGTAAAGGAAAAAAATCAGTTAGAACTCACAAAAGGGAATTGATTATTCTTCCGGGATTGGTTGGAATAAAACTTCAAATATACAATGGAAGAGACTTTTCTCCTGTTGACATCAGTTTTGAGATGATTGGGCACAAACTTGGAGAATTTTCTCCAACAAGGTCAAAAACAAAACACAGTAAAGATGAAAAATCTAAAAAAACAGCGAAGGTGAAAAAATAAAATGGCAGGAACAAATACTGAAAAACCATCTGGAAAAGCAGAACAAAAAAAACAAGCTGTAAAAGCTTTGAAACCAAAAAAAGAAAAAAAGGAAATGTTAGCAAAAGCTCCAGTTCAAAAAAATGAAGAATCAAAAGAAAATAAAAAAGCTGAAATAAAAAGCGAAGAAAATAAACTTGAAACAAAAAATGAAGATAAAAAAGTAGAAGTAAAGAAAGTTAAAAAAAGTGAAACTTCAGTTGTTGCAGAAAATCTTCCAGTTTCAACAAAAGTAGGAATCGCAATTTGTAAATATATCTCACAAAAAAAAGTAGATAAAGTTATAGAAGAACTAGAACAAGTTGTAAGGCTAAAAAGGGCAATTCCTATGAAAGGAGAATACTCTCACAGAAAAGGAAAAATGATGTCAGGAAAATACCCTACTAGGGCAGCAAAAGAATTCATTATTCTTTTAAAGAGTTTAAAGAGTAATGCAATACAACATGATATTGAAGACCCTACAATTACAAAAACAATAGCAAACAAAGGTTCAACTACCTATGCTTCAGGTGGAAGAACAAAAAAAAGAACTCACATAAAAATAGTTTGTAAACAAAAAGAAAAATCAAAGGAGAATAAAAAATAATGGAAGAAAAAAATACAGTAAGATTCAAAAAAGAAGAATTTGCAATGAGAGAAAAAATAAAAGAAGAAATTGGAAAAGGAAAAATCTCAAAGGTAAAAATTGAATATGCTCCAATCGGAGAAAGAATAATCCTTTCAACAACAAAACCAGGATTAATCATTGGAAGAGGTGGAGAAAAAATAGAACAATTAACTGAAATGATTAAGAAAAATTTCAAACTTGAAAACCCTCATATTGAAATAGACGAAATAAAAAACCCTGAATTTGATGCTCAATTAATTGGAGACGAACTTGCACTTGGTCTTGAAAGATTCGGGCCACTTAAATTCAAGGTTCTAGCCTACAAAGCTCTTCAGAGAATTATGAAAGCTGGAGCAATGGGTGCTGAAATAAGACTTACAGGAAAACTTCCTAGTGCAAGGGCAAAGTCATGGAGATTTGCTCAAGGATACCTTAAAAAAACCGGAGACACAGCAAATGTAGTGGATAGAACTCAATCAATTGCACATACTAAACCCGGGGTAGTTGGGGTTAAAGTAAGTATTCTTCCTCCAGATGCAGTGTTAAAGGATAGAATCAAAATAAATGATCAACTTTTAAATAAACTTAAGGGGAACATGGAAAAAGAAACTTCAAAAGCAAAAAAAGGAGCAAAGAAAAAATAAAATGGCAATATTAAAATCAAAAGAAATTAGGGGAATGGGAAAAAATGACAAAGAAGCTAAATTAAAAGAATTAAAAATGGAATTGGTAAAATCACGTGCTAAAAATTCCCAAGGAACAAGTTCAAAATCACGAGAAATAAAAAAAACAATAGCGAGGTTATTAACAATAAAATAAACATGGAAATATGTCCAAAATGTGGTTTACCAAAACCCGCGTGCGTTTGTGAACAAATTGAAAAAAGTTCGCAAAGAATAAGGGTTACTAACGACAAGAAAAGATATGGAAAAATAGTCACTCTTGTTTCAGGTTTTGATAACACAATAGACATAAAGAAAATTGCCAAGGAGTTAAAAAATTCCCTTGCTTGCGGTGGAACCGTGAAGGATGGAACAATTGAACTTCAAGGTGAACATTCCAAAAAAATAAAACCCCTCTTGGAAAAGTTAGGGTTTGATTCGGAGTCAATAGAATAATGGTAAAAAAAACAAAAACTAAAAAAATGGAAAGCAAAAAAATTGTGAAAGAAGTATTTAGTGGAACATGTCAAGATAAAGATTGTCCTGTACACGGAAACTTAAAACTTCGAGGAAAAACATTCAAAGGAAGAGTAGTTTCAAAAAATGAAAAAAGACTTGCTATTGAATTTGAAAGAATGATTTATTTAAGAAAATATGAAAGATATGGAAAAACAAAAACAAAGATTCATGCTAGACTTCCTAAATGTGCAGAAAAAGAAGTTGAAATTGGAGATATGGTTAAAATAAAAGAATGTAGGCCCCTTAGTAAAATTATTCACTTTGCATTTTTAGAAAAAATAAATTCAGGAGAAGAAAAAAAATGAAAGTAAATCAACCCAATAGGTTTTTAGAAGGATTTTTATGTATCAAAATTCACGGAGGTGAATTTAAATGAAGGCAATAAGTGCAAGAACAACTGCAGGATGTAATATTGGAACCAAAATGATGGCTGCTGACAATAGTGGAGCAAAGGTTGTGAAAATTGTTTCGGTTAAAAGGGGAAAAGGAACAAAAGGAAAACAGATGTGCGCAAAGTTAGCTGACTGGGTTAAAGTTTCAGTAAAATCTGGAAATCCTGAAATGAAAGGGAAAGTGTTTGATGCCGTTTTGATTAGACAAAAAAAACCATTCAGAAGACTTAATGGAGAAAGAATAGCCTTTGAAGACAATGCTGTTGCTCTTCTTAAGGATGACAAGGGGAACCCAAAAGGAACCCAGATAAAAGGACCAATTGCAAAGGAGATAATAGAGCGGTGGCCTCAAGTTGCCAAAATCGCTTCAATAGCATATTAAAATGAAAAAATTTTCAAAAAACTGGAAAGCAAGTAAGAGACCAAAAAAGCAAAGAAAATATGCAGCGAATGCTCCAATTCATATTAAGAGAAAAATGTTAAGTGTAAACTTAAGTAAAGAATTAAGAGAAAAACATAAAATGAGAAATTTTGAAGTAAGAAAAGGAGATACAGTAAAAATAATGGTTGGAAAACATAAGGGTAAAAAAGCAAAAGTTTCAGAAATAAATACTAAAAAAACCAAAATTTATATTGAAGGAATCCAAAATAAAAAACAAGATGGTTCTATGGTAAACATTCCATTCAGAGCATCAAACATTCAAATATTAGAATTGGTTACGGACGACAAAAAAAGATTCAAAAAATTAAAAATGGAAACCTCTAAAAAGAAAGAGAAACCTGAAATTAAAACGGAAAAAACTGAGATAAAAAAAGATTTAGTAAAAAAAGAAAAGGAGAATAAAAAATGAAAAGACATTTAAAAAGACAAGAAGCACCAAAGAATTGGCCAATACCTAGGAAAGGTACAAAGTTTGTAACTAAAAACAATTCAAAAGGAATTCCTGTTTTGATTGTTTTAAGGGAAATCATGAAAGTTGCTCAAACAAGAAAAGAAGTAAAACAAGCTATTCACAAGAAACACCTTTTGATTTGTGGGAGACCAATTATTGATGAGAAAAAAAGTCTTGAACTTTTTGATGTTTTGACTGTTACTCCTTCAAAAAAGAATTATCGACTAGTACTTTCTGACAAAGGAAAATTTGATATTGAAGAAATCTCTGAGAGTGACTCAAAAAATAAGGTTTCAAAAGTAATTGGGAAAAAATCAATTAAAGGAAAAAAAACTCAAGTTAATTTAAGTGATGGAAGAAATTATATCTCTGAAGTTAAGTGTTCAGTTGGAGATTCAGTTATTATTGACCTTGAAAAAAATAAAATTTCAAAAAATCTTCCAATAAAAGAAAAATCGGAAGTTTTAATTACTTGGGGAAAACATGCTGGAACAAAAGGGAAAATTATTAAAATTGATTCGGAACAAAAAATGGTTGAAGTTGATTCACCAGAAAAAAAATTCCGAGCATTAATTAAACAAATTATGGTCTTAAACTAAAAATGGAAGAAAAACAAAAAATCGAAACTCAAAACAAAATGAGAGAAATAAAAATTGAAAAAGTTGTCCTTAACATAGGTGGAACTGGAGATTACTTAAACAAAGGACATAAACTTTTAGAGATAATTACTAACAAGAAGCCATCAAAGACAACTTCAAGAAAAAGAATTCCGGGATTTGGAGTTAGACCAGGTTTAGAAGTTGGAACAGTTGTTACAATCAGAAAAGGAGCAGAAGAAATTCTAAAAAAGATGCTTTCTGCAATTGAAAACACTATCAAAAAAAGACAAGTAAGTGAAAACAACTTTTCATTTGGAATTCACGAATACATTGAAATTCCAGGTATGGAATACCACAGAGATATTGGAATTATGGGTCTTGATGTAACAGTTGTGTTTAAGAGATCTGGAAGAAGAGTAAGACTTAAAAAAATAAAAGGTGGAAAAATTCCAAAAAGACAAGTTATTACAAAAGAAGAAATAATTAAATTCATGAAAAATAAATTCCAAACGAGGTTCAAAAAATGACTGCAAGTGACTGGAAAAAAATATTCAAACAATTAAATGCGAAACCTATTGTGAAGGAAAAGTACATCAAGCACTGCAAACCTAAAACAAGAAAAATTGGGATTGCGGTTCAAAAGTGTGAAAGGTGTGGAAGATTTGGAGCACACATAAGTTCATATGGACTTCACTTTTGTAGACACTGCTTTAGAGAAATTGCAACAGAAATAGGTTTCAAAAAATATTCATAAAATGGCACACGATATCGTCGCAGACGCACTAAATATGTTGAAGAATGCTAAAAAAGCAAAGAAAGAAGTAATCAGAGTTAAGATTATTTCAAATGTATTAATCGAAGTTCTGAAAATTATGAAACAAAAAGGAGCAATTAAAAAATATAAGATTAACCCTAAAGACAAATCAATGGAAATTATTCTTGGTGACTTTACTGAATGTAAAGCAATAAAACCTAGATTTAGTTGTGACAAAAGTCAGATTGAAAAATATAGAAGAAGATACCTTCCTGCAAGAAACTTGGGAACAATGATTCTTTCAACTAACAAGGGACTTATGACTCATGAAGAAGCAGAAAATGAACAAATAGGAGGTTCATTAATTTCATACTTTTATTAAAATGAAAAGAGAATTAATTAAAAAAATATCAATTCCGGAAGGAGTAACAATTGAAATAGATGGATCTAAATTAAATGCTAAAGGAAAAGAAGGAGAACTTTCTAGAGAATTCAATTTAAGTAAATCAAAAATGGAACAAAAAGGAAATGAGATTTACTTAAGTCAAAAAACTAGTACAAAAAATGAGAAAAAAATGATGAATACTATTGCAGCACATATTGAAAATATGCTTAAAGGAGTATCTAAAAAATTTGAATATACTTTGAAAGTTTGTTATGGACATTTTCCATTCACAATAAGGCAAGATGGAAATAAAGTTTGGATAAAAAATTTCCTCGGAGAAAAAGTTGAAAGAGTTGTTGAACTTCCAAATGGAATTGATATTGAAATAAAAAAAGATATAATCACCATAAAATCTGTCAATAAAGAACTTGTTGGACAAGCCTCTGCAAATTTTGAAACTGCGACAAAAGTTAGGGGAAGAGATAAAAGAATTTTCCAAGATGGAATTTACATAATTGAAAAGGATGGAAAAAAGATGTAAAATGGCAAGAAGATTTTTAAGGATGGATGTGAAAAGATTCTCTAAATTTGGAAAAGGAAAGGGAAAAAGAGCAAAGTGGAGAAAACCTACGGGAAGAGATAATAAAATGAGGGAAAGTAGAAAGGGACATCCCTCAATGGTAAGTATTGGATACCGAACAATAAAAAAACTTAGAGAAAAAATAAATGAAAAAACTCCAGTTAAAGTAATGAACCTAAAAGACCTTGAAAAAATCAAAAATAATGAAATAGGAATTGTTGGAAAAGTTGGACAAAAGAAAAAAATTGAAATTGTAAAAAAAGCAAAAAAACTAAAAATTAAATTAAAAAATATAAATGTAGCTTCTTTTTTAAAAAAACAAGAAAAAGAAAAAAAAGAAGAAACAACAAAAAAGGAAAATAAAAAATGATAATTAATAAAAAAGAACTAGCAGCTAAAGCACTTAAAGTGGGAAAGGAAAGAATAAAATTTGTAAAAGTAAGGTTAGATGAAATTAAAGATGCAATTACAAAACAGGATATAAGAGATTTGGTTATATCTGGAGCAATAACTATTAAACCGGTTAAAGGAAGAAAAACTAATGTTAAAAGAAAAAATAGAAGAGGACAAGGAAAAGTAAAGAAAAAAGTTAAAAAAAGAAAAAAAGAATATGTTAAAATCACAAGAAAATTAAGAAAACATGTTAAAATGCTTAAAGAACAAGGAAAAATAACAAACGAAGAAAAAAAGCAAATAAGAAAAGAAATAAGAAACAAAGCATTCAAAAGTAAATCTAATTTACTTTTACACATAGGGGAAAAATAAAATGAGAACATTAAAAAGAAGAAGAAAAGAAAGAAAAACTGACTATTTGAATAGACTTAAACTTTTGAAAAGTGAGAAACCAAGATTAGTCTTTAGAAAAACAAACAAACATGTAATCAGCCAGTATATTGAAAGTGAATCTGCTCAAGACAAAATTATCTTTGGAATTACTTCAAAAGAGCTTATAAAAAATGGATGGCCTGAAAAATTGAAGGGAAGTTTAAAATCAATTCCTGCATCTTATTTAACTGGATATTTAACTGCAAAGAAAATTTTAAAGAGTAAATTAGAAGAACCTATTGTGGACCTCGGGATGCAAAGAGTTATAGAAAAAACTAAAATTTTTGCATTCATTAAAGGATTAATTGATGGGGGAATAAAAATTAAATGTGATAAAGAGAAATTCCCTGAAGAAGATAGACTTTTAGGAAAAAGTACTAAAGAAGATATTTCAAAAATAGTAATGGAGGTTAAATCTAAATTAGATAAATTGTAAAAATGGAAAATAAAGAAAAGGATAAAAAAAGTATGGAAGCACTCAAAAAAACTGCAAAAGTTTATGGAACAGTTTCTGAAGAAGAAGTAAAAAAGAAATTTAAAGATGACGAGGAAGTAACTGAAGAACTAATAGAAGAAGACCTTGAAGAAATAGAAGAAGAAACTGAAAAAGTTGTTGAAGATAAAAAAGAAAATAAACCTTATCAGAGAAAAGACCGAAAAGCTGAAGAAAGAATTGTTCACCTTGCAAATTGGGTTCCAAAAACAAAATTGGGAATAGATGTTAAGAATGGAAAAATTAAGAAAATGGATGAAATTCTTGACAATAACCAAAAGATTCTTGAAGATGAAGTTGTAGATTTACTTCTTCCAATAAAAACTGACTTAATTGCAATCGGGCATGCTAAGGGAAAATTTGGTGGAGGAAAAAGAAGAGCATGGAGACAAACTCAAAGAATTACTCAGGAAGGAGGAGTTATGACTTTCTCTGCAATGGCAATTGTAGGAGATGAAAATGGTCACATTGGAGTAGGAGTTGGAAAAGCTTCTGAAACTCTCCCAGCAAGAGATAAAGCAACAAGAAAAGCAAAATTAAACCTAATTAAAATAAAAAGGGCGTGTTCAGCTTTTGATTGTTCGTGTGATGACCCACATTCAATTCCATTTGAAGTTAGTGGAAAAGCGGGAAGTGTGAGAGTAACTTTTATTCCTGCACCACAAGGAACTGGACTTGTTGTTGCAAGTGAATTAAAGAAATTACTTAAAATGGCAGGAATAAAGGATATATACTCGAAAACTTTTGGTAAAAAGAGAACAACATTCAATTTAATTAAAGCGGCAATGGATGCTTTGGAGAAAACAAACAGACAATGATGTGCATAATAAGAATAAAAGGACAAGTTGGAATAAATAAAGATGTAAAAGAAACTTTGTTTAGACTTAGACTTAGAAGAAAATACTCTTGTATCACTCTTGAAACTACAAAAGAAAATATGGGAATGTTAAAAAAAGTTAGAAGTTTTGTTTCATATGGAGAAATTTCAAAAGAAACTTATGAAGAACTTTTGAAAAAAAGAGGAAAAAAAGTTCAAGGTAAATTAAAACCATTCTTTAGACTTCATCCCCCAAGAGGAGGAGCTGAAACTAAAGTTCACTATCCAAAAGGAATTTTAGGAGAAAACAAAGAAATGGATAAATTAGTTGGGAGAATGTTATAATGAGAGTAAAAAAAAGAAAAAAAGCTTCGAGAATGCATGGAAAGAATCAAGGAACTCATGGTAGAGGAGCAAGAAAAAAAGCTAAGAAGTCTGGACACAAGGGAGGAGTTGGGATGGCAGGTTCTGGTAAAAGGGGGGACCAAAAGAAAACTCTTGTTCTAAAACTTCATGGTCATGAATACTTTGGGAAAAAGGGAGTAACTTCTCGTGGAACAAAAAGAGATATAAGAAAAAGGGTGAATGTTGGAGAAATTGAACTTCATCTTGAAAAATATGGGAAAAAAACTAAAGAAGGTTATGAAATAAAATTACCAAATTATAAAATTCTTGGAAATGGTGAAGTTAAGAATAAGTTATTTGTAACTTGTCTTGAAATTTCAACTTCTGCAAAAGAAAAAATTGAAAAAGCTGGAGGAACAGTGGTTGTTAAAGAAATTAAAATCCAAGTAACTCCAATTGTTGTTAATCCAAAACACGAAAAGAAAAAAGCAGGTCAAGAAAAAAAGAAAGAATCTGAAGAAAACTCAAACGTTAAAAAAGTTAAAGAACCAAAAGCGAACAAGAAAAAAGTTGCTGATAAAGAGTAAAATTAACTTTTCTTAAAAATTTCTTTAAATCCTTCAAAGGAAACAATTAATCCTAGAACAAACATTAAAATTGAAATCACTGCTAGAGGAATATTTCCCTCTGCCAAATAACCTCCACTTCTAAAAGTTAGATAAATTAGGGAATATAAAGTTGTAACTAATACAAAAACCATTGGAGCTAAAATAAACTTCACCTTTATTTTTTTAGACATGAAATATGCTGAGACTCCAATTAAAGTAATTGAGGCAATGAGTTGATTTGAAGTTCCAAAAAGCCTCCAAAGAGTTTGATATGAATTTGTAACTGCAAGAAGCCAGGCAGGAATTAAAACAATCAAAGTTAGAAAGAGTCTATTTTTTATTTTTGGAAAAAGAGTTTCAGAAAAAACAAACCTTCCAAGACGTGAAGAAGTGTCAACTGAAGTTAAAATAAATTGGTTTACCATAAAAGCTCCAATTAAACCTGCAACAGAAGCAGTTAAAAATGGAATTCCAATTTGACTAATTATATTTCCAAATCCATCTGAAAAAAGAAGTATCCATCCCCTACTCAGTAAATCCTGGAAACCTCCAACAAATTCAGGACCCCAACTTAAACCTGAAATTGCAATTATTGTAACTAATATTGCAAGAAGCCCCTCGAGAAGCATTCCTCCATATCCTACTCTTTTTCCATCACTTTCTTTTGACAGCTGTTTACTAGTTGTACCTGAAGAAACAAGTCCATGGAAACCCGAAACTGCCCCACATGCAACAGTGATAAAAAGAATTGGCCAAAGAGAAAATTCGGCTGAACTTAAAAATAAAGGGGCATTAATTAACGGCCCTACAATTAAAACTCCGACAAAACCTAAAAAAAGAGTAAACATTAATTGAATTGAACTCAAATAATCTCTTGGTCTAAGAAGAACTGAAACTGGAATCACTGAAGCAATAAAAGCATAAATAAAAATAATTGTTATCCAAAAAATTCTTGTAATTTCTGGATTAATTACACTTGAAGAAATAGAAAAAACTTCTCCAGCCCAAACTGAGATTGCAATTAGAATAATTGAAACAGTGGTTAAAATTTTTGGATTAATTTTATATTTTTCAAGCCCAACTCCAAAAAGTAATGCAACAACAGTTATTGTTAAAAGGGGGATTATTAATTCTGACTTTTCAATTATACTTTCAGCTGATGAAACACTAAAAACAGTTATAACTAAAACGAGAGTTACAAAAATCATTAAACCAAAAACCCATCCTGCTCTCTTGTTCAAACTTTCTTTAGTAATTAATGAAACTCCTTTTCCTTCATTTCTAACTGAAGCAATTAAAGAAACATAGTCATGCATTGCTCCAATAAACACTGACCCCACTAAAACCCAAATGGCGACAGGAAGCCAACCAAAATAACTAATTGCTAAAATTGGACCAATTATTGGACCTGCTCCTGCAATTGATGCAAAGTGATGTCCTGCTAAAAAGTTTTTCTTTGCAGGGGAAAAATCTACTTTATTTTTATTTCTAAACGCAGGAGTTTTTGTTCTGTTATTA
This sequence comes from archaeon, assembly GCA_009992175.1. Classification (GTDB taxonomy): domain Archaea; phylum Nanobdellota; class Nanobdellia; order Pacearchaeales; family GW2011-AR1; genus GW2011-AR1. The sequence goes on from JAACWA010000025.1 coordinate 17,425, forward strand.
ACTTTTAATTTTTTCTCAATAAACCTTCCATAAAAACGATAACCTAAGAACATCCAAATAAGTGCGACGACAACTATTATTGCAGCATTCACTTCTTTTCCACCTCAATTTAAATCAAGTTTTTAGACATTAAAAAGGTAATTGAAATCTTGGTACTAACAAACTTTAAAAACTATTTTTCTCTTTTGTTTTAATGGATTTAAAGAGAATATTTGATTACATCCCGGAAGTTATTTCTCCTGAGGAAAAGAAATTAGCATTTAATACTAAACTTAAATGGACTCTGATAGTTTTAGCCGCGTTTTTTATTTTGGCTAACATTCCTCTTTACGCTTTAAGTGTTAACGCTCTTGAGAGGTTCAAGTACTTAGCAATTATTCTTGGAACAGATTTTGGTTCAATAATTTCACTGGGAATTGGACCAATAGTAATGGCTTCGATTATTTTACAACTTTTAACTGGAGCAGGAATAATTAATATTGATACTAACACTGTTGAGGGTAAAAAGTTTTTCCAGGGAGTTCAAAAACTTCTTGTTTTCTTTTTTATAATCTTTGAAGCAAGTGTTTATGTTTTAATGAATGGGCTTCAGGCTGTTCCAGGTTACACCGGTATTGTAATTTTCCAACTTATCTTGGGGGGATTAGTAATATTTTATATGAATGAACTTTCTGAGAAATGGGGATTTGGTTCGGGAGTAAGTTTGTTTATTGGAGCGGGAGTTTCTTGGAGACTTGTTACAAGTGCTCTGCAATTTATAGACCAGCAAGGAGCAAATTGCCTCGCTGACTTTTCTAACACTCCTTGTGCAGGAAAAATTCTTGTTTTGATTCAATCAATAATGCAAAAAGATACCACTACTTTCTTGTCAGCACTTGCAGTTTTAGCAGTTACTGCATTAATTTTCCTTTTGGTTGTTTGGGCTCAATCACTTAAAGTTGAAATTCCTTTAAGTTATGGAAGGATTAGAGGATACGGAGTAAAGTGGCCTCTTTCATTTTTCTACGCTAATGTTATTCCAGTTATTTTAGCAGCTGCATTAATTGCAAACCTACAACTTTTTGGAGGTCTATTGGAAAATTGGTTAGGACATGCAACTTTCCTCGGACACTTTATTGAGGGGCAAGCGGTTTCTGGAATTTCATTTTGGCTTGGGAGTACAAATGTTTTAGACTTGGCAATTAAAGGTGGACTTCTTCCACAATATCTTCTTCAAGGATTGGTACACATCATTGCATTTGTTTTCCTTTGTACAATCTTTAGTATCTTTTGGGTAAAATCTTCTCAAATGGATGCCAAGAGTCAAGCAAAGAAAATTGCTGCTTCAGGACTTCAAGTTGCAGGGTTCAGGCAAGACATAAGAATTTTAGAATCAATTTTGGATAGATATGTTATGCCTTTAACAGTTATGGGGGGAATTGCAATTGGACTTTTAGCCTCATTCACTAACCTACTTGGAGCACTTGTTAGCGGAACCGCAATTTTACTTGTAATTATGATTATGTTCCAATTCTATCAATCAATTGCACAACAACATATGACTGACATGAATCCAGCTATGAAGAAATTCATGGGAGGAGGTCAATAATGAATAAAAAAGGAAGTTTCAAATTAATTGGTCTTGTAATGGTTTTCTCACTACTAATTGCACTTCTTTGGGACCAACTCTCTTGGTTAAAAGATGGAATTCACTCAATTTTAAACCCAACTGCAGGATTCTTACTTGAATGGAATTTAACTCTTGGAATGTTGATAATTGTTTTTGTAATCTCTCTATTGACAACTCTTATTCAAAAATATGCAACAGACCAAAAGGCACTAAAAGAATTGAAAAAAGAGCAAAAGATTATGAAAGAAGAAATGAACCGAGTAAAAGATCATCCTGAAAAATATTTAGCACTTCAGAAAAAACAAATGGCTGAAATGCCTAAAACTTTTAAGAAAACAATGAAACTTTCTTCAAGGGCAATGGTTTATACTGCGGTCCCCTTCATCCTTTTCTTTAGATGGTTTAATGATTACTTTACTACAGTTGGAAATCCTAAATTTTTAGGTTTTATGGGATGGTTTGTTTTTTACCTTTTGACAACCTTAATTATTTCTGGAATTATGAAGAAGTATATGGATGTAGTTTAGAAACACTTAAAAATAGATTAAAATTAAACTTTTTATGGATGAAGAACTTAACCGTAAATTTAGAATTTACGAACAACAAATTATGCAGATAAATGAACAGTTGCAAGCAGTTGAACAAGCAACTTTAGATATGGGTCAAATAAACTTAGGACTTGATGAAATTCCAAAAAATAAAGATTCTGAAATTTTAGCTCCGATTGGAAGAGGAATTTTTGTTAAAGCAAAAATAGTTTCTGAGGAATTAACTGTTGACGTTGGAGAAGGAACATTTGTAAAAAAAACAATTCCAGAAACTAAAGAAATTATAATTGAACAAATTGAAAAACTTGGGATGATGAAAAATGATTTAGAAAATGAACTTGAAAAAATAAACCAAGAAATTACTCAAACTATGCAAGAAGCACAAAAAAATGGAAATTTAGAATTACCAACAAATTCAGAAGAAGAGCACAATTCCCATGAAGGACATAATCACAATCATTCCCATGCTCATGGGAAAAAATGTAAGTGTAAAGAATGTGTAGACGAGGATAAATGTAATTGTGGTCACAGGCACTAAAATATTAATTTTTCTTTTTTACAATTTTTAAAAATTTTGAATAAGTATGTATTCCAAGTTCAGAAACTATTTCCTTTATATATTTCTTTTTTAAAAGTTCAAAAGCAGGATTTTTTATTTTTATGGGGGAATTATTTGGAAGCCTCTTCCAAACTTCATGAAAACTTCTTTCTTCTATTTTTACCTCTTTAGGAGAATATTTCCAAGAGTCAGCCAAAACATAAAGAGGAATCTTATTTAATTTTGCGAGTTTTCCAATCATTCCTGAACCAACTTTGTTTATGATTCCTTTTTTTAGAAGTGCGTCTGCTCCAATAAAAACTTTGCTTACTTTTTTTCCACCGTCCTTACCCATAAGTGCAATATCCATTGCAGAGTCTACAAACATTGTAACCTTTATTCCTGCTTTCTTTAATTCAGTTGCAGTTTTTCTTCCTTGAAAAAGTGGACGAGTTTCAGTGTTATAAACTTCAAAATGTTTTCCTTTCTTTTTTGTGTAAATTAAAGCATGGGTAACATTTGTTGAATGACAATGAGTATAAACTACATCTCCATCATGGATTAAACTAAAAACTAATTTGTTTATTTCATTTTGTGCAGAATCAAAGTGTTCAAAAATTTCTTTTAGGGTTTCAGTTTTTGCACGCCTTAAAACATTAACAAGCATTGGTTCAGTTGACCTTAATGAAATTAATTTTTTAATTGAATTTTCAGTTGGAATAAGTGAATAAGCATAAAGAGCTTTTTTTGCAATGTTACGAGCTCCTTGAATTTTTATTTCTTTTATCCCCTTGGAAATTTTATTAAATTCTTCCCTCTTACCCATATTTTAAGATATTCAGACAAGTTTAAAAAATCTCTTAATGTAGTCCTATTATGTTAGAATCCTTGATAAATCCTAAAAGAGCTGAGAAGGGTCCGTGGAAAATGTTTTTCATTGGACTTTTGTATGCTTCACTTTCTCTTTTACTTGTGAAACTTTTTTTTGCAAATGACCATGTTTTGATTAAATATTCTGGATTACTAGTTGTTACTTTTTGTGTTATGTTTTCACTTCCATTTATGTATTATATTATAAAACAGGAAGAAGAGGAAGATGAAATTGTTGAAGGAATAAGAAGGATTTGGAGTGTTCACAAAGATGCCTTCTTTGCTTTAATTTGGCTTTTTTTAGGTTTTGTAGTTGCTTTCTCATTTTGGTCTTTAGTTTTACATGACTCAAACTTACTTAATGCTCAAATTGAAACTTATTGCTCAATAAACTTTCCAAATTCAATTACAGATTGTGTTGCCCAGTATACTACTGGAACATTTGGCCCAACTGGACACGTTACTGGAATTCCAAGATTTTTGTCAATTCTTGAAAACAATTTATATGTTTTAATTTTCACAATTTTCTTTTCTTTAATCTTTGGAGCGGGAGCTATATTTATTCTTGCATGGAATGCGACAGTCATTGCAAGTGCAGTTGGAGTTTTTACTAAGTTTGACCTCTCACAAATCCCTCTTGGACTATTAAGATATATGATTCATGGTTTACCTGAAATTGCTGCATACTTTTTAGCTGCTCTAGCCGGAGGAATCCTTGGAACAGGATTTATTAGAAATGGAGTAAACAACAAGAGGTTTTTACATGTTTTAGAGAATGCAATTGTTCTTCTTTTTGTTGCAGTAATAATTTTAATTATTGCTGGATTTATGGAAGTATACCTAACTCCTTTGTTTTTTAGTTAAAAATTAATATCCGAACTTCAAATATTTCTTAACTTTTTTTCTTTTGTTAATTAAAAGCCAAATAATTCCTCCAAGAATTAAAACCCCTAAAACCCAAATCCACCAAGTGTTTAGTTCTTCCAAAGGTTTTTGAAAAGTCTCTACATTTTCACTAGCATTGTTTTCTTGTGGAATGATCTCTTTCTCTGAAATTGCGAAATAACTAAATGAATCTAAATTTACAAGATAGTAATAATACAAAGAATCCTCTTTTTGGAAATCTGTCTTTATCTCTTCCCATTTTTTATTTTCTTCATTAAATCTATAAATTGAAACTCCTTCTTTTGAAATTAAATTTTGAGAAATCCAAGTTTTATTTACTCTAAAAATTACCTCTGCACTATCTAAATTTTTTAAAAGGTTTATTGTATCAAAATGTAAATATTTGTAAACTTTTCCTTC
>JAACWA010000027.1 GCA_009992175.1 archaeon
AAACTGCATATTTTGTTTCAAATTTTTTGTCAATTTTTGAGAATTTTTTTTCAATTTCTTCAATTGAGAGTTCTTTATTGTTTGAAGAAAGTTTTGCCTTTTTTGTTTCGACTAAGAAGAGTCCTTCGAAGAGTGAATAAATTACTTTTGAGTTTTCTTTTTCTCCAAAGAAATTTGTTTTTTGTAAAGTGTATGCGCTTGGGTCGTTTGACTGGATTGTTTCGTTGATTAGTTGTAGTGTTATCATGGAAAAACAAAGGAATTTGGATTTATAGGGTTTTTGGGGAGTTTTCGCCCCGCCCACCGGCACGCTGTTCCCCCTCCTCCGCCCGAGTATTGAGTTAAGGATTGTAATATTTTTAATATAAATTTTATTAGTATGTTTTTTAATATAATTAATTTAATAAAGAAAGTTTAAATTTAATTTTTATGGAAAAATCAAATTTGATTAAATTGAATAATGGGTTAGAAATTTGGGGTTATGATCATAGATTAAAATCTTCAGATGAAATTCCTGTTGGTGCCTTTCTTGAAAATGAGAAAGGAGAAAGAGGTATCTTTTTAGGAGTAAATGATGAAATAGGAATTGGGTGGGAGCTCAAAGGAGATTATGATTGCGAATATCGTTATACACAACTTTTAGATGTTCAATTGAGAGAAGGTTGGAAAGGAAAATCTTTTGAATATCATGGACACATTGACGAGGAAGATGTATCTAAGTTGAAAGAATTCGTGGGAACAAATAAACATTATGGCAATCGTGCAGATAATTATTACCAACGGATGGAAATTCTAAAAAATGCGGGAATTTATTTGCTCCCTATGAGTAAAAAGGTCATTCCCTCTTGGAAAAAAGATTTTTCAAAATTAGAAGACACACTCACTAAAGCAAGAGAATTGGGAATTCCTGTAATTTTTGATGAAAGAGTTGAAACTGTTGATTATGTGAAGAAGAAAAAAGAAGAAATTCTTTCTAAGGGAGATAAAAATCCAGTGGATAAATCTATTTTTGAAAAAGGTTGGAACACAATGTATCTTGTCGGAGGGGATTTAATTGGATCTCTTAAGGAAGCAGCAAAGTTTTTACGTAATAATAAACAATTTTTTGAAGTTTCCGAGGATTTGATGTTTTCTTCTGAAAAATGGAATCGTTCTTATAGTTCTGCGGAAGCTTATTTTACTCGATTAGAGAATGCTGGAGAAGCTATCAAATGGAGGTATTCTTCCAGTTTTATTCCTAAACCTTTAACAAATTATTTTAAAGATTAATTTTTCATCCCCAAAATCTTTAAAACTTTGTCTTCTTGTAGATTTGTATGGAAGAAATCAACTTTAAGGCTATTGAAGAGAAGTGGCAAAAGAAATGGGAAGATGAGAAGATTTTTGTAGCGGATGACAATTCAAAGAAACCTAAATATTATGTTTTAGAGATGTTTCCGTATCCATCTGGTAGCGGGTTACATATGGGGCACGCGTGGAATTATACAATTGGAGATATTCTTGCACGTTTTAAGATGATGAAAGGTTTTGAGGTACTTCACCCGATGGGTTATGATGCACTTGGGCTTCCTGCTGAAAATGCGGCGATTAAAGCTGGAACGCATCCTGAAGATTATAATAAAGCATCAATTACGAATTATATCAAACAACAAAAGGCAATTGGTTTGACTTATGATTGGAGTAGAATTCTTTCAACGGACGACCCGAAATATTACAAGTGGGATCAATGGATTTTTTTACAAATGTTAAAGAAAGGTCTTGCTTATCAAAAAGAGTCAGCAGTTAATTGGTGTCCGGAGTGTAACACGGTTCTAGCTAATGAACAAGTTGTTGACGGAAAATGTTGGAGACATGATGAAACTAATGTTGAAGTTAAACATTTGAAACAGTGGTTTTTGAAAATTACTGATTATGCTGATGAACTTTATGAAAATTTAGATAACATGGACTGGCCAGAGAGAACAAAGTCAATGCAAAAACATTGGATTGGAAAAAGTTATGGGACGGAGATTGATTTTGAGGTTGAAACTCCTTTTAATTTTACAAGTTATCTCTTGATTGAAAAAAGTTTTGATTTGGATTTGGAAAAAGAATTACCAAAGTTTGGAAACTTTGAAATTGAGGAGGTTGATAAGGATTGGGGGAAGTTTTTTAGAATTAAAGTTGATTTGAAAAAAGAAGAAGATTTTATTGGTTTTGTTAAGAAAAATATTTTGGAAGAAAATCCTGATGGAGGTAGTTGGTATGTTGATAGTTGTGGAACTACAAATAAAGTTATTTTTAGTAATAAGGTTATAGATGTAAGTACAGAAGAAGGGAAAAAAGAATTTTTTGATTATGGAAAAAAGAAAGGTTTACCTGAAGAACAGTTGGATATTAAATTTGATAATGGTGAAAAATGGCCTGTTTTTACAACGAGAGCAGACACAATTTTCGGAGTTACTTTTGTTGTTGTTAGTGCACAACACAAAAAACTTTGGGATTTAGTTACTGAAGAGCAAAAACCAAAGGTTGAAGAATTTCTGAAATCTTTGAAATCAGTTTCAGAAAAGGAATTAGCGGACATGGAAAAGGAAGGAGTCTTTACTGGTTCATATGCAATTAATCCAGTTAATGGGGAGAAGGTTCCAGTTTATGCGGGAAATTTTGTCGTTGCTGATTACGGTAGTGGAATGGTTATGGCTGTTCCTGCGCACGATCAAAGAGATTATGATTTTGCAATTAAATATAACATTCCAATTAAACAAGTTATTGAAGGAGATATAACAAATGGGAGAGCTTTTACTGAAAAAGGGAAGCTTGTCAATTCAAATGAATTGGAAAAGACTAAAAAATTACTTTCAACATTAAAAGAAATTAAAGAGTTGGCAGATAAGGAAGATATTTATTTTTGGTTATTAGGAGGATTAGCTGTGGCTTTTCACCATGGAAAAATTTATAGAAATTTTGATGATTTGGATTTAATTGTTAAGGATAATCAGAAATATGAAAAGTTTTGTATGCTACTAGAAAAAAATGGTTTTATTAAACTTGGTGAAAAGAAACTTACAGCTAATTTAACAAATGTTATTTATCGAAATAAAGGTGGTGTCGAGATAGATATTGGTCCAAACGTTGGAGAATTTGGGATAATTGAGAGCGATTTTGAAGATGCTGAAAAAGAATTAGAAGGAGTCTATTGTAAAGTTTTGAGTAAGAGATATTTGAAATCATACAAGGAATCTAGAAATACAAAAGAAGATAAACTTGATTTAGGTGTTTTGAATGGAAAAAAAATTAAAATTGATTTTGTAAATTTTGATGGGCTTGTTGGAGACGAAGCAGTTAGTAAAATTCAAAAATGGTTAGAGGAAAAAGGACTTGGTAGAAGAACATTAAATTTTAGACTTCGTGATTGGGGAATTTCTCGTCAAAGATATTGGGGAACCCCTATTCCGATTATTCACTGTGAAAAGTGTGGAGCTGTCCCTGTTCCCGAAGAGGATTTGCCTGTTGTTTTACCTAAAGATATTAAATTTGGAAAGGGAAACCCTTTAGAAACAAGTGAAGAATGGTTGAATGTTACTTGTCCTAAATGTGGGGGGAAGGCAAGACGTGAAGCAGAAACAATGGATACTTTTGTAAATTCATCTTGGTATTTTTTGAGATATTGTGATCCAAATAATGATAAGGAAATTTTTGACAAAATGAAAGTTGAAACTTGGTGTCCAGTTGATACTTATGTTGGAGGAGCGGAGCACGCGTGTATGCATTTAATTTATTCAAGATTTTATGTTAAGTTTCTACGGGATTTAGGTTTACTTAATTTTGATGAACCAGCTAAAACTTTATTTCATCAAGGAATGCTTCACGCTGAAGGTGGGGCAAAGATGAGTAAGTCGAAAGGAAATGTTGTTTTACCTGAAACAGTATCTGATAAATATGGTATTGACACGGCGAGATTTTTCTTGTCAAGTTTAGCTTCGCCAGACAAAGACATTGACTGGAGTGAAGCTGGAATAATAGGAAGTTTACGTTTCATTAAAAAAATATTTGAATTTAGTGAAATATTTCAAAATAAAAAAGATTCAGAAGAATTAGAAATTAATTTGAATAATACTATTAAAAATGTTACAGAATATTATGAAACTTTTCAATATAGAAAAGCGACAATTGAACTGCGATCTTTATTTGATTTAATTGAAAAAGGT
>JAACWA010000024.1 GCA_009992175.1 archaeon
CACAATGAAATTTTTTGGTTATACTAAAAGAACTAATTTTTTAGTTGGAACAACTCTTGCACAAATTTCTGAATTCTCTTTAATCTTACTTGGTATTGGAATTGTTGCAGGGCACATAACTTCAGAAGTTATGAATACTTTGATTCTTACAATGATTATTACAATTTTAATTAGTTCATATATGATAATTTATTCCTCGAAGTTTTACACATTTATGAGTCCTGTTCTTGGAATATTTGAAAGGAAAAAAATCAAAAAAGAAATTAAACTTGAGAAAAAATATGACACTATTTTATTTGGATATAACAGAATTGGATTTAGTATTTTGAATGCTTTAAAGAAGATGAAAAAGAAATATTTGGTTGTTGATTTTAATCCTGATACAATTGTTAATTTGAAAAAATTTGGTGTTCCTGCACTTTATGGGGATGTTTATGATTTGGAACTTTTGGAAGATTTACCTCTAGAAAAAATTGATTTAGCAATTTCAACAATTCCTGAAGTTGAGACAAATGAATTATTAATTGAAGTAATTAGAAACAAGAATAAAAAAGCAATAATTATTTTACGTGCACACACAATTGAAGATGCCCTTAGACTTTACGAGGCTGGGGCAAATTATGTTTTAACTCCGCATTTTTTAGGTGGAGAATATGTAGCGAAGATGATTAAACATGCAAAGTTTGGTCGTGACGAAGATTATTCCGAAGAAAGGAAGCATCACATAAATATGCTTAAAGGAATTTTAGAAAAGGGTGATGAACATCCACGAGTTGAAAAGAATTAATCTAGTTTTTGTTTTATTTCATAAACCTTGTTTAAACTTTCTTTATAATCATTTTGAATAGAAACCAAATCAAAAATTTGATTAAATTTCTCTTCCTCTCCCAATTTATTCCATTTGTAAATTATTTCTTCTAATTTTTTATGTTCAGGTAAAGAATTTGCAACAGGATTATAGGGAAAAGGAAAATGATTTTTATCTTTCCAATTGTCTAATATTTCAATTAATTTATAATGAAAACCTTTTCCAAAATGTTGTTTAAATTCTTCAGTATTAAATGAAGAAAGGAGAATTTTTGATTCTTTGAATCCAGAGCAATTATAACATCTTCCTTCTGAATCAAAACTATGAATTGTATCTCGAGGAAGGCAATATGCTAAATTAAATGAAATATAATTTAGGTGATTATTTGCCTTTGCAAATTCTTCATTGAATTTATTTATTGTATTTAGATATTCAACAACTAATAATTTCTCTTCCATTAAAAAAATGATTAAATTCTATTTATAATAATTGTTGTATTCTATTGCTGAATTTCAGTTTCCTCTTCAATCATTCCTGTTGCAACAAAACCTGTTTCTAAAATTCTTAATATTAATTCAATTATGAATATGAATAACATGTATGAAGCGATGTGACCAAAGAAATTTGGTATTGCAAAAACTTGTGTTAATATTTTTTGAAAACTAAATGTCGTACTTTGAGTTACTGCAACACCCAATATTGTGAATGGTAGAAGTTTTGCAATGTCACGAGACAAGTCTTCATTATAATATGAAGTCATTCTAATTGCTGCAATAACCGTTGCTGAAATGATTAAAATAGTTTGAAGTTCTAAGTTTTCAGTTAGTAATATTAAAAATATTGTAAAAACTAAAAACCAAAAAAATACAAGAAACGGTAAAATGATTAAATATTCAAGAATGTAAAAAACTGCAGCAAGTGTTTTTGCCATTAATGGGTGTTCTGAACGATTATATTTTTTTAAGTTTAATGAGATTAGGTTTTTCTTTGCAATGAAACGATAGAATTTCCAAATTAAAATTCCATAAACTACAATTACAAGGGAAATTAAGAATAAGTTTATGAAGTTTTGTGCCCAGAACGGAAGAAAATTAATAAAATCTTGATATAAATTAACTATTGTTAACCCCACCTCTTCAAAAACTGCCATAGAATATATTAGTATTTTTAATTTTTAAAGTTTGGCTTTGAATAATCTTTAAATAGTAAAGTTAATTCTTGTTTTTATGATAGATATTAATCTGATTAGAGAAAACCCTGAAATGGTTAAAGAAAACATTAAAAAAAAGTTTCAAGAAGAGAAACTAATTTATGTTGATAAAGTCTTGGACCTTGATTCTAATTGGAGAAAACTAAAATTTGATGAAGATAAACTTCGTAGTGAAAGAAACAAAATTTCTAAATCTGTTGCAGAATTTATGAAGGCAGGAAAAAAAGAAGAAGCTGAAGAAGCGAAAGTTAAGGCAAAGGAGATTCCAGAGAAAATTGAGAAAATTGAAAACAAAAGACTTGAGATTGAAAAAGAAATTAATGAACTTATGTTAAAAATTCCAAATATTATTCATGAATCAGTTCCTATTGGAAAGGATGACAGTGAAAATGTTGAAATTGAAAAAATTGGGGAACCGAAGGTTCCAAATTATGAAATATTTAATCATGCTGAACTTGCATTAAAATTAGGTGGCGTTGATTTTGATACTGCTAGAAAAAATTCTGGTAATGGTTTTTATTTTCTCAAAGGAGACATTGCAAGACTTCACACTGCAATTTTATCATATGCTAGAGATTACATGATTAAACAAGGATTTGAGTTAATTGTGACGCCTTACATGATTAGACCAGAAGTTGTTGAAGGGGTCATGAGTTTTGAAGAAAAAGATGCAATGATGTATAAAATTGAGGGCGAAGAATTATATTTAATTGGAACTAGTGAACATTCAATGATTGGAATGTTTAAAGATAAAAAGTTGAACGGTAAAGAATTACCTTATACTTACACAGCATATTCTGCTTGTTTTAGAAAAGAAGTTGGAGCACATGGACTAGAAGAAAAAGGATTTTACAGAGTTCATCAATTTGAGAAACAAGAAATGGTTGTTGTTTGTTTGCCTGAGGAAAGTTATGATTGGTATGACAAAATGCTTAATTATACAGTTGAAGTTTTCAAGGGACTTAATGTTCCAGTTAGAAAACTTGAATGTTGTAGTGGGGACTTAGCAAATTTGAAAGCAAAGTCAGCTGATGTTGAAGCTTGGAGTCCAAGACAAAAGAAATATTTTGAAGTTGGTTCATGTACAAACATGGAAGAAGCTCAAGCACGTAGACTTGGAATACGTTATGAACTTCAAGGAGAAATTAAGTTTGCTCACACATTAAATAATACAGTTGTTGCTTCGCCAAGAGCATTAATTGCAGTTATGGAAAACAATCAACTTGAAGATGGATCAATTATTATTCCTGAAGTTTTACGTGGATACATGGGCGGACAGGAAAAAATTGAAATCAAAACATTTTAATATAATTAAAACTAAATAATAAAATGAAAAACAAGTTCGATAAATATTTCTTATTGACATGGAAGAAGACAGGGATTATTCTTGTGTCTTGGTTTGTTTCAGTTATATTGCATAATTTGGTTTATGCTTTATTCAAAACTTGGTTTCAGGCAAGAAATGGAGAGGAAGCTTTCTTTTTTATCATTGCAATAATTGTAATTCCACTTTATGTTTTAGTGGTTTTAATTTATACATTGATTAGAAAAATAGCTAGTAGAAAAAAATAAATTATTGTTTTATTTCATTTAGTTTTATGTCACTTATATCAAAAATTAATTGAATTGAATCTAGTTCTTCTTTAATCAAAGTTAACAAAACTTCTTCTACGTATTCGTTTGTGTTTATTGTTTGGAAGAAGTCTAGGTTTTTTCCTTCTGTAAAGAAATTTTTTGGAATTCCTGTTAATTCTGAAGAAATTATTCCAAAACGGGTGAAAGGAAAGGTTTTTCTTTTTTCAAGAGATTCAGAATTAACTTTTTCTATGTCTTTTGAATTTATTTCCATAACAATTAAGGGGGTATTGTCTTTTGTTTGGATTACGATTTTATTCCCTTCAGAGATTTCGTAATCTAAGTAATTTCTATTAAGAATGTGTGAAAAGGCCTTTTCAATTCTATTAACAATTACTTCCCCCATGAAAAAAAGATGACTTTTTTGATTATATATTTTGTTATTTAGATTTATCCAGAGTTGAGAATCTAAATAGCTTGTAGAGTACGCAGTACCCCCTAATTCCAGTAACAATTAACACAGTTCCTAAGATGTATAAAATTACTTGACCCCAAGAATGTAGGTAGTTGTAAGCTATGAAAAAAAGTGCGGCTCCAACTAGAATTCTTAATGCTCTGTCAAGCGAACCTACGTTTTGTTTCATTGTTTTGTTAAACATCTTTTCTTTAAGTGATTTATCTTGTTTTTTGGATATTAAAAAAAATAAAAATAAAAATTAAAAGTTTTATTCAGCTTTTTCTTCACCGAAGTCAGCTTCCTCAGTTTTTTCTTCTGATTCTTCTGTTTTTTCTGGTTCAGTTTCTGCAGTTTCTGCAGTTTCTTCTGTAGTTTCTTCAGCTACTTCAGTTGTTTCTTCAGATTCAACTGGTTCTTCTGTTGCTTCTGTAGTTTGTTCCTCAGCAGGTTCTTCAGCTACTTCAGTTTCCGCTGTAGTTTCCTCAGATGCTTCTTCTTTTGACTCATCAACGATTTCTTCTAGAGAGTTTTCATCTTTAGTAGATAAATCATTAATAACTTCTTTTGCACCTTCACGTGCTTCTTTTGCCTCTTCAAGCGCTTTATTTGCAGCGGCTTCGGCTTCTTCGGCATCTTTAATTGCTTTTTCGGCTTTTATTACTGCTTCTTCAGCTTCTGCTTCACGCATCATGGCTTGTGCTTCTTTAACTTTAGCTTGTGCTTTTTGTAAATCTGTTAGTTCAGAATCTTCTACTGTTTCTTCAAGAGTCTCAGTAGATTCAGAAGTTTCGTTTGTTATATTT
>JAACWA010000007.1 GCA_009992175.1 archaeon
CTCTCCCTATCCTGCGCGTGCAGAAGCGTGCAAGGGTGTCGGAGTTCACGCATTAAAAGGGATCGTTAGCTGGGTTAAGAACGTCAACGATAAGCGGCGTTGCATTGGAGTAATCCAATGAAAAATAAAATCGGCTCATATCGGTGAAACCTAAATTTATCTGGATTCATTGTTTGATTAAAACAAAGAATTATTAACAGAAAAAACATGGCAATACCGAGGGAAGATGAAATCTATAGAAAAAATAAAGCTTGCATACATCGCCGGATTTTTAGATGGCGATGGGAGCATATTTTTTCAAATAATTCCAAGAAAGGATTATAAATTAAAGTTTCAAATAAGAACTTCAATAGCTTTTTATCAAGATAAAGATAATCTTGGTATTTTAAGTTGGTTGAAGAATTAGTTTGAATTTGGATATATAAAACATAGAAAAACTGGAATGAGTGATTATGCAATTGTTGAAACAAAAATAGTTAGGGAAATATTAATTCTTCTAAGACCATATGTAATTCTTAAAAAGAAACAGATTGATCTTGGATTATTAATAATAGATAAACTTGCAAAAATGAAATCTTCTAAAGATTTACTTAAAATTTGTAAGCTTGTTGATAAATTTAAAGAACTTAATTATTCTAAGAAAAGAACAATTACGTATGAATACGTAAAAAGATTTTTATCCCCGTAGAGACTTGGAGTCCATTGTAAAATGGCGCATGAGAAAAAAACTCAAGCACTCATGTGAAAAATTCCAGAGTTTGTTTAATTAGAAGAAACAAGCTAAGACGCCGATCTCCTATAAATAGGATGATGGTATAGTCCACCCCAATTCGAAAGATTGGAATAAGGTACGCGAGACAGTTTGTATGATATCTACTAGGTGTGTTGTTGTCTGAGTGGAACAAGTATCTAGTACGAGAGGAACGGTACTTGGATGCCTCTGGTGAGCGGTTGTGATTTTGCAGGCCGCATAGCTACGCATTGTGTGGATAAGAGCTGAATGCATCTAAGCTCGAAGCCATCCGCAAAACGAGATAACTAAGGCCGTCATAGAAGATGACGTTGATAGAACTCTTGTGTAAGAACCGAGCTTCGGCGAGGTTTTCAGCATAGAGTTACTAAAAGCTTTATTTTAGTATTTTTTCTTGTGCTTAAAAGACACGCTTCTCCACTACTTATCTTTTGATTTTCATTGTAACTAATTTTTTAAACATTCCCATTTTTATTGAAATATGAAAAATAAAAGTTTGGTCTAAATACTCCAAAATTGAAAAAAAAGAAGAAAAAATTTTAGAAAAACCTATTGAAAAAATTAATGAAAAAACTGAAGTAAAACCAAATCCTGCAGACAAAAACAATAATCCTTAAAAAGAGATTTTCTCTTCATTTTTTATGGCTCCCGAAAGATATTATAAAATAAAGGAAAAATCTGGTTCTGGAAAAGTTATAGCAACTATTGGGGCAAGGGATAACAAATTAGAAATAATTTCAAAAAGCGACGAGTCGATAACCCTTGGGAAATTGGGAATTGGATTAAATGGAAATAATTACCTTGAACCATTTAACCCCAAATATAATTTTGAAGAAATTGAAAAGGCTGAAGAAATTGAAAGCTTAGAAATGAAAGGTTTTATTAGGGGATGCTTAGGAACTTTTGATTAAAATGGAAAATAAAAACAATATGGAAATAAAATACAAAGTAATTATCATAAAATATACTGGAAAAACAGAAGAATTAGAGGATTATATTATTAAAGTGAAAAACGAAAATTATATGTTTTTATTAAACAATTCTACTATCGGAAATGATCCTAAAGTGTATAAAGAAATAAAGGGTCTTGCTTCATTATTATTAGAAAAAGAACAAGTTGATAAAAATAAACCATTTACAATCACAATTAAACAATAAAATGGAATTAATAGCATTACTAAGTAAAGGGGAAGGAAGTTGGGCGCAAGTTTCTGGACTTATGAAATTTGGAGAATGGGATAAAATTGTTTTGGTTGGGGATGATTTTGCTAAAGGTTTTACTCATGAAAAAAAATTTGAATTTGTAAAAGTTGATTTGGATAAAAAACTTGTTGAATTAAAAGAAGAACTTTCAAAAAAACTAAAAGAAAAGTTTGAGGGAATGGAAGTTGCTCTCTCTATTGCTTCTGGAGACGGAAAAGAACACATGGCTCTTGTTTCTGCTCTGATAAATGTTCCCGTGGGAATACGGTTTTGTGCACTTACAAAAGAAGGAATTGTTTATTTGTAACCTTATTTATTTGGTTGCATAACTTCAGAACAATAATCAACTGCTTCAAAATCTTCTCCACTTTCAACCAACTCAAAAAATTTGGGAAAGTTTATCCAATGCTTTTTGTTTAAAGATTTTTTTCCAAGAAGTATTGCCCTTGATGGTTCGTGACGAGATAAATATTCATATTCTGGTAAAAATTCAAGAATCTTTTTTGTGAATTCCTTCATGTCTTCCAGGTAAGGCATATTTTGAACCTTGTAATGTTTTTGACTCTCTCCAACCCACATGTAAGACTTGAGTTCTATAAAATCTGGTGAACCTCTTTGGATAAGTTTTGAATATTCTTCAAAATTTTCCATATTTTCTTCTTTAATTAAACTTAACCTTATGCAAGTCCTATATTTTCTTGTTGCAAGAAGGTCAAGGCATTTGTTCATTCTTTCCCAATAATCATTAAAAAGTGGCCTGTCAATTTTTTTTAATTTTTCTTTTGTGGGGGCATCAATACTCAAATAAAGTTGAGTCACATTTTTTATTTTTTCAATAGCTTCTGGAAATTGTGCATTAGTAACTAAAAAAGTTGAGATTCTTCTTTTATGAAATGCCTCTAAGATTTCATTAATTAAAGGGTAAGTTATTGGCTCCCCAGTTAAAGAGAGTGCGACATGCCTTACCTCTTTAAACTCTTCTTTTTTGGTTGGGGTTATTTTTTTGTGACTGTTAAAACCTTCTAACAAACTTAAATGGTTATCAATTGAATGATTAATTATGTGTTCGGGGGAATCAACTGGGCCATACCATGTTTTTCCAACTGGGGCTTTTTGCCCTCTCCAACAAAATTTACAACGCGATGCACAAAACATGCTTGTTGTCATTTGTAAGCACTGGTGACTTCTTATTCCATAAAAAGTACACTTGTAACAATTACCTTCTCCCCTTAAAGACTTCTTTGTCCACTCACAAATTTTTACCGCTGAATGACTTCCAACAAGACGGTAACCCTGACGAGTTAGAATTCTTTTTTGCATAGCATTCAGTTGTTCTTGTTTTTCTTTTGAAATTTCTTGAATTGCCATGAAATAAGGAAAAAGAAGACATTTAAAAGAATTATGGAGTTAATTTTATTTTCTACTTGAATAAAAGAAAAAATACTCATCCAGATATCCTTCATCCAGGTCAATTATTTTGAGAAAAAGATTACTTGCATTAATAAGATACATTTTTTGGTTATCAATTCCATAAATTACTGAACCCTCTTTAGGATGAATATCTACTCCGTTTCCAAAACAAACTTTCAATTCAACTTCAGGTCCAACATTTAACTCAATTGGAAGATTCTTTAGAAATTTTAATTTTCTTTCTAATTCTGAACTTGGAAGTTTATCCCCTTCAAAAGTTATATTCATTTTATTATTCATTTAATTTAATAAAATATTTAATTAATAAGAATTTGGATAATCTAAGAGTTATTTTTGATATACTTTTTTAAAATTCTTTAATTATTCCTTCAAGTTCTGAAACTTTTTTTTGTAGAGCTTTATTGTCTTTATACCTTTTCTCTTTGTTATAAACCAGAATTCTTCCATTCTCATAAATTTCAGCTAAAAAGAAAGGACTAATTTCGGGAAAAGAAATCCAAGAATAACCTCTATCAAACGATTTAATCTCAAAGCCTTCTTCTTTTAACTTATTAAAAAATCCTTTTTCATCTTTCTCATACAGTTTATAAAAATTTCCAGGTGAGTCCATTATTATTAGCAAGAAATTAATCTTAATAAATATTTAGATAAAAAAAATTTAAAAGAAACTTTTGGCCCAAAAAAACATCAATAAAACTAAAAGTGCGAGGAAAAGAGCAGTCATAAGTTTAAATGATTTTTCGGCTATCTTTTTTGATTTTGTGACCGCAAGTACAGTTAAGTAAAAAAACCTTCCACCATCAAAAATTCCAACTGGAAGCATATTTACTAATGCAACACTAAAAGAAATTAAAACTAACCACCAGAACAAATCATAAATATATTTTGCAAATTCTGAATTAGGAGAATAATAAACATGACTCTCTTTATAGGAAGTCATGAAAGTGGAAACAGCTCCAACAACTCCTGAAGGTTTTTGATTTAAAAAAGTAATTCCAATCCAAGGCCTTCCTTCTGGAGAAGATCCAATTTCAATATTTTTTGTTGAAATTGAAGTTCCATCATAAGTTGAAATATTTACATTTTCTCCAACACTATAGGAACTAATTACTCTTGATAAGTCTCCGAGGTTTAGGGTTTTCTCTCCTCCAATTTCTGTTATTGCTCCACTTAGATTATTTCTGATTGCAGGAGAATCATAATAAAGTGCAACCTCTCCAGAAGAGGAGATTCCTTTCACCCCTAAAAAAGTTTCACCACCCACCATTATTTCATTTAAATTTCCGGGATTTGTTAAATTAACTACAGTTTCATAACTTGGGCTAGTTAAATTAACTCCATTTATTGAAGTTATATTTTGGGGCATTGTAAATCCATAAGCATAATCATCATAAACTACTCCTGCTGGAGAAAAAGAAAGAACAAAAATTCCCCACATCAAAATTATTCCCAATAATGCAGTAAGAATATTTGCAAAAGTTCCTGCCGACAAAACTGCTCTTTGTTTAAAGTTTTCCACCTTCTCCATTTTCTTTTCATCTAAATTTACAAAAGCTGCAAGGAAAACTGGAAAGAAAAAAGGGAAGAATCCAAAACCAGTTGTTTTTGTTTTTACTTTTGCTATCTTTGCAAAAATTCCATGGAAAAGTTCGTGACTAATTGCAACAACTGCAAGAATAAGTATCCAATATGAAAAATAAAATGGAGGCAACCAACTTAATTTAAAAATTTGAGGAAGATATGGGATTAATGGAGTAATTGGAGGAATTTTTATTGCTCTCACTACATCTGCCTGGAAAAAATAAATAATTAAAATTTTTATGAAAAAATAAATCATTAAAATCATTAAAACATATCCTATAAAAACTGAAATGTAACTTAAAAATTTTAGAAGCTTTTCATGCTTCTTTCCATATTTCTCAATCCAATTTATTCCCCAACTAGTGTGATAAAGAAAAAGTAATCCCTCTCTTTTTATTTTTTTTCTTTCAATAATTAAAAAAGTTGTGACCCCAATTAGAAAAATTCCCAACAACATCAAATCCCAAAACATAATACTCATTTTTTCACCTTATTATACTTTGTAAAAATAGTTTATAAGAATGGTGGTTTAAGGATAATTAAGAATTATTTACTTTTTTTCAAAACTCTAAATTGAGCTTTTCCACACTTTCTACATCTTACTTTTCCCTTTAGAACTTTCTGTGGATCTGCTCTGATTTTCGTTTTACATCTTTCGCAAATAAACATATTCTTGAAAAGTCTGTTTATTGCTTCTGGAATTTTAGTTGACATACTAAACTAAAGAAATAAATGATTTAAAAAGCTTTTTGATTGTTTTATTCTACCTTATACTTTTTTTCAGCCTTAAAATCCTCTATTGAAATTTCCCCTGAGATGGGAAAATGATATTCAACAACAAAATTTTTCATTTGTTTTTGATGGGGAAAATATCTTCCCTTAGAGGGAACATATTGAATAAAAACTCTTTGAGTATTTTCATCAATTATTTCGCTTCCTTCAAAATAGCATCCAAAGGACTTATCCTCTTCTTTAGGAGAAATTGAAGCACATGCTCCAACTGAAAGGTTAGTAAAATCCTCATAATCAGAAACAAATTGCAATACTCCCTCGAACCTTTTTTCAAATTTTCTCTCAATATTTTTTTCTAACATAAAATTTTTTGTTAAAAATAATATTTAAAGATTATTATAATTAGAAATATGTTTAAACCTTTCTTTTCAAAATTAAAGTTCCTTCAACATTCCAATATTCAACGTTATCATTAATGTCAATTTGACCTTTTAATTCTGCTGGAACTGAAACCTCTATTGTTTCAAAAGAATCTAAATCCATTATACTTGCATGGTCATCTGTTACAGACAAAACCTGACCTTTATTTTTGTTTACAAGTGGAACTTCAAACCTATCATGACCAGGAGTTACAAAAACTTTCTTATTTCCTGAAACCATGTTTTCAGCTTCAATTCTACACTTTGCATGTCCATGTTTTCCAGTTTTAGAAACATCCATTTTTTTAACAGTATAAAATTCACCTTCCAATGTTAAATTTGTTCCAACTCTTGCCTCTGTTGCATTAATAATTTTTAAGACCATAAATAAACTAAAAAAATTTGATTTATAAAAGTTTGGTAGATTCAATATTGAATTTATTCATCAAATTGTAATAAACTAAAGCTTCATCTTTTATATGTTGTGAAGTTAAATTTTTCAAATAAAATTCTGCATGATCAAACCTTTCCTTTCCAATTAAAACTATTCTTGACAAACCAAGTAAAGGGGGATAAGGAATTACATTTCCTTCAAGTTCTAAAATGGGAATATTCAAGGCATATCCCAATCCCATAAAAAATAATCCAACTTTATCATGAGGTTTTCCTTTTTCAAAATTTACTACAATTAAATCTACTTTATTTGCAAAATTTGAAAGGTCATTTAAATCCATATTTTCATAAACTTTTTTTGTTTTTTTCATTTCATCCATAAGTCCCCTCATTTGTATTAAATCTCCCGTAAACAAAATACTTTGATAAGGAGTGTTTGTTGAAGTTTTGTCAAAAGGTTCTAATTTTTCAAATTTCCCCTTTAATTCTTTTTTATCCAGTAATTCATGCAAACTTTTTCTTGAAGTTAAATAATGTGAAGAAATCTCTTTTATCAAAGAATCTTTATCTTGGTCTTCATCAATTGCAATAATTGTGTTCCCTCTGGCACGAGAAGCTCCTAGTTCGCAATAAGACATTGTGCCTGCCCTTTTTCCTTCTTGCAAGTAAACAATTGAAATTGGGCTATTCATTGCAGAAAAAATGTCTGAATAGTCTAATTTTGTAATTGAACTCTGAGGATGATTACGAGGGTCATCAAATTCATAATCTGGAAAATTTTGAATAAATTCATCTCTCCAACCATCATTTGCAAAACTTCCAATTGGATAAATTTTTATTTTCTCCATAAAAATAGAGAACTAAACTTATTTTTAAAAATTTCCATTTAGATAATTAATTTTATAAAGTAAACTTTCAATCCAACAACATAAGATGTTAAACAAAAAAGATTTTATTGAAATTGAATTTGCTGGAAAAGTAAAAGACGGAGATGTTTTTGACTCAAACATTAAAGAAGAATTAGAAAAACTTCACAAAGGTCATGAACATGAAGTAAAAACTGAACCCTTTACATTCTGTCTTGGAGAAGGAATGTTTCTTAAGGGAGTTGATGATTTTTTAGTCGGAAAAGAAATTGGGGAATACAAAATAAACCTTGCTCCGGAAAAGGCATTTGGAAAAAGAGATCCAAAATTAATTCAAATGGTTCCAATAAAGGAATTTTCAAAAAATAAACTAAACCCTATTCCGGGAAGTGTGTTTAACTTTGATGGAAAAGTTGCAAGGGTTCTAACCGTTTCTAGTGGAAGAGTCATTGTAGATTTTAACCATCCTCTATCCGGAAAAAACGTTGAATACAAAATAAAAATTTTAGGTAAAGTTGATGATCTAAATAAAAAAATTGATTCGCTTAATGAATTCTTTTTCAAAGCTAAATTAAAATTTAAACTTGAAGATGATAAACTTATTCTTGAAGTTCCAAAAGGAGCAAAAAGTTTTATTGAAATTTTTAAAGACAAATATAAAGAAATTCTTGGTTTAAATTTGGAAGCTAAAGAAATTGAAGAAAAAAAACCTGTTGAAGAAAAATAAAATTGAATTCAAAACCACAACAATTTTCATAGGTCCTCATTCTTCCGGAATAAAAATTAAATTCAAAACCACAACAATTTTCATAGGTCCTCATTCTTCCGGAATAAAAATTAAATTCAAAACCACAACAATTTTTATAAACAAAGTTGGTTACAATATTTAATGGTACAAGAATATAATCGAAATGAAGGGGACCTTTCTCTTTCTGAAGTAAAAGAAGTTGATCGTGAACTTGCTGAAATTTTAAAAAAACAATCAACAAGAATAAAAGTTATTGGAATTGGTGGTGGTGGTGGAAATTCACTAAACCGTATGAGGGAAATTGGAATTAAAGGTGGAGAACTTATTGCCATGAACACTGATGCTCAAGATTTACTTTACACTAATTCTGACCAAAAAATTCTTCTAGGAAAAGAATTGACTCAAGGACTTGGGGCAGGAAGTAATCCAAAAATAGGAGAAGAAGCAGCAAAGGAATCTGAATCTGAAATTAAAAAAAAGCTTGCTGGAAGTGATATGATTTTTATCACCTGTGGGATGGGAGGTGGAACTGGTACTGGGGCAGCACCGGTTGTCTCATCAGTTGCAAAAAAACTTGGAGCATTGACAATTGGAGTTGTTACAATGCCTTTTACAATTGAAGGAGCAAAAAGGGTTGAAAATGCGGTTTATGGTTTGGAGAGAATGGAAGCTATTACTGACACTTTAATTGTAATTCCAAATGACAAACTTTTAGAACTTGCACCAGACTTACCACTTCACACTGCTTTTAAAATTGCTGATGAAATTTTAACTAATGCTGTTAAAGGAGTAACTGAACTTGTTACAACTTCTGGTCTTGTTAACCTTGACTTTGCTGACATAAAAGCTGTTATGGTTGAAGGGGGAGTTTCTTTGATTGGGATGGGAGAAAGTGATACTGAACAGCGTGCTCTTGACGCTGTAACCAAAGCTATTCAAAATCCATTACTTGATGTTGACATTTCTGGAGCAAAAGGAGCATTAGTTAATATTATTGGGGGGCCTGACATGAGTCTTGAAGAATGTAAAGAAATAATTTCAACTGTTGGAGAAAAACTTAGTCCTGAAGCTAAAATGATCTGGGGTGCCAAGATTTCTCCGGATATGGATAAATCAATTAGAGTCTTATTAATAATTACTGGAGTTAAAAGTTCACAAGTTCTAGGTCATGGTGAAGACTTTGATTCTTTAAAACATCGAGAGATGGAAGAAGAACTTGGAATTGAATTTTTAGAATAAAATAAAAAAAATAGTTGTTAACAACATTCTTAATGGTTACAACAATTATGAAAAATTAATTGATTTTTATAATGAAATTAGAGAAAAATCTCCTGGGATTGAACCTTTACATAAATCTCAAAAAGGGTTAGTGGTTATCAAAGACATGTTTAGAAGAGGAAGTTATTTTTCTGAAATTTATAAAAACGAAGATTATTTTTTGGTTTTAGAGGCTTTTGGTTCTTGGACAGGAAATGCTCCAAACGGAAAATATCCTCCAAAGATAAATGAAAAGGCATTAAATAAAATTGAAATAACTATTTTTGAAGACAAAGAAAATAAAGTAAAGAAATCTATTGAAGAAATTTTGTTAAGATATCCTTCAAGACCACTCAAATAATTTTAAAAACTCCAATTTATTATTCTCTTTATGGAAAA
The DNA here is from genome assembly GCA_009992175.1 of archaeon. Taxonomy (GTDB): domain Archaea; phylum Nanobdellota; class Nanobdellia; order Pacearchaeales; family GW2011-AR1; genus GW2011-AR1. The sequence goes on from JAACWA010000007.1 coordinate 9,781, forward strand.
CCTTAAAACATTTTATCATAAATGTGTTCGAGTTTGGAAAACTCTTAAAAAACCTTCAAAAAAAGAGTTTGAAATGACTGCAAAAGTTTCTGCAATTGGGATTGTAATTCTCGGAATTATTGGATTTGTTATCTCAATAATCATGGGATTCTTCTAGGATACAAATAAAAACTTTTATAAACCAAGTTTTTTAATTATAATTACTACTTCTAACAAGTTTTAGGGGTAGTTGGAACAAAGTAAGATGATATTTATTATAAAAGTACAAACAAACAAAGAAGACTCTGCAGTCGAGATGATTGCTGAAAGAGCACAGAAAAAAAACCTTAATGTTTATTCTGTTTTAAGACCTCATGGATTGAGGGGATATATTATTCTGGAAACTGAAGACAGAGATTCTGCTGAAGAAGCAGTTTACAATTTACCCTATATTAAAGGAATAGTTGGAAGAACTATCTCTTATGATGAAATAAAAAATATGCTTGAAAGTAATGCTGCAACAGTTTCTATTGAAGACGGAGACATTGTAGAAATAATTGGTTCAACTCTTAAGGGAGAAAAAGCAAAAGTTTTAAGAATTGATAAACAAAAAGAAGAAGTAGTGGTAAGTTTACTTGGAGCAGTTGTTCCATTACCTGTAACAATAAAAATGGATAACGTTAAAGTTATAAGAAGAGAAAGCGAAGGTGGAGAAGAATGAATATTAAGGATAAAATTGCAAAACCCATTGAAAAAGTTTTTGATTACTTTAACTGGAAGTATTTAAATTCCTTTACTGAGACTTCAAATGAAATTAGGGAAATGGAAAAGTTAGGAGTTAAACCCTCAGTGACTTTGGTTGAGAAAAATTCAAATTATATGGTAAAATTAGATTTTATCAATAAATCTAGAAATAAATTAACAAAATATATTTTAGGATATTAAAATGAACATAAAACTTTTAGTTGATGGAGGAAGCATGAAGCCTGGACCTGCTCTTAGTCAGAAGCTTGGACCTGCAGGAATACCTATAAACAAAGTAATTGAAAAAGTAAACCAAGAAACTGCTACATTTAAAGGAATGCAGGTTCCAATTGAAATTGAAGTTGATTTGAAAACAAAATCTTTTGAAGTTCAAGTTTTCTCTCCACCAGTTTCTGGACTTCTTAAAAAAGAAGTTGGAATTCCAAAAGGTTCGGGATTACAAAAAAAATTAAAAGTTGGAAATTTATCTATTGAACAAATTATTTCTGTTGCAAAAGCAAAAAAAGGAAATTTACTTTGTAAAGATTTGAAAAGTGCAGTTAAAACTGTTGTTGGAAGTTGTGTTAGCCTGGGTGTTCTTGTTGAGAGTATGAATCCTGTAGACCTTGAAAAATTAATTGATGAAGGAAAATATGACAAAGAAATAAAAGAAGAAAAAACTGAAACTCCTAAAGAAAAAGAAAAAGAATTAAAAGAATTTTTTGAAAAATTAAAAGCAGAACAAGATAAAAAATTAAAAGTCGAAACAGAGCAAAAGGAAGCTTTGGCTGCTGCTGCTCCTGCAACAGCGACGCCTGCAAAAGTTGCTGAAAAAGCTCCTGTTGTAAAAGCTGCAGGAAAAACTCCCGCTAAAAAGTAAAAAATACCTTTATAAATAATTAAGGTTCCATTTATCTATGGGGCTGTGGGGTAGCCTGGTAGCCTTTGACGTTTGGGACGTCACGACCCCGGTTCAAATCCGGGCAGCCCCATTTAAACACTCAAAATAAAATGATAGAAGAAAAACAAAGATACAAAACACTTGACGGAAAAGAAACAATTCTTTTAACCAAAAAAGAAGCTAAAGGATTACAGTTATTTTCAAGAGTATTATTAGTTGGTTACCTAATTTCAGTTCCATTTTTATATAATTTAGGAAAATCTTCTTCAGATAAATCATTTTATAAGATAACTAAAGAAAGTATCCTTAATTTACCAAAAAATCTTGAAAAAGAAATTTCATATTCAGAAAAATGGCCAAATAAAATGTTTAACACAAATTTTTAAAAAATGACAACAAAATCAAAAAAAACAAAATCAGCAGGAAGGTTTGGATCTAGACATGGAAAAACTGTTAGAGATAAACTTGTAAAAGTAGAAAAAAAACAGAAGGTAAAACAGAAATGTCCTTTTTGTGAAAAATTAGGTTCTAAGAGAGTATCAAAAGGAGTTTGGGAGTGTCCTCGATGTAAAAAGAAATTTGCATCAAACACTTATTACCTAGATTAATCAAAATGGCAGAATATAAATGCTTTAAGTGCAACAAAGAAATTATGAGTGAAGACTTGAAAAAAAGATTTAAGTGTCCTCACTGTGACTCTAAAATTTTCTTCAAACCAAGAAGAAAAGTTAAAGTTGTTAAAGCTGAATAAAAAATTTAGAAAAATGGAAAAGATACAACAAATGCAATTCTTTCAGGAAAATTTGCAATCAATCTTGATGCAAAAACAAGCATTCCAGATGGAACTAAATGAAACAATTTCTGCATTAAAAGAAGTTGAAAAGTCAAATGAAGATGTTTACAAACTTATTGGACAACTTATGATAAAAATTTCTAGTCAAAAAATTCTTGAAGAGTTAAAAAACAAAGAAAAAATACTCCAAATAAGATTAAAAAAACTTGAAGAACAAGAAGAAAACCTTAACTCTGAAGTGAAAAAGATAAGGGATGAGATAATTAAAGATTCTAAAAAAAAGAATTGAATTTTTCTTTAAAAAAAATTTTGAAGCTAATCATTACAAAAAAGTCCCGAAATGTTTATAAATAATCCACATCTAAATTTATCATGGTGTTCAAAAAATTAAGAAAAGCATTTATGAATTCTGGTGAAGACTTCGTTGAAGATGAATATTTAGAGATTGATGTCAACCAAGAAAAGAAAGAAAATAAAGTTGTGGTTAAACTTTTCAATTTGAATGATTATGAAGATTCAAATCAAATTCTTAACGCCTTAAGAGAAGGATATACTATTGCAGTTATTGATATTAGAACTCTTAAGAAAAAAGATCCTATTGAATTAAAGAGAGCAATTTCAAAGATAAAAAAAACAACTGATGCCCTTCAAGGTACAATTGCTGGTTTTGGAGAGAATATTGTTGTTGTAACACCTTCTTTTGCTAAAGTTGAGAAACACATGCCTAAAAAGCCTGAAGAAAAAAAGAGTTACGAAGATTATTAGTTAAATTTTTTTAGTTGATAGAAATTACTTAATGAACAGCTTTTTTTATTAATTACGTTATATTTTTAAAACACCCTTTCTCTAGTTAATTTATGAAAACAATCTTTATTGGAGCAAAAATAAGAAAAGAACCGAATTATGAAGAAATTTCAAAAGTTATAGACAAAAGTATTCCTGAAAAAAAGATTGCTATTTGTTACTCTAACCAGTTTGCACATATAGCAAAAAAACTTCCGGAATTTTTGAAAAAGGAAGTTGTTCAAAAAATCCAGGTACTTGGATGCTCTAACCCTCAATTTTCAAAAGAAGTAGAATCTATATTAATAGTAGGCCAAGGAAAGTTTCACTCAGTTTCTCTAGCTTATGAAACTAAACTCCCAACATATATCTTAGAAGATGAAAAAATTGAGAAGATTTCAGCTGAAGATGTTGAAAAAATGGAAAAGAAAGAGAGAGGAATGTACTTAAAATATTTAGAATCTAAAAAAATTGGAATCCTTATAACTAATAAACCAGGCCAACAAAGGCTTAAGAGTGCTATTAATTACTTTAAAGCTCTAAAGGATAAAGAAGGGAAAAAAGGTTACCTTTTCATAGCAAATGATTTGAACGTGAGTGAATTTGAAAATTTCCAAATTGATTGTTGGGTTAACACTGCTTGCCCTAGAATGGATTTGACTGACGGAAGTATCCTTAACCTTGAAAAATTACAAAATATTGAAAACAAAAATTAAATTCTAGATAAAGAAAAAACTGTTTTTATTGCAACTACAATTGTTGCTGGAACAAATAAAGTTAAGAGTGCTGAAAAAGTTGAAGCAACAGTATCCCCTATTCCAATACCTATTAATGAACCAGTCACGCTCTCCATTCCAAAACGACTAACCAACACCAATACTGCTCCTGTTAAAAGAAATGCTTGAGAATCCCTTTCAGAGACCTTTATACTAAAACCTATAACTAATCCTAGTAAAACAAGAATACCATAAATAGGAGAACTATATTGAGCTAATTTTGAGATGGGTAAAATTGAACTTGTGCTTATTCCAATTATCACAGCTAAAACTACTCCTATAAAAAAAGCCCATGCACCAACCGAATTTTCTTTAGCTCTTAAAACCATTTTTTCCTTCGAAAAAACTAAGAAAAGGGAATATATAAATTTTTTTAAAATGAATCCATTTTAAGTAAAAGAAGTATCTTTTGAAAAATATAAAACTTTATAAAGGGATGTAACTCTAAAATAGTAAAATGGAAAAGAAAATTGGATTAATGTTCGGATTAATTTTAGCATTTGTTATGATTTTGAACTTCGCTAGTGCTACTGTTACCGTTACTGGAATCCCTAGTTCATTATCTCAATCTGGTGGATCTTTTGATATTGTAGTTGCAAGTGACACAAGCGAAACATTGGCTTTAAGTGTTTCAGACTTGACTCAAGATTCAAAAATAGTTGATTTTTCACTTAATGACACTTCACTTACATTAAACAATTCTAACAGTTCTGTTAAAGTTACATATTCAATTGGTGCTGGATTTACCTTTAACTTAGGAAAAGAATACAATTCAACTTTGACTATTAATGGTACAAGTTCTCCTATTTATACTAAAGAAATGAAATTCACAGACACTAAATTTTGTGAATTTGGAAAAAAAGGTGGAGACTTGGAAATTACTGGAATTGATATTAATAACATTGGGGCAGGAGACGACAATGAGTGGGAATATTTGGACAAAATTGAAATAAAATTGAGTGTAGAAAACACAGACCAAGATACTTCTATTTCAAGTGTTGAAGCAGAAATTAGAATTGTAGACTTGGAAGGAAGAGATATAACTAATGACTTTTTTGAAAACAATGACGACAAGAAAATAGATTTTGGTAAAATTAAATACAATACTGAAGAAACTGAATCTACTACTCTTAAGGTTGACCCAACAATTGATGAAGGAACATATAAACTTTATATTAAAGCTTACAAAAAGTCTGATGAAGACGTTCACTGTATTGATGAAAGTAATGATTTTAACACAGATGACACTTACCAAGAAATAAAAGTTCTTGTTGGAGATAAAGAAGTAGGTATTGACAACTTTGACTTCCCATCAACAATTGCTTGTGGGGCTCCCGCAACTGTTTCATTTGACTTTTATAACTTTGACTTAGCTGAAAAAGAAGAAGATATGAGGGTAGGAATATATAATGCTGACTTAGGAATTAACACTTATTCAACTCAATTTGATTTGAGAAGAGGAAAGAGTAATGGATTAGTCTTTGATATAGAAATTCCTAAAGACGCTAAACCTGGAAGATATAAAACTAATATTCGTTATGAATATGATTATGATACAGACAAATTAAGGTATGACACTTCGGACCAAGCTAGTCAAACATTTGACTTAGTGGTTGAAGGAGGATGTAAAATTGCAAACCCTACAATAAGTGTAAACCTTGAATCAGCTGAAGTTGTTGCGGGTAAAGATATGGTTATTAAAGTTAATGTTAAAAATGATGACTCAGAGAATGCAACATTCAATGTTAATGCAGAAGGGTTTGGATCTTGGGCAACATTAAAAGAAGTTAATCCTAGTAATTTTATCCTTGCTTCTGGAGCAAGTAAAGATGTTTATTTAACATTCAATCTTAAAGATTCAAGTGCTGGAGAACAAAACTTTAACTTAATTGTAACTGGAAATGGATTTGTATTAGCAAATAAACCAGTATTAGTTAGTGTTGAAGAGGGTTCATTCTTTGGTAACTTATTCAATGGATTTGATTGGAAAATCTGGGGAATAATTATTCTTAATGTAATCTTACTTATTGCAATCATAATTGTTGCAAGAAGAGTTCTTAGCAGAAGGTAATTTTTTACTTTTTAAAATTAAATAAAACTATTTAAATAATCTTTTTTTATTTAATTAATGAATAAGAAAGACAAGAAAGTAATTAATATTTTTTTAAGATATATTTTTCTTATTTTAATTGCTCTTCCTGGATTTGGATTGTTATATGAAATATTCTTACCTTTAACCAAATATCCTGTTTACTGGTTTCTTCAAATTTTTTTTGATCCGGTTATGATTGGAAACACTCTCACAATTGGTCCCAAGATTATAGAAATTGTGGGGGCTTGTGTTGCTGGTTCTGCTTATTACTTTTTATTAATATTAAACTTGGGAACTCCAGAGATTAAATCCTCTTTAAGAATAAAGTTAATCTTTTTATCATTTCTAGGATTTTTAATTGTAAACATAATTAGAATAATAATTTTAAGTGTGATGTATATTCAAAACTCTCCAATTTTTGACTTTGTTCATAAGCTTCTTTGGTATTTTGGAAGTACAATTTTAATTGTTCTAATCTGGTTTTTAGAAGTTAAAATATTCAAAATAGAAAAAATTCCATTTTACTCTGACTTAAAGGGATTATATCAACTATCTAGTTTAAAAAAGAAATAATTCCTAGAGTACTAAAATAAATAATTATTCCTGCAGTTAAAACTCCTAAAGAGATTGCAAGAATACTCTTTTTTCTATCAAGCCCTAAAACCCAAGAAATAAAAGTTCCAGTATAAGCCCCGGTTAAGGGAAGAGGAATTGCAACAAAAATAAACAATGCAACTAATCCTATTGAACTGTGAAGCTTTTCAAACTTTGAAATTTTCTTTCTCATTTTCTTTAAGTAAAAAGAATAAAACTTTTTGTAAAAATTAAATTTTATTAAAACATTGTGAATATTATCTAAAAAGAAGAAAATTATAAAAATTAATAAAATGTTTAAAAAAACAATTATTAAAAAAATTAATAGATTTGAAACTCCATATTTTGAAGCATTTAATAAAGCTAAAGGTAGCCCTCCCCTTAATTCAATTAAAGGTAAAAGAGTTAGAAAAATTGAAAGAATAAGTTCATTCATTTTTTAAGGAGTTTTCAAACCTGATTTGGTAACTAAGAGATATCTTGAATAAACGTCAACCATAAGTTTTTCCGTTGCTGGAAGAATTTGACATCCTTCATCATTTCCAGTAATTACAATATCATAACAGTTTGGTCCAACTTCATCTATTTCAGTTGCTGGGCCATATTTTATCTTGAAATAATTATATCTTCCTTCAGGGTCACAAGTTGAATTTGGATCTCTTAAGAATTCCATTCCTTGTTTACTAAAAAGTCTTTGTAAGTTTGCTATTGCAATTATTCCATCTCCCTCACAATTAAATGTTGAATTTTCTTCATAAGAATATCCATTTATTTTCATTAATCTTAAATTTTCTGAACCTTTAAAAGGAATATTCTCTAACACACTTGGTTTTGTTCTTAGTCTAAAACCAAAAAGAGAACCATCTCCTGCAGTTGCTAAAGTTTTAGTTTCATAAAAATCAATTTCTCCAATTCTATTTTTTTGAAATTCAATATTTTTATAGGTAAAATTGACTTGGGCCTGGGTGTAAATATAAATTCCTGCAATTAAGAGAACTACCACTCCTACAGTTAAAAAAATCATTTTAAGGATTTTATTTTCCTGGTCTTCATGCTTTTTATCCTCAATTTTTTCTTTTTTTTCTTCTCTTTCCTTTTTGAAAATCTTCTTCTTTTTTGCTTCTTTTTTCTTCACCATTTTTATCTTAATCTTTTTTTATTTATAAGTTTATTTATTAACTCCAATTTCATAGAGTAAAAATTCATCTGTTAATTTTAAAAGGTCATCCTTTTTGCCCTCAATATAAATACAATTATTGTTTTCATAAACTTTGTTTATTGTTGATTCTTTTATCACAATTAAGTTGTCTTCACAAGTCTTTATTGGAAGGTTTGAGTCTAAACACTTCTCTCCATCTTTACAAGCTTGTTGAGTCCTTGAAACATACTGATTAAAATTTTGAACTATCTCACTATAAGAAGAATAATCTTCAGATGAAACATAAACTTCTTTATTTGCATAACTTGAAATTTTCCGAGTAACATTAAAATCTTTATCTAAGTCTTTAATCTCATTAGGATTAAAAGAAAAATAGAACTTTAAAACTCCTAAATTTAGAGTATAATATCCATTTTCAATTTCAAAATTATATCCATTATAAGAAACTTTACTTGTATCTTGACTGCTTCCAAACGAATTTACTACAATTCCAAAGACTGAACCAAATAAGACAAAAATTAAAATTCCTGCTAAAATTAATTGAAGTCTTTTTTCCTTCTTTACTACGTCTTGCCTTGTTTCTATTTTTTTTATCATTAATTAACCTAGAAATTTGAATATAAAAGGATTATGGAAGAGGAATTTTATAAAAAAATTAAATAAATATTCTCTCTTTTTCCTACATCCGTGACAAGATATAACTCATCTTCTTTTTTTATTAATAAAATTCTATACTCTCCAACTCTAATTCTATATTCTTCATGTCTTCCTTTTAGTTTCTTAAAATCAACTATTTCTCCATTTTGAAACCGATTTAAACAATCTATAACTTTTTCTTGAAATCTTAAATTTAATTTTCTTAATTGTTTTTCAGAGGTTTTTGAAAAAAGAACTTTCATTCAAGATTGAGCCTCTTTTTGACTTCAT
>JAACWA010000008.1 GCA_009992175.1 archaeon
TAACCTTGGTGAGCATCAGGTAAAGCTATAGACTTTTTCACAATTCCTGGAAGCATTGAAACATTTTTTACCTGTTCAATTGTTTTGTCCTTTTCTATTGCCGCAAAAATTTTTTCGGAAGCAAAAATTTCACAGGGAACATTCATTCCTTTTTTCTTTTCAATTATATGCACATTTTTCATAATAAATCGAGATTAAGTTAATTTATATTATTTTTCTAAAAGATAATTTTAAATAAGTCTTTTTATTTTATTATTTAGGAGGTAAAAATGGCAAAAGGAGACAAAAAAGTTAATTGGGTTTTAACTCTAATTATGTCTATTCTATTCGGTGGTTTAGGAGTTGATAGATTTATCATGGGACATGTTGGGCTTGGAATCTTAAAGTTAATCACTTTTGGTGGATGTGGAATTTGGTGGCTTGTAGATTTAATTCTAATCGCGACTAAACACAAATTCCCTGGAATTGAGTGGGTAGAAAACTAAACATTTTTATTATTTTTTTATTTTTATTTTCTATGTTAAAGAAAATTAAAAATTTCTTTTTAGAATTACTTGCTTTTACAACGAAAAGAGCAAAGGTAATAGATATTTCAGTAATTTTAATTGCATTAAGAATTATTCCTCCTGAAAAAATCGGGAGTTACTGTATTTTCAAAAATTTTATTTTTCCATTTGTTTTCAAAACATGTCCTACAAAAGGTTTATTTGTTGGCTGTAATTGTCCCGCCTGTGGCCTTACAAGAGCAACTTCTCAAGCATTACATGGAAATTTCAACGAGGCTTGGAATCTAAATAAATTAATCGCAATTGTCCTACCTTTTCTTTTAATTATTTTAGGAATAAATCTTTTTTCTCTTCTAAAATCTAAACATCTAAAGTAACTTGCGCCTTCCAACTAGATTTTTCCTTCTTCACATACATTTCATTATATGTAACGGCCTTAACATGTGAAATAATTTCATAGTTCCCCTTGTCACCAAATAAAACACATTTTAATTTGAATTTGTCTATTTTTATTTTTTCAATTTTTGAAATTAAAAATTGTTCTGAATCAAATAAGAAAAGTATCTCTTCTAAAAAATTATACAACAGACTCTCAAAGTCATGACCTTCAACGGCAATTTCTTTTTTAATTTTTGATTTAATTTTCTCCTTGCAAATAGAATTCATTAAAGCACTCGCTGAATCTAAAAAAATTTCTTCAATTGACTTTCCTTCAATTTGAAATTGAATGTCTGCTGTGTGTTTAATAAATTTATACATTTTCTGTGCAAAAAATTCTAAGTTTTCTTGGATTATATAAATCAAGCGAACTTGTTATTAAAACTTCCTTTATGTAAACAGAATTATCTATTTCCTTATTCAAGTTACAAGTGTCATCAATTAAACAAATTTTCAAAAAACATTCAGCACCTAAGACAGTTCCATTAACATAAGGTTTTAATTCTGGAATAAATGTGTCATTTTCTGAATCTATATCAAATTCTGTTTCTTCTAAAATCAATTGTCTAAGTGTATTATTAACTTGTATATTCATTAAAATTTCCTGCTCTTTTTTTTCAATAAATGTTCTTTGTTTGTCGTTGACATTATTTGATTGAACAACTAAAAATATTATTCCAAGTAACATTAAAATTGCTAAAAATGCTTCAACAACTTTGATAAATCCTTTCTTGTTTACCATACCCTAATTATTAATCCTCCAACTTTTTCTTCTGAATTCACTGACAAATAATTTATTTCAAATATTTCTGAATAAACATCTAACTTAATGTCTTCTCTAACATCATTTCCAATAATTGTCCCATTCATATAATCAAATAAAATTGTATATTCATCGCTAAGAGAAACTCCCATTCTCTCTCCAAATGCAGTATTGTTTTCAATTGTTTGATTGATAACTTCTAAAATATTTTTTTCTAAAACTCTTTTATCTGTAGAAAATGTATTTGGTACTTTTGCTTCACATAAATCACTACAAGTTATTAAATCACAGTCTGCCCCTTTGTCAAAAAGTGAATCAACGTAATAAACTTTGATTAAATCTCCCCCAGATTCAACTTTTGTGTTTGTTGAATCCATGATAGAAGAAACTTCATTACCGGAAGAATCAACTGCATAAACTTGGGGATTAGAGAAATCATTTTTTGGAGTGTCAAATATAATGCAAGTTGAAGCAGAATTTCCATTGACTCTAAGTGTTATAACCTCTGAAGAAATTTCATCAATTATCTTATTGTGTAAGATAGAAACAGAAACTTCTTTTTGAGAATAATATTTTATTGGAGGACCAACTATTGCATAAGTGAAAATTAATGCAACTATAAAAATTGTGAATGACAAAACAATTCCTACGTGTGAACCTTTTTTATTTTTCATTTTATCCCAGTAGTATGTTAGCCACAGTCGATGCAATAAAAGAAAGGAACATTAACCAAAAAGAGTGTTTAACACCTGCTTTAATATTTCCTTCGGCCAATTTCCCAATGGTTAATCCAGTAAAAAAACCCTGAACCAAAATCAAATACAAAAATGAATTTGAAATATTTTTTTGTTCTGCAGCCATGTCTTGGATTCCTCCGCCTCCAAAACCAAGTGAACTCCCAACGTCGCTAATACCAGAAACCATTGGAAGAATTTGAAATTGTAAAACTAAAATAATTACAATAAAAACTAAAAAGATAATATATCCTTGTGAAACCAAAGTTGAAATTGCAGCCTTTCTTTCTTTTCTTAACTTGTCTGCCATATTAACAGCCCCAGCAACTGCTTCAAGAATTTCACCAATGTCTCCACCTGCCCTTTCAGCTTGCCCAATTAATGTTAGTGAACGAGTAATTGATTTATTATTAACATCTTTTGCAAAAAACTTTAATGCATTATTTAGTGGAATTCCAAGTGAAATTTGATTTGCAAGTTTTTGAACGTGAGGACTCAAATATCCAAAGTCTTTATTTTGCATATTAATTATACTCCTAGAAATAGGTGTTCCTGTTTTTACACTCTCAACTAAATTCCTTGCAAATTCTAAAAACATATCTTCCTTCTCGGTATTTATTCTGTTTTCCTTAACAATTCTAAGAATAACTGGGAGTGCTCCAGCTAAAACACCAAGTCCGAGCATCAAAGGAAAATACTTATCCCCTGCTAAAAAGTAAGAAGGCACAATTATTGCAAGTCCAATCAATGCCCCAATTAAATCTTTATCTTTTAATTCCATTTTAGCTCTTTCTCAAATGTAAAAATGTCATGAAGACAATATTTGTGATAACTACCCCCATTATAATAAGTAAAGCAATACCTCCAACACTCATAGCAATTCCAAGCCCACTAATTTTCATAATCATCATAAGAAGCATCAAAATCATTGGAGCCGCGATAACAATACTAATATACATATCCATAAATGTTTCTGCAGCCTTCGACGCTTTTTGTTGTTCAAGTTTATAGTTGAATAATAATGTTTGAGCACGTTTATCAAAGAATTTTGGCATGTCTCCGCCAGAATGTATTGTTGTTGAAAGTCCATTCAAAAGTTCTGCCAATTTTTTACTAGGACTATTCTTTGCAGTATTTTTTAATGCACTAACAATATCATAACCATACAAATTAATTTCATTTATCATTTTTGTAAATTCTTTTGTTAAGGCAGGGTACTCATGCGTACTAATAATAATTTCAAATATTTTAATTGGATTAATCATTGAACCAGAAATTGCTGACATATGTATTGTAGCAAAAGGCAATTCAGTATCAATGGCATCCCCTGCACTTCTTTTTTCCATGGAAGGATACAAAAACATAAAAATAAATGTTGCAAGCGGAATAACAAATAACATCCAAAAAACCTTGATAAATCTAATATTAACTGGGTCAGTTGCACGAGTGATTATTGGAAGAACTGCTTCAACATTAAAAAACAAAAAGAACAAAAATAAAAATCCTGCAATTATTCCTGAAATGAAAGTGGAAAGAATAATCATTGAAATATAACCAACAGGGGTATAATTCAAGTTAGCCTTAACAAGTTCTTCTTCTAACGCCTGAAAAGATTTGCTTCCTAAAAGTTTTCTAGAATACTTTGAAAACATTTGACTTGCAATTTTTGAAAATTCAGAAGTGTCTTTTTTTGCTTCTTCTTTTTTCTTTTTTGCTTCTTCTTCATCCTTTTTTATTCTTTTTACAGTTTCAATCTCCAATCCTTCTGGTTGAATTTGTTTTAAAGAATATTTTTGCCCCCCCTTGCTTCCAAGTTTTTCACGACTCTCATCATCTCTTTCTTTTTTTGGAATTTGTGGTTTAAGATTTTCCTCGTCCTCTTTTTTTTCTATTTCAAGAGGTTTTGAAAATAATAATTCTGAAAGCGCATCTTTTAATCTTGAATGTGTTTCCTTTAATTTTTTTTCCAACAATTCAATTTGACTTTTTATCATTATTTTTTCTTCGCTTTCAGCTTTATCTAAATCTGATTGAAATTTTTCAATTTCGTTTAGCTGTTGTTTTTCTTCAGCTAAAACTTTTTTTAGTTTTTCAAATCTTTTATCAATCATTGTAATAGCTTTTGTATTTCCTGATGAATATCAAAAGAATTCTTTTTTATTTCATTAAATCCAACAGGATCATTATCTTCTTTGGCTTCTTCCAATTTCTTAATATTTGCATCAAATTTTTCCAAAAGTTGTCTTGCAAAGGTTATTGCTTCTTTTTCCATTTTATTTAATATTAAATTTTTGTAAAATTTGTTCTGGTTTTTTATAATACTCGTTGATTATATCCTGAACTTCATGAAAATTGAAAATCTTTTGTTGATACATCTTAAACAATAATTCAGCTCTTCTTCTAAACTCTAAAAATAATTCATCTCTGTTAAGACCATATCTAGTAGATATTTTTTGAAATACTTTACTTTCTTTTTTGAAATAAAATCTGTCTTCCCCTGCATTCCAAATGAAAGGTGTATTAGTAAGTGCAATACCATCTGAATCAACATTAACAACTTCTACAATCTCACGGAGTTTTCTTGTCTCTTGTTTGTTAACAATCGCGTGAGTCATAATGCACAAACTATCTAAAACATTTAGTAAGGTAGCAGAAAGTTCAATTGGAGGCGTTTCTAATCTTTTTATCACAGTTTCAACACTATCTGCGTGAATTGTTGCAATAGACGAGTGACCTGATGCCATGCCCTGAAATAAAACAGAAGCTTCTTTACCTCTAACTTCCCCTACAATCACATAATCTGGTGCTTGTCTAAATGATGCTCTTAAAAGTTCAAATAAATTAATCTCCCCCGCCCCACCAATTCCTGTTGCTCCTCTCGCAACACTTGGTAACCAGTTCTCCCTAGGCAAATTCAATTCACGTGTATCTTCAATTGTAACCACTCTTGCTTCTGGAGGAATAAAAAATGCAATTGCATTAAGTAAAGTTGTTTTACCTGAAGCTGTTCCACCAACAATTAAAATATTCATTTTATATTCAATCAATAACCAAAGGTAAGCAAGCATTTCAGGGCTCATTGTATTAAATCCAATTAATTGTGAAGGTGTCCACGGAACTTTTGTAAATTTACGAATTGTAAAAGTTGGACCTTTACTTGTAATGTCCTTTGTATACGTAGCATTAACTCTCGAACCATCCGGTAAACTACCATCAAGAATAGGTTGAGCATAAGAAATATATTTTCCACACCTCTGTGCAAGTTTTTCAACAAAATTTTCTAATTTATCTTGATTTTTGAAAACAAGATTTGTTTTAATATTTCTAAAAACTCTATGAATTAAATAAACAGGCGTGTTTGCCCCATTACATTCAATATCTTCTACAAAATAATCTCTAAGTAAAGGATCCGCCTCATTAAAACCAATGAAATCTCTACAAAGATAATAATATAATTTTTTATAAGTTTCATAACTAATATCTAGTCCAAGTTCAACAGCCAAAAGTTTTAATCGCCTATCAATATATTCAAATAAAGTTTCTTTTTTTCCACCAATTATTTCATTAAAATTAATCATGCTTCGTAGAGTTTCCACAATCAATTCTTTATCTTTTTCTTCTTCTGGAGTCAAAATTGGTTCTTCAATTTCATAAACCACTTCATATTCTTTTGGATCCCAATAAATATGAACATAACAAAAAGGAGAAACAATACAATATCTAACATTAATTTTTGTTTTATCCTTAATTTTTTTCATCGGGGGAATTCTAGGAGTAAAATCAATTGCTACTTGAGGATAATCTAAAATACTTAATTTTTTTTCAGCCATTAATCAATTTGAAAATTAATTGTGTTATTTTCCCCTCCCTTGTTTGTAATATAAATGTTATATGGAGTAGTTCCTTTTTGGATTTTTTTTATTTCTTCTTTATCTGTGTAAGTAATATTGTAAAGTCCACTATAATCACGTTTTAAGGTAACAGTATATGTGTCTCCTCTTTCTTCAGTTAATACAGCTATGTTTCCTTCTTCGTATTCTTGTCCAGGTTGACTATACATAAATCTTCCTTCAAGTGTGAATGCAATAGTGTCATTAATCGAATTTATTTCCATTTCTCCTTTTTTCAAGCTTAGTTCTATTTTCCTTTTGTTACCAATTCCTTTTTCAGAAATTTCTTGTATAACTGAATCAATTTCTTTAATCATCTTCATTGATTGTTCAATTATTGCTTGATCTTGCATTTCCTGAATTTTTGGTTTTGCAAAACCTAAAACTAATCCAATCAATACAAAAGCAACTAAAGTATAAGTTACTGTTTCAATCCAAACTTGTCCTCTTTTTGTTATCATGATAAAGAGCCTAAGCTACCCTCTTTTTATAGAATAAATAACAAATTTTTCTTTATATAATTAATGTTTAGGATTACAAACAAGTAGGAACATTATCCAAAAAATCACTAACATCACAAACTTTTCCTTTTGACTTTGGAGCAAGTTCAATTTTTGTTGGTCTATCTTCACGTTCAATTACATATGTTCTTCCTGCCTCTTTTGGAGGCATTAAAACTTCTGTCAATCCAGAATTGTAAGGCAAAATTCCAGAAATAACTTGAGACTCATTAGTCAAAATATAAACATCATTTTCAGTTTCATAATTAACTGAAATATAAATTGCATCTAAATCAATATCTTGAAGATTTATTGAAACAAGCGTCGTGTTTGAAGTGACATTAAAACAAGTGTATTCATTATTCAAGGTGACCTTGTCAAATATTCCATAACAAGCTTCAGCATCTCCTAATCTTTTTGTAACAAAAGTATTTGTAACACCCCAAATTCCTGCAACTAAAGCAACAGTAATCATAATTAAAACAACAGTACCAACAATTTGACTTAATCCTTTTTTTTCCATTTTAACTCATAATAATTTTCTTTCCATTTCTTTCATCGCAAGTATGAGTTTTTTCTCCCTCATCTGTTTCACCTGCTAAAACCGGAATTAAAATCATCTCGTCTCCTGGTTGAGAAATAAATCCTTGATATGTTCCGCCTTGTAAAAGACCTGTTTCTGGCCAAGAATCATCTTCTGAACCCAAGGTGATTGTTTCATGTGAACCCGCTCCAGTAATCTGGGCTTTCATTTTGTAAATTGGAACATTTCCGGAATTAGATAAATAAATATAAGAATCAGAATAACTAGCATCAAAAGTAACTTCTTCACAAACTAATTTAATATTTGTACCATCAAATTTTGTAATCGCTTCTTCAGTAATTCCTCTAAACCACATAAAAACAATTAGTCCAATAACAATTACAATAGCAATTAACAAAACAGTTGCAACAACAGGCGAAACCCCTCTTTTTCCTCTCATTTTATTATTAATGTGTTTACCTTTTTAAAACTTTAAGTGAATAGTTAACTACAAATTATTTCTTCACGAGTCTTTGATTTACCGCATGAAACAAACCTAACAGAATTTCCTTCTTGTTGGAATCTAACTGGAGTAATTTCAATTAATTCAAGATTATTATCTAACAAAAAAGAATGATAAACTTCTGTTTTTGGTTTCATATAATTTTCATTACCCGCAGTAAATAAAATGTAACTGTCCACTCTTGGTTGTGCAAGCCCATCAGAAGAATTGTAAAAATTCTTTACAAGGTTAATGGTGGCAATGGTTTGATTAGAATAATTTGCTCCATGAATATAATATCCCGCATAATTAAATTTTCCATTATTTTTCAAAGTTATATTCAACCAACCGTCAACACAAGTATATTCTTTTACAAAAATGGATGTTCCATCAGGACAATCTGCTAAATCTTTGGGAACATAAGTTTTCAGATAATTGTAAACAATAACACTCATTATAATTCCAAAAGTAATGAGCATTACATATCCAACCATTGCACTAATGGCTTTCTTATTTTTCTTTTCTAAAATTCCCCTTATCATTCTGAAATTATATATACCTCGTTACTATATTCATATCTTATTAAATAATAAAGGTTTCGCAAGTCACTAACATAAAAATTATATTGGTTTTCATCGACATAACAAACAAGTGAATCTCCTGTAACACTTCCCGTTCCAGAAAATTCTCCAATGTTATTTTTTTCAGTTAAATTTTCTACACCTAAATCAAATTCGCAAAAAATTGTTGTTTTTCCAGTTGAATATGAATTGTAATTTAAATCATTTTTATTCCCATAAATAAAAACAACATCTTTTTGTTTGTCTATTTTTGAAATAAATGATTTTGAAAAATTTTCAAGTAAATTATCTGTTTCAATATCACTTAAATCATTATTTGAAATGTAATCAAAAGTCGCTCTTTTTTCTAATTGTAATTCAAGTTCCAAATCATCAATTGAAGGACTTTTTTCTTTTTTTATGATATTTTGAATAGAAATCATCCCAATAAAAATTGCAACAATTATTAAAATTGCAACCAAGTAGTATTGTCCTTTTTTATCCATCTTCACCTCAATAAATATGGACCAAGTAAATGGCTCAAGGATTCTAAAAAAGGTTACCTTTAGAGTTCCTCAGCTTTGCTACCCGCTAAGCACCTTGACAAATGTTTAGGGCTGCTTGGTTCCCCACCTGACCCGATTCGCAAGTGCAAGATCGAAACGGACAAAACGTCGACGGAAAACTAAAGACTTATTTTAGTCACCAATCACGCTTTACTCGTCGCCTGCCTAAAGCCCGTCTGCATATAGGAAAGGGGCTAACTTCCCGGCCAAGTCCATGAAAATAAGTGTTAAAATCACTATATAAAGTTT
This sequence comes from archaeon, assembly GCA_009992175.1. GTDB lineage: Archaea > Nanobdellota > Nanobdellia > Pacearchaeales > GW2011-AR1 > GW2011-AR1. Next base: position 9,232 of record JAACWA010000008.1, read on the forward strand.
AGGAGTCGCCAGGATTTTCAACTTTTGTAGCTTTCCAAATTAAAATTCCTAAAATAATAAAAAAGATAACTGGCGTTATAATAAAAATATTTTTTGGATTAATTTTTTCTTCTTTCACAGAATTTCCTGTAATTGAAATGAAACTCTGTTTTGAAAAATTAGCATCAATCCAAATTCCAACTTCAACTGGTTTTCCTTCTATCCTATACAACAAAACTCCATGATGATTTCCCTTTTTTCCTTGAATACAAATTTCAATTTCTTCTTCTCCATATAAGTTTACAAGTTTTGGATAATCAACTTTTAATCCAACTTCTTCTGCTGTTAAATTATGCATTGAAAGTTTCCTCTCAAAATAATTATCCTCTGCCCAAAAATCAGTTCCAATCAAAGTTGCATTTCCTTCTAATTTTAGATTAACATTTTGACAGATTTTTTCTTCATCAAAGTTTATTTGTGACGGAGACATTGAAAATGTTGCTGAAGAGGTAAACCCAATTAAGAAAATAAAAATAAAGAAATAAAATAATTTTTTTGTCATCTTCTTAAAGTGGAACTGCTGTAAAAATAACTTCTGCAGTGTGATCTATTAATGCATCATCCACGTCAGGAAAATCTTCTAAATCTAAGTACATGTAAATATTTTGACTTCTCTCTCCACCAACGACTTCCGGTTTTTCAATGTCAAAATCAAAATATCTAATATATATTAGTTCATCACTAAGTACTCTTCTAAAACCCAGTTTTTGAAAAACTTCTCCTATGTATTCCGTAGATAATCTTGGTGTTATACTAACATCTGTAGTTCCAATGTTTTTAATATCTAAATCAATTCTCTCAGAAATATAACCTGGAGTTATATCTTGAAAAGTAACTGATTCAGGAACTGAAATACTAATTTCTGTTGGCAAAACATTTGCAGTAACAGTCAAAGTATCAGTTTCCGCAGAACTTACAAATCCAAAACTTGCTAAGCACACACTAAACAATAAAATTGCTAATATTTTATTTTTCATCTCTTTTTCCTCCATTATAATTTTCTAACGGAAAATCTTCCGCAAAGATTTTGTTAAACAAAACCTCTAATTAGCAAATCCGGATTTACTAAAAGTAGTTAAAAAAATTTGTTTATAGTTTCTATTTTTTGATATTTATCCCAAAAAGAAAATAATCTTTTTTATAAATTTTTTATTGAACTCAATAATTTTCATAAAAAATCAATTTTCCAAAATTATCTCTGAAAAAAATAGAATCCCCTGTTTTTGTCCAAACATAAGTTTCATTCCAATCTTTCTCTGTTAAAATTATTTTTTCATACGGAGAAATTATCTTCTTTTGAAAAACATATTTTTTTCTTCCTTCATCTTTAATTGAATATCCTTTCAAATCAATTTCTTTATTACAAATATTTTTCACTTCAACAGTTTGTTTTGTTGGCAACCAATCAAGAATAAGACAAGTCTGATTCGACCTTTCACATAAATTGTAATTATTTTCTAAACACTCTTGCCATTTTTCGTTGAATTTTGAATAAAGAGAAGTCTTTCCAGAAGGAAAATAAAAATTAGAATAACCTAATTGGACACTTTCTAAATTTATATTTTTTCCTTCAAAATAAATATATGCAAGTTCTCTGTGATACTTATCAAATTTATTTCCCTCAAAATGTATTTCAACTTCTTTATCTAAAATTTTTTCTTCCAAAAATCCTTTTGCCTGATTGTAACCAATTTCCCCTTTTTCAGGAGAGTTAATTCCTAAAAGTCTAATTGAAGTACCATTAATAACAATCGTGTCTCCGTCAATTACTCGTTCAACAATTCCAGTTTCATAATTCTGAAATGCTAAAACCAATTTTGAATCTAGGTAAGAATAATTTATTGTAAATAAAGTAATAATCAACAATAAAAGTAAAATAATTTCTTTTTTCATATTGTAAAATCAAAAATAATTAATTTAGCTTTGACGTTCTGATTTTATCCAAAAAGAAAACCATATAAAACTAAAGAAGTCTAAATTTATATGGAAAAAGATAAAATTTTAGAAAAGCTAGTTTTGAAAAATGGAATAACATTAGTTGGGCATTCTCCAGAAATACAAAAAATTCAAAAAAATTATTCAAGTACACAAGAATTTTTGGAAGATGTAATTGAATATTCTAGTTTCTTAGAACCAAATTATTCTTTGAGTCAAATAAAAAAAACTTATTCAAATAAAGACATAATTATCATGGGACATTGTGGTGCAGGGATGTCGTTTCTAAAAGAGTGCGATTTAGCAGAAAAATTATTACAAGAAAAAGAAAGAGGAATAGTTATTGTTGCTGTTGGAGAAGATTTCAAGAAGCCAGACTTTGAAAAAGAATTATTAGAAAATCTTTCAGTAAAAGCGGATTTGATTATGGAACTTCCTCCAATTAATTATGAAGAATTTGTTGGAAGAAAAAAAGACAAAGAAAATTGGAAAAATAAATCACTTTATGATTCTAACAAATCCAAATATAAAACCAAAAGAAAATTTTAAACCAAAACTTATATAAAGAATAGTATCACTTTATAGTTATAACAAATACAAGGAGGTTAAAATGGATATAAACAAAGAAAATTTAGAAAATGCCTTGGGGAATAATGTTCCTTCTGAAGGAAAGTCTCCTGAAATGCCAAAAGAAATGGAAATTGGTTTTCATCAAGGTGCATTAACAACTCTTGCTTCTGAACGTGCTGAACTCTGGAAAATAATTCAAAATGTTGAAAAAATTATGGGCTTACACATTCAAAGGCTTGAACAACTTGGAGTAAAAGTTGAAACTAAGAAAGAATAAGATTAGTTAACTTTTTAAGCTAAACTCTGTTATTTTTTTTATTCAGCATCATGTGGGGGTGCCGGAGTGTCACACTCTCCCCGCGGTCGGTGAGAATAAACCTTCCAACAGGAAGCTTCATTCTAACGGGCAAGACTTTAAGTCTTGCAAAATGGCTTGGCAAAATTGTGTGGGGGTGCCGGAGTGGTCAAACGGGCAAGACTTAAGATCTTGTGATTTTATATCTACGCAGGTTCGAACCCTGTCCCTCACATTTTTATTTTTTAGGTGAGAAACTGCGTTCGCAGGTTGAGTAATTCTGAAAGTTTCAATAAATAAATGAAATGAGTTTAGGAAAGCTTTCACGGATTAGGAACAGAGCCCTGTCCCTCACATTATTTTTCTTTGAATCGTTTTCCAATCGATTCAAACTGTTTGAAAAATAATGTGTGGCGAGTGTTTTGTAAAACACGAACCCACATAAATTTTTTTTGTAATATAAATGAATTTTATGAATTTATATCAAAAATAATTTATGTTGCCAAATTTGGATTAAAAATTTTTGCGATTTTTTAAGGGAGCAAAAATTAAATAAAAAATTTGAGCTCATTTTTTTACAGATTTTATTCGTTTTCCAATCGAATAAAATCATAACATAAAATAAAAATGTCCGCAAGAAATCCAAAAAGGATTTCGAGGACCGAACAGAATTAAGAAAAATTCTGTGAGTCCAATTCATTTTTCTTTGAATCGTTTTCCAATCGATTCAAACCGTTTGAAAAATTTGAGCTACATTAAAATTTTCATATGAAATAAAATCAACCCTAACAGCAATGCATACTTCTTCCATTACCTTTGTAAAATTTTTTGAGAGCAGAATAATCTTTAACCTTTGATTTTGTCTTTCCATATTGATTCTTTTTTTCTGAAACTAAAGGAATTTTAGTCTCCTCTTCACGAATTCCTTCAACTTTTGGCAAATTCAATAAATAATTTCCTTGATTAAATTCAACATATTTACAAACTTTGTTAAACAAATATTTTTGTTGTGTTAAAGTCGCATCACAAGTTTCAACTTGCGAAAATAATAAATTTGTTCCAATAACTAATCCAATTAACCCTTTCATAAAAAACAAAAAAAATCTTCCTTTTTAATTATTCTTATACTCTTCCCTTATCTTTTTCCTATAATTATTCTTTTTTATTTCTAATCCTCGGTAAGACTTTCTCGTGTCACGACATCCGAGAGGAATTGTTTTATTGTGATAACTTTGATGCTTTCTAATTGAAGGGTTTTGATAATAAGTTTTACCTTTTTGTAAAAATTGTTTTTGTCTTTCCAAAGACAATTTTGAAGAATAACTCTCAGCAATTTTTCTCATTCCAATATGTTCTATTTCAGAAAGAATAACAGCAAGTCCCAAAATAATATGATATAAACTTCTCCCCATAAAAAAACTAGTAAAACCAATTTTAAAATTATTGTTGTTGTGCTTTTTCTTTTCGGAGTTCCTTAAATGCAGTGTAACAAGCAGTTGCACCGTCGCCTGCAGCAGTAATTATTTGTTTGAAAGGTCTATTTGTAACATCTCCTGCACAAAATACTCCTTTAACATTTGTTGCTTGATCTTTATCAACAACAATTGAACCATTTTCTAATTCAAGTTTTAATTCTTCAGCCAACTTCGTGTTTGGAGTTCCACCAATTTCAATAAACAACCCATTCAATTCTAATTCCTTCCCACTAGATAATTTAACCTTTTCTAATCTTTCTTCTCCAATTAATTCTGTTACTTCCTCATTAAATAAAACTTCAATATTTTCAGTTTTTTTAATTTCATCAACCCAACTAACTTCCGCCTTTGTGAATTCAGTTTGTCTATAAATTACATAAACTTTAGTTGCAAATTTTGCTAAAAGCAAAGCAGCAGTAAGTGCAGCATCTCCTCCTCCAACAACAGCAGCTGTTTTGTCTTTGTAAAAACCAGCATCACAAGTTGCACAATAACTAACACCTTTCCCTGTCAATTCTTTTTCACGTGAAAGCCCAAGTTCTCTACGTGCAGTTCCAGTTGCAAGAATAATTTTTTTACCCAAGATTTCTTCTTTACTTGTCTTAATTAAAAATCCTTCATCAATTTTTTTAATGTCAATTACCGCATCTTGTTTTATTGGTACCTCAAGTTTCTTTGTTTGATCAATCATTTTCATCATAAGTTCCATTCCAGAAATTTTATCGAATCCAGGATAGTTTCTAATGTCATGTGCAGTTGAAGCAATTCCTCCCGGTATTTGTCCAATCATTAAAACATCCATTTTATATCTTGCAGCATAAATCGCAGCGCTAAAACCAGCAGGTCCAGCACCAACAATCACTAAATCGTGTTTTTCCATATCAAACTAAAATGCTTTTTCTTTAAATAAGTTTTTTAGAATGGAATTAAACTGCTAACTTTTTGCAGTACTAAATTTTATATTTTCTTTGAAAATACATATGAATCTTCATTGTCCCAATGTTTTTTTATTAGCCCGTTTTTTTTGAAACCATTTTTCAAGTGAAATGAAATTGATTTTTTATTACTAATATCACAGTCACTAATAACTTCTTTAAATCCTTGCTTTTCTGCAATCCTTGTAGCTTTTTCAAGGAATTTTGTGGCAATTCCAGCTTTACGATAATTCTCTTTAACAAATATACCCTGAATATGAATCTTGTTCCATAAATTTCCCCAAACAAAAAAGCCAACAATTTCCTTATTTGCAGTTGCAATCAAACATCGTTTCCCTTTTACACATTCTCTAATATGTTTTTTACCTAATGTTTCATTTTTTGCCCACCACTCTGGCCATGAATCCTCACTTAATTTTATACAACCATTTGTGTCTTTTTTATTAGCAATTTTTATCACAAATAAAATATCTTTTTTCATAAAGTTTTATTGTATTCTGTTTGTTAAAAATCTTTTCAACTTTTAAGATAATAAAATAATTTATTTTTAGAATAGAAAGGTTTATAAATATTCCTTGCGTAATATTTATATATTACCAAAGGAATATATTATTAAACCTGGAGGAAAAACAATGGATATA
>JAACWA010000006.1 GCA_009992175.1 archaeon
ATCTTGTGGTTCTCTTTCTTGTCTGACAAATCTTTCTCTGGAATTTCTCTCAGGTCTATCTTCTTTTTCCTTTGCCTCATTAACGTTTATTTTTCTTCCGTTAACTTCTTTTTCATTCATCTCCGAAATTGCCTTGTCAGCTTCATTATCTTCAAAGAATGTAACAAATCCAAAACCTTTACTTCTTCCAGTATCTCTGTCAGTAACAACATTAACTTCTTCGAGTTCTCCGAATTCTGAGAACATTTTTTCCAAGTCTTCCGTTGTTGTCTTGAAATCCAAGTTTCCTACAAAAAGTTTCTTACTCATCTTAAATTTTCCTCCGTTCTATTCTCTTAACATATAAAAATAAAAATAAATCAATTATTCCAAAAACTATTCACGCGCTTTAGCTTCGTTAACAGTTAAAGGTCTTCCTTCAGCTTCTTTTTCATTCATTTCCGAAACTGCTTTATCTGCATCTGCATCATTTACAAAAGTTACAAATCCAAAACCTTTCGATTTCTTTGTAAATTTGTCTAGAATAACAGTAGCGTCTTCAATTTCTCCAAATTGTGAAAAAAGATCTCTTAATTCCTTTCCTCTATATTTGAAAGGTAAATTTCCTACAAAAATTTTCTTACTCATCTTGTTTTATGCCTCCCTAAACTTTTTTTACGGAAAAGTTTCCGCAAGGATTTCGCTAAACGAAATCCGAGGACCGAATTGAATTTATTTGAATCCAAGGAGTCCAGTTGTCTAACGAAAAAAGTAAGAAATGACGGTTTATAAGTTAGACTATTCTGTAATTATTCCAAAATCATAGACAAGTCCAAGCAAATTATCCCGATTAAACTTAGCTTTGAAAATTTTATTGTTTGTTGGATTTATTCTAAACCCTTCGGCCCCCAAAAAATTTGCTTCAGTTAAGTTACAATTATCAAAAACAACATCTTCAAATTTAACTTTACGAAAGTTTGCTCCTTTAAGCTCAGTAGAAATAAAATCACATCCTTCAAGAATAGAAGAAGTAAATTTTGTTTTATTTAACTTAATATCAGAAAAATCACAATGTTTTATTGCACATTTTTCAAACTCCATTGTCAAAAACAAGGGATTCAATTTATTAAAATGAATTCCTGAAATCTTGCATTCTTTAAACAATACCTGATTAAATTTTGCAAAATCTATTTTTGTCAAAACTATTTTGCATCCTTCAAAAGTGCAATCGGTAAAAGTGGACTTAACAAAATTGGCGCCAGTAAAATTACAATTCAAAAAAGTACATTTTTCAAATTCTTTCTCATTCAAATCTCCTTCCTCTTTCAAATTAAGAAATTTCTTTTGAAAATTTTCTTTCTCAAACATTTAATTTTTAGCTAAATAAAGCTTATAAAATTAATTAAAAAAATAAAAAATAAAAAATTGAACAAATTTAGTTTTCTTCTTCAGTTTCAGATTCCTCTTCAACATCGTCAGAATTGCTACCGTTTCTTTTTTCTAATTCGTCAGCAATTCTTTCTTTTGCTTCTTCACGTTGTTCTTCTCGAATTTGGTTTAAACTACCATTCATTTCTCCAAGTTCACTACGTCTTTCTTCCATTTTTTGTTGAAGTTCTTCTTTCATTGACTTGAATTCCTCAAGCTTTCCTTCTTCTTTAGAAATTTTTTCTTGGATTTGAAGTTTTTGTTCTTCAGTTAAGTTTTCGTTAGCTTGTAATCTTTCTTTAATTCTTTCAAGATTTTGTTCTCTAACTTCTACTTCTCTTTGGAATCTTTCTTCATCCCGAACTTTTCTAACTTCCCTTGCTTGAGTTAAACCTTCTTCTGAATCAATATTATCTAAAAGAGTTTGAAGTTCTTCATCACTCATTTCAGAAAGTACCTTGTATTTTGTTTCAAGGTTTTCTGTTCTAGTTATTGCTTTTTCTGCAATCGAATCACTCTTTTCAGAAACTTTTTCAAAAAGACTTTCAAATTGTGCTAACTCTTCATCAGTCATATTTTCCCCTACTCTTTCAAGAATTCTTGCATGAATCTCGTTTAACTTTTCTTCATGGTTTTCTATTTTGTTTTGAATTCTTGCCATTTCTCTTAGGGCATTTTCAGACTTGTTCACATCACCGTTAGCTTCAAAATTTTCCATAGCCTTTTCAGCTTTTTGAATCATAAGGTCATATTCTGCTTGAAGTTTTTCGGCTTCATCGATTTTTCCTTCTTCAGTTAATTTTTCGATTTCAGCTAACCTTTCTTCAGCATAATCCAAACTTTTTTCAACACGTTTTTCTGGATCTGAAATTAAAGATAATCTAAATTTCTCCATTGCCCTCTCAAAAGCATTTATTTGCCCAGGATTTTTTATTACAACATCGCTTGATTGATCTTCTGCTGAAACAATTCCTAACAAACCTACTACTAAGAAAGCCATAAGAAATATTGAGTATATCTTTTTCATTTGTATTATTTTTCCTCCTTTCTAATTATATTGAATTTGTGTTGTATTTAATTCCGATGATTATTATTCCTAAATAAAGTAAACCTATTGTTCCAAGTGCAACTAATCTTTCAATTTTATTTTTGAGTTGTGTTTTTTCCATACAAAACTGAGTGAAAAAAACTTTATAATTAATTCTTGAAACAAGATGAAACAACTATTTTTGTAAAATTATTCTATTTTCATTTCCATGCGGTTCTTTTTTTATC
>JAACWA010000045.1 GCA_009992175.1 archaeon
GGAAAAAGTTTGGTGATAAAAACTTTACTTTTGAACAGGCGAAGAAAGAATTAAAATTTGTAGATGGAAATGTAGTAAGCGTTATGTTTAATGAATTAAAAAATGCGGGATGGATTGCTGTTAATCTTGACGAGAAAGATAGCAGGAAAAGAGTTTATAATTTATTAAATCCTATAACTATCGTGGAGAGTGTTACCAAATGATTTTAAGACCAACAAAAACAGAATATGCAGACATCTGGAGTTATCTAAATGGCAAAACCAAATTATACTAATTGGAATAAAGAAGATTTGATTAAAGAAGTTGAAGCATTAAAGAAACAAAAGACTTTTGGATTGGTTTGGGAGAGAGATAAAACAAAAGAGGTTTTTGATTATTATCTTAATTGGGATGGAACACAAAATAAAGAAACTTTTGGAGAAGAAGAGGGAAAATTTCCTGTATTGCAAGAAGTTAAAACCAAATCAATAGACAACCAAGACCCAAAATATAATATTATGATTGAAGGAGATAACTACCATGCACTTGCTGTTTTAAATTTCATACACAATAAAGCAATAGATGTTATTTACATAGACCCCCCATATAATACGGGTGCGAGAAATTGGAAATATAATAATGATTATGTGGATAAAGAAGATGCTTATAGACATAGCAAATGGTTAAATTTTATGGAGAAGAGATTAAAGATTGCTAAAAATCTCTTAAAAAAAGATGGCGTATTAATATGTGCTATTGATAAAAATGAATTATGGAGATTAGGTTGTTTGCTTGAAGAAGTATTTTTTGATTATGAGGTTCATTTAGTAACGATTGTTCATAATCCAAGAGGTGTTCAAGGTAAAAATTTTTCATATACTAATGAATTTGCTTTTTTTGTTGTTCCCAGAGGACAGAAAGTTATAGGTAATAGAAAGTTAAGAGAAGATGAGATATATTGGAGTAATTTGAGAAATTGGGGTGGCGAATCACTAAGGACAGACGCAAGAAATTGTTTTTATCCTATAATTGTTAAGGGAGATAAAATTGTTGGATTTGGTGATGTTCCTAAGAATGATTTTCATCCAAAAGCACAAACAGAGAAAAAGGGAGATTTATATCACATCTATCCTATAGACATACAAGGAGTAGAGAGAAAATGGAGATATGCTCGTCAGAGTGTAGAATCTATAAAAGATTTCTTAAAAGTTAGAAAATCTAAAGATAGAATAGAAATTGAGATAGGAAAAGATTTTGGAACTGTTAGAACTGTCTGGCAAGATGCCAAATATGACGCTTCCGAATATGGCACTAAATTAGTAAATGCTTTAGTTCCTAATGGAAATTTTGATTTTCCAAAATC
>JAACWA010000028.1 GCA_009992175.1 archaeon
TACAGAATATTATGAAACTTTTCAATATAGAAAAGCGACAATTGAACTGCGATCTTTATTTGATTTAATTGAAAAAGGTTCATCAAAAAAAACTTATGAAAAGTTTTTGAAGTTACTCTCTCCAATTTGTCCACATATTACTGAAGAACTTTGGGAAAAATTAGGAAATAAGGAATTTATTTCTAAGAGTGAATGGCCTAGTTTTGATGAAGACAAATTAAAAGTTAAGAAAAAAGAAATTAATTTGAACGAAAAAGTTATTGATTTAATTAAACCTCATTTAGAAAAACTTTCTTTTGAAAAAGTTTATTTGTATGTCATTCCTTTTGAAACTTCTAAGTTAGATAAAGGAGTTTTAGAAAAAGAACTAGGAAAAGAAACCATTATTTATTCTGTAAAAGACGAAGGGAAGTATGACCCTGAAGGAAAGGCTAAGAAGGCGAGGCCAGGGCAACCAGCTTTCTTTTTGGAATGATTTTTGTTTCTTTTTGATTATTTTGAAATGTTCGCCCGACGAACACGTACCGAAGTACGCGTTGTCTGTTGAAATTCCAAACTAATTCAAAAATAATTCAAAAATGGTTTTGGGAATTTCTTCGTTATTAGTCACGCCCAAATTTGTATTCGCGTCCCGCCCACCCTATTTACGAAGAAATTTTTTTTAAGAAATTAAGGAGAAAAATTAGGAGATTATAATTTGGGAAAATATAAAAGGTTTAGTTGATTTTTTCGGATATGAAAGTTATTGTTGTTCATGGGATTGCAGATGATGAAAAGGATAATCCTCAAAGTCCATGGATGTTTTGGTTAAAGGAAAAATTAAATGAAAAGGGAATTTCTTGTTTTGTTTCTTTAATGCCAAAGGCGTGGAATCCAAATTATTCTGATTGGAAAAAAGAATTTGAGAAAATTGAAATTGATGAAGATGATATTTTAATTGGACACAGTGCTGGTGCATCTTTTCTTGTTCGTTGGTTAGGTGAGAAAGATAAAAAAGTTAGGAAACTTATTTTGGTTGCACCTTGGAAAGTACCTTCTTTAGAATATCCGAAAGGAGAAAATGAGATGTATAATTTTAAAATTAATTCAGCTATTAAAAATAATGTTAAAGATATAATTATTTTTTCTTCTAATGATGAAGATGAAGAAGGAATAATTAGTGCTAAAATTTTTGAGAAGGAATTAAAGGGAAGATTGGTTGAACTCAAAAATCAAGGTCACTTTGATACATATTCTGGATTAAAAGAATTCTCTGAACTCTTAGAGGAAGTTTTGAATTGAAAATCTTTAAATAAGACATTTCCTTTTGTTTTGTATGGATGACAAAAAGAGGTTACTAAAAGAGTTTGAAGAGGCATTTAGTGACTTACAAAAGGAGTTTGGTTTTACTTATACACTAGATCAATTGGATGATTATTTTAATTTAAGAAATGGAATAATTGACAAGGGATTTGTTCCAGGTTATTTATACAAGGCACTTTGTAGTGTTGTTGCAAGTAATTTTCGTGATTGGCACAGCTACTTTAACAATTTACTTTTACCCAATTCAGGATATTATGCAAGTCAAACTGAAGCAAAACTTTTTAGCAGTGAGGAAGATAAAAAAATGCTTTGGAAGTTAATTAAAAAAACAATGGAATTTTCTAGTATGAGTTCTCTTGTAAATTTAAAGTCTGACAAAGAACTTGCAAAGAAATTTTTAGATGAATCAATTTTGTATTGGGCAAATGAATTTCAACCAAAGCTTGTTGAAATTATAACAAAAGTTAATGAGGCTTGGAAAAAGGAATAAAATGGAAGAAGGGGAAAACATTTTAGAAAATTTACAAAAAGATAGAAAAGGACTTCTTTATTATATAAAAAAATATTTTTTGTTTGGAATGTTAATTCTTTTAATTATGATTTTTTTTGTATTAGTTTTTTACATGAATGATGAAAAAGTAACGGAAGTTTTGAGTTGTGGAGATGGAACATTTTATTCAACTTGTTCATTAAATAAACCCTATTATTGTTCTGATGGAATTTTAATTAAAGATGCAGTTAGTTGCGGGTGTCCAGATGCATTGGATAAAATAGATACAACTTGTACAAGTAATTATTACAAAGAAGAAATTAATATTCCATTAAATTTAAATTTAAGAAATGAAGAAAAAGAGATTAATTTTAAATTTTATCAAAAGGTTTTGAATTATTTAGATACACTTCCTAAAATGATTTTTTATCCTGTTGGTGAAATTCCTCGTCGTGATGATTTTAAATTAATGAAAATTGATGATCCAATTCAGCGTGAAGCGTTAATGCCTTTGGTTACTGAAATACAAAACATGGCTCCTGATTCTACGCTTGACCAAGCAAGAATTGCGATTAATTTGGTCCAAAATATTCCTTATGGGGAACCAGAATTTGCTTCAGTTTTTGGTGGAAAATACCAAGTTCGGTTATCAAAATATCCTTACCAAACTTTATTTGATAATAGGGCTTCTTGTGAAGGAAAGTCTGAACTTTTGGCTTTTTTGCTTAGGGAGATTGGTTATGGTGTTTCTTTATTTTATTATGCTGAAGAAAACC
>JAACWA010000009.1 GCA_009992175.1 archaeon
TAAAATTCCCCCCAATATTCCTCCATGAAGGGAATCTATTTTTGTTCCTGGTTTGTTTATATCAAAGCTTCTTGCAATTAAAAAAATTGGGTTTTTTGTTTCATCTCTTTTTGGAATAGGTAATTCACTTAAAGCTTCTAAAAGTTTGTCTATATTTACATTTTGTTGAGCCGATATTGGAATAATTGGAGCATTTTCAGCAATTGTTCCTTTTACAAATTCTTTAATTTTTTTATAGTTTTCAATTACTTTTTCCTTTGGAATTAAGTCAATTTTATTTTGAACAATAATAATGTTCTTTATTTTTTTTGCTTGAAGTGCCATAAAGTGTTCTTTTGTTTGGGGTTTAATTCCTTCATTTGCCGCAACAACTAAAATAGCAGAATCAATAATTGCCGCTCCAGAAAGCATTGTTGCCATAAGCATCTCGTGGCCCGGTGCATCAATAAAAGAAACATAACGAAAGGGTTTACCTTTTTTTGTTGTAAATTTATCTCCATCTTTATGAATTATAAGTTCAGCGTAACCTAACTTAATTGTAATTCCCCGTTTAAGTTCTTCAGAATGTGTATCTGCAAACTTTCCAGTTAACCTAGAAAGTAGGGTTGTTTTTCCGTGGTCAATGTGTCCTACGACTCCCACATTAATTTCTGGAAGAGCAGCTATTGCACTTTTTTCATTTGTCATAAAAAAGTTAGAAGAGAGGAGTTAAAAAAGGTTTTCCTAATCTTTTTTAGAGTATAAGGTAAAATAAATTAAAATAAAAAATTAATTTGCTTTTCCGTTATGGTTTGCATCTGGAGTGTAAACAATATCTTTTAGGCTTCCACCATTAAGTTCTTTTGTTTTCTCTTGATACGCTTTCCAAGAATTTGAATTATGTAAAAATCCATTTAATTCTCTTTCTCCCATGTATGCTTGCCATAATTTATTTGATTGGATTGGATTGTAAATTTCTTTTGCTTCCATAATCATATTTGCAGGAGTTTCAAGTTTTTGGTACAATTTGTTTCCTACAGCAAATATACCTACAGTTCCAATTGTAACCAAGACTATTTTTTTTAAAAGTCCTGACTTTTTTGATTTATTATTTTCACTTAAAGTGTAACTTGGTTTTCCAATCATACTTTTGTATTTGTCGTTTGTCATTTAATTTTGTCCTCCCTTTTGATTTTCTAAAAATTTAATTAAAGCATATTCAAAGATGTGGGATTTATTTCTGAAGAGCCCTTTCTTTAAAATTTCATTTACAACTTTAACTTTTTCCTCATCAATTGTTATACTTAATCTTGTTTTCATTTTAAATTTTAACTCAAATGTTATTACTTTTAAGTTAAAAGTAATACAAATGCACAGTATATAAATGTTTCTATTATGTTGTCTTTTAGAAAGGGTAACAAAAATAGTAACAATTAGTAGGCTAAAATTTAAAGAATATTTTAAGGGAAAAAGAAGGTCTATTGAGCAGGAGTTTCAACTGCAGGTTCAGCTGCAGGAGCAAAAATTTCAACTAATGGTTTTTTACCAGCTTTTAAAACTTTTAAATTAATTTGAACAACAGCATCGGAAATTACTCTTCCTCTTACAGTTTTTCTGAGTCTAAGTCCTCTTGGTTTTTTGTCAGCTGCAGGTTTCTTTCCCTCTCTACGGGGTTTTTTGTGCATTCCTTTTCCGTATTTTAATAAAACTCCTTTAAGAATTTGTCCTGGAACTTCTTTAAACAATGGAAAACCTGCTTGGTCTGAACCACCAGTAATTTCGAATTCATAACCATCAAAGTCACTCTTAATTTCTTTTCCGTCAATTTTGTCTCCAACTTCTTTATCAATCAAGCCCTGAGCACTTGCTTCCAATTTGTAAGTTTTACCTGATTTTTCACCAATATTTATCTTGAATGCCATGAATTATTTTATAGAAGTTTGTTTATAAAGATTTTGATGTGGCATATGCAAAGCTTTTTAATTGAATAAGTGTATTTTAGTATTGTAAACGAATAAGAATGAAAAGCAAAAAAAATAAAGGAAAACAAAAAAATAATTTTCGAAAACCTTTGACAAAATCATTTAATAATATTGAGTCAAAAAAGTTTTTAATAGAAGATATTGATTTGAATTCTAAGGGAAATGCAATTGTAACGGGAATAGTTAATCGAGTAGTTCAAACTGGAGGTCCAACAATTTTTGTAGTTAGTGATGGAACAGGAAATTTATCTCTTAAAGGGTTTATTGGTCCAGGGCTTCGTGCTTATCCTGAAATTGAAGAGGGAGACACTGTAAAAGCAACAGTAAATGTTGCAGAATATCAAGGAGAACTTGAAGGGGAAATTAAGTTTATAAAAAAATTAGGGGAAGATGAAAGAAAAGAATTTTTAGAAGACTTAAAAAAGTTAGAGAAAAATAGGGCAAAAGTAACTCCTCCTGAATTTTTAGTTAAAAGTCCCATTCTTGACAAATTAAAGGAAAGGTTCATTGAAGCTGCAACACAAGTAAGGCTTGCAATAATTCAAAACAGACCAATAATTGTAAGGCATCACAACGATGCGGATGGTTATTCATCAGGTTTTTCACTTGAAAGAGCAATATTACCTTTAATTATGAAACAACATAGTTCAGTTAAGGCTCCTTGGGAATTTTTCTTACGTGCACCTAGTCAAGCTCCATTTTATGAAATTGATGACTCAATTAGAGATATGGCAAACTCACTTAGAAATGTTGCAAAATTTTCAAATAAGATGCCTTTAATTATAATTGCTGACAATGGTTCTGGGGAAGAAGACTTAATGGGAATTAAACAAGGGAAGGTTCATGGAGCAGATTTTATTGTAATTGATCACCATGGATTTGACAAAGATGTAATTAGTAAAGAAGTAATGGTTCACATTAATCCTTTTTTAGTTGGAGAGGATGGTTCACATTTTTCGGCTGGAATGCTTTGTACTGAATTTGCTCGTTTTGTTAATCCTAATGTTGAAAATATAAATCAAATTCCTGCAATGGCAGGTTTTGCTGATAGAATTGACCTTGGAAACCCTAAAGTGATGCAAGAATATATGAAGATTGCACAAACTGAAGGATATTCAAAAGAGCTTTTGAGTGATATTGCTCTGGTTATTGATTATGTTTCGGCTAAGGTTAGGTTTATGGAAGTACGTGAATATATCGAAGTTTTATTTGGAGAACCAAGAAAAAAACAAAAAGAATTAGTTAGTTTAATGGCCCCTTATATTAGAGAACTTGATAGAAAAGGGCTTGCAATTGGTAAAAGTAATGCTCACCAAGAAAAAATTGGGAAGGTTATACTTCAAACAATTGAAATTGAACAAACTTTTCCTGGATTTGGATTTTTCCCTAAACCAGGTAGAGCAGTAAGTCTGATTCATGACAATTATCAACATGAAAAAAAAGTAACTTCTTTAGTTACTGCGGGGCTTATGAACACTGCAATAACCTTAAGAGCAACGGATGAAGCGAATTTTTCAGTCCATGAATTGATTAATTTTTTAAATAAAAAAGTTCCTGGGGCTTTCACAAATGGTGGTGGACACAAAAATGCTGGTTCAATAAATTTTTTACCTTACAAAAAGGTAGAAGTTGTCAAATTGTTAAAGGAATTTATCAAAAGTAGATAAGTTTTACAATAATAATTCTTAAAAATGAGATTTCCTTAGATATTTAATGGAAAGAAACAATAACCTTCCACAATTTAATGATTCTTATTTGTTTTCTTTAAGGGACTTTTTAGTTAGATATTCTTCGAAAGTTAATTCTAAATTTGCACGACCTAGTGAAGGAAAGCAAACAAGAATGAGAGAACTTTTTGGTGCGGATTATCATTATTTTACTTTTCCAAATTATAAAAATAGAAAATCTACAGATTTGGGGTTTCAGCTTAATAGATCTAAAAAATTAATCTTTGACTATTCTTTGGTAAAATTTAGTGCAAATGGGTCAAGTGTTATTATCTCAGAGGGAAAATTGAAAGATGAGGAAGACTTGAGTAAGGTTGGTAAATTAATTTAGGTTCTGGATAAAAGTGTATATGGGGAAATTATAAGTAATTTAAAAGAATTTAAACAAAAAGATTTAGAAAGCCTGGTTTCTAAAAAAAGATAAGATGAATTCGAGAAAACCTTCAGTAGTTGAAGCAGATTTCCATGCAACAAGAACTTTTTTAGAAAAATATTTTAATCGAACTGATAAAGATTTTCTTCTTAGCCAAGAAGAATATTATTTTGATAAAATTAATCCAAGTAGTCTAGGCGGATTAAATTTTGGTTTAATTAAAGGTAGAAAAGATCTGGCTAGTCAGAAGATGATCAATTTTCATTATGGTGATGACGGAAAGATTACAATATATGGGAAATACGACCATTCCTTTTTTTAATAATACTTTTGAAAAGATTAATCTTGAAACATATATGGGTATTCCGGTAAAAATTGTCGGCAAAAAATAAAATTATTTCTTAGGTTTGTTTGCAATTGTTTTTGAAATGGTTGTTATATTTCCTTTCCAAAATTCAGAATATTCATAAAATTTATTAGTTGGTTTATGAAAATAATGTCCTCGATCTAGGGGATACTTAATGTTAAGGTTTTTGTCAGAATTTTTACTGGTATGTTCTGCCTCCTTTTCAATTATTTTTACCAGTCCCTTTAAACTATCTACTTCATTTAAGAATTTTTTTTCTTTTCCATTTTTTTCTTCAAAAATAATGTAACAAGTATTATTTTTTCCTCTTTTTACGGGTTCAAGAATAATTGCACTACACACCTCAAGAGTTTTTACCATTCTAACCTTCAGAATTGTTAGTTTATAAAATTATTATTTTTAAATTCCCCAATCTTCTTTTGTTTTTCTTTTTATTTCAGAAATTTCTTTAATTGTGCTTATTTCATTTCCAGTTAAAAGGTCTTTATTCTTTTTGAATTCTTTAAATTGAGTTTCTCCGAGGTTAGTATAAAGAAATCTTTTATTTTTAAGTTGTCTTTCAAAGTTTACATTTGGAATTGAAATAGCTAATTCGTCTCCTTCATGAGCTTCGTCAACGGAACTTCTATCTTTTTGAATATTTTTAATGTTTCCCACTTTTTCATCATCTTCATTAATTATTGAAAGATTTTTTACTAATTTTCCTCCAATAACTCTCACTCCAAAAATTGCGGGTTTAGTATTTCTGAATACATATTGAGGCAAAATTTCTAATTTACATATGGCTGAGAGTCCCATTAACCTTTCTTTTTCAATTCCAGCTTGTTTTTCTTTTCTCCATTCCACCAAGTCTTCTATAATTTTGTAAACAACTTCATCGGTAATCATTTTTATTTTTGAAGAAATTTCTTTTGCATCATCAGTTACTTTTACATTAAAACCAACTACCACTGAATCAAGTTCATTTATTTCTAAGTTAGCTTTAGCATTTATTGCATCAACTTTATTTATGTCTCCTATTCCGGCTCTAACAACTTTAATATTATTTTGTTTTAAGAGAACTAGAAGTGCTTCAAGACTTCCTAAAGAATCAGCTTTTGCAACTATTCCATATTTTTCTGTTTGTATTGATTCACCTAATTCTTTTTTGAAAAGCTCCGTTATTTCTTTTAAATTATTTTTAAATTTAACAAAAGGCATTCCCGGAAGAATTTCCTGCTTTACTCCAGAGGAAACCCCGTTGGGGCCAATTAATTGGAGTCTTATTCCTGTTGAAGCTTTTACTTTTTCAATTGTTTTAAATTTTGAAGACAAAGGCATTATTTCTTCTAAAATTCTTATCTTTGTTATAATGGGTTCTCCTGTTAAAGAAGCAACTGCAATTTCATCGGTCCTTTTAAGTTCTCCATCATAAAGGATTGCTTCAACTGATTCATTTCCTCTTTCTTTTTTAACTTCAAGCATAACCCCTTTTGGCTCAGGATTAAGGGCAAGCCTTTTAGTTAGAAATTTTTCACTTAATCCACATAGCATCATAATTAATTCTGGGATTCCTTCTTTTGTTTGAGCTGAACAAGGAACCATTGATATTTTTTTTGTGAAATCAGTTATGTTGTAATACAAATCTGTATCAAGTCCGTATGATTGAAGTGAACCCACAAGAGTGTAAAACTTTTCATTGAATACCTCTTTTATTCTTTCTCCTTGCATCTCAACAGAATCTTTCAAGTTTTCACTTAATTTTTTCCATCCAGTTATTTTGTCTATTTTGTTTAGAGCAATTATGAATGGAGTTTTATTTAATTTTAAAATTTGAATTACTTCAGCAGTTTGAGGTTTAATTCCTTCAGTTATGTCAATTACTAAAACTGCCAAATCTGCAAGTGAACCCCCCCTTTTCCTTAAATTAGTAAATGCAGCGTGTCCGGGAGTGTCAATTAGAAGAAATCCTGGAATGTTTAGGTTTATACCTGATTTTTCAATTAAAGGGCATGCTGCTTTAAGTTTTTCAATAGGATAAGAAGTAAAGGATATCTTTTGAGTAATTCCTCCAGCCTCACCCTCTTGGACAGAGGAGCTCCTAATAGAGTCTAATATCGATGTCTTTCCATGGTCAACGTGCCCTGCGACTGTTACAATTGGTTGTCGAATTTTTTCTTTTGGTTTTTGTTCTTTTTGTTCCATCAAAGAAAAAGCTTAAAGGCAGATTTAAAGTTTTTGGATAAGGATTAAATTTATAACTTCCCGTTTCGGAGTTAAATTTATGATAAGAGAAAGAACAATTGAAGACTTAAATGAAGAGTATATGCTTGACTTAGATTCAGCTGTGAAAACAATAAATGAAGGAGAATATAAGCGAGTTTTAATTCAGTTTCCAGATGGACTTAAACAATATGCAACTGTTGTAATTGATTATTTGGAAGAAAAAACAGGGGCTGAATTTTTGATTTATTTAGGAAGTTGTTTTGGAGCGTGTGACTATCCTATTGGAATGGATAAACTCGGAATTGACCTCACGATTCAATTTGGTCATAACTCACTTATGCCTAGTTATTTGAATAATGGAAAAGAAGTTAGTGCTGGTTTAAAGAAAAATTAATTATTTAACTTTCTATTTAACCTTTTAATCCTTCTTTTTACAAATTCTAAATTTCCCCTTCCAAAGTCTTCGTCTTTAAGTGATAGAGCTTTTTTATAATCATTTAATGATTTTTTATAGTTTCCTATTCGAAAGTTCAAGTCTGCTCTGTCCAAGTAATAATCTGTCTTTTTTGGATCAAGATTAATTGCAAGATTTATATTTTTTAGAGCTTCTTTATACTTTCCTTTAGAAAGCAAGATGATTGAATTGTTTTTATACGGGAGAGGGTCATTTCTAGAATTTTTTATTCCTCTTAGAGTATATTTCTCTGATTCATTAAAATTTTTCAAGCCAATATTAATTGCTCCAAGCGAGACAATAAATTCTATATCTTTACCCAATTCAAAAGCTTTTTGATAATATTTATTTGAATCTTCAAGATTCCCAAATAATTTTTTTGAATTTCCTTTTTCTTGTATTAAAACTGGTAAAAGATATTCAATTCTTTTCTTTTGCATTCTAACTTTTTCTTTTTTAAAATATTCAATGTTAAAACCCTCTTCTCCATTTGTTAAGTCAAAATTAATTTGTTTTCTTTTGTTTTTTAATGCTAGAGAAATATGTTCTGGAAAAACTAAGCAATCAAAATTAATATTTTCTCTTAATCCCAAAACTGCTCCAAGATTTGTTAATCCTACACAATTTCCAACAGAATTATCTTTTCTCAAAAAAAATCTATCAATTATTCTGTTAAGTCTTCTCACACTAAAATCATCATCATTTTTTTCTTCTAAATAAATATCTTTTTTTCCTTTCCAAATAAAATTAAACAAATTTTCTGCTTTTTCAAGATTTGTTTCTCCATCATTATAATTTTTATATAAAGAGTGTAATTTTTCTATCTTTTTTTTGTACCTTCCTAATTCTTTTGTTGAATCAACACCTGAAACAATTAATAAAGAATCCTCTAAGGAGAACTCTTTTCCCAAGTCATCTAAGCTTTTAACTTTTCCAAAAAGCTCGTTTTCAAGTCTATTTTCCATATAAAATTAAAACAAAGAGCATATTTAAATCTTTTCATTTGTTATTCCTAATAAAGAGTAACATCTTAAAATAGAGTCATAAAAAGAAATGTTAAACTTATTCTCAATTACTCAATATAAAATCTATAACATCTTTTGCAGAATAAATTCCACCTTTTCTTATTGCTAATTCTTTTACTACTTCGTGACTTTTTCCTGAAGTGTAAATTGGAGGTTCATTTGGGCTTCCATATCCAATTGTAGACATAAGTCCATTACACAAACACTTTTTTCCAAGAGTGTTTTCAATTTTTCCACCTTTTCGTTCATAGTGTTTCAAAGGTTCAGATGGACAACGAGTAATTACTTTTCCATCAATTTCAAAAAGATCAATTAGGTGTCCAATGTTACAAATTCTTTTACGTGATTCGTATACTTTTTTGTTTGACATTGTTTCATCTAATTGCATAACTTTGAACGGGTATCCACTTGGCGAAGCTAAAGGGTCAGTATAAACATAAATTCCTTCGTTCATTATTTTTTTAATTATTTTTTCTTTTTCTGGTAAATGTATTCCAGATTCCTTTGACAATGCAAAAGGGGTTCCAACTTGAATTCCTTTTGCTCCATCACTTAATGCTTCCTCTAAACGGTGTGCATAGTCTCCCGCAAACCAATAAGGTTGAATTTCTTTTCCTCTTTCTTTTGAATTAAAAGATAAAAAATCTTTAAATGCTTCCAAATTTAAATCATCCTTTTCTCCAAAATCCGGTTCACCTAATTCTGTTAATTTCTTATTTCTTGCTGGACCATTGTGACCTCCTCCTTTTGGACCTTCAACAATATATGCATCTGCATGTTTTACTCCTCTTGCTGCCAAGTGGCCATTAATTATTGCTAAAAATGGAGGCCTTTCTAATTTAGGGGGGTTGAGAAGTATATCTGAAGGGTTAAATAAAAATTGGTAGTCTTTTCCATCTCCAACTTTTGCTTTCATTGTGGTTATTTCATTTTTAGATAAGCTGTCTAGTACGCCCGGAATTGTTGTTGGGAGTCCTGCTCCAATTAAGACTGCATCGACCCCTGCAAGTAATGCCCCATATAAAGAAGCCATCATTGGCCACTCTAATTTGTAAAGTAAATTAATTCCAACTGGATTGTCGTGCCCCTTTTTTGCTAAAGTAACTTCAGTAAAAACTGAAATTGCAATTAATTTTTCTAGAGTTGGTTTGAGGGTGATATTTTTTTCTTTGTCTATTTGGAGAAATGGAAATGGAACTGATTTATATGGAAGGTTTTTATTTTTTCTTCCCCCTTCAATAAAATAATTTTTTGTCACAAAATTTGCAAGCTCTTTATCTGGAAATTCAAGAAGTGCTTCTCTGACTATTTCATCACCTTCTTGGAGTCTCCGAGTTATAACTCTTTCAAGTGCAACACCAGAAATAACCCCCAATTGATCTAATGAGGAAACAGTCCTTGCTAATTTCCAATTTGAAACTCCAACTCCCATCCCCCCTTGAATCAATTTTATATCTCTAATTTCAGATAATATGTCCTCTTTCACTTACCCATATAGAATTTAAAGTTTTTATAAATTGGTAATTTATAATTAGAAATTTGTTTATATTTTTTAACAGCCAGTTAAACCTTTTAGAGTCTTTATTTCTTGAACTCCAGGATAAAGTTTATTTTCTATTTTCCAAGTTGGAGTTCCAGTTATTCCTCCACACTTTTCAGGTTCATAAACACAATCAATTTGGTGTAAATATTTAGTGTAATTTTGAAACATTGCTAATTGGTCTTCACAATGAGAACATCCTGTTTGGACATAAATAAAAGAGTTTTCTCCAATACATCTTGCAACTTCTTCATTAATATTTGAATCTCCTTTTGGAATCAACAAAAAGTAAACAAGTATCAAAAAAATTACAATTGCACTTATATTAAAAATTAAATCTTTTTTTTTCTTGTTCATATTTTTAACAATAATTTAACCTATTTAATATTTTACATTTAAATTTAAATACTGGTTTTTTATTCAATCTTTATGGAAGTTGTAGATATGATTTTAAGGATGGTGCTTGTTTTTGTGCCCGCGATGCTTTTTGGATTTCAAAGACAGAAGAATCATAAATTAATTGGATTTGGAACTTTCACTTTTGTTGCCGTTGGTGCTTGCGGACTTGCAATAACTGCAGTTACTCTTGGAATGGGGAATTCCTTGCCTCTTCTTGGAAGTATTGTAACTGGAATTGGTTTTTTGGGAGCAGGAGCATTAATTAGAACAACTGACAAAATTTTTGGATTTACTACAGCAGCTAGTATCTGGGTTTTTTCAATTTTTGGTTTATTAATTGGAGTAGGAGAATTTTTACTTGGAGGAATTACTTATGGATTTGTTTGGGTGATTATTTTAGTTGACAGCTACTTTGAAGAAAATGGAGTTGGGTCTTACCACAAAAGATTTTTCTTTGAAATAAAACAAGAAAAGTCAAATGAATTTAATAAATTCTTAAAAAAGTTTGGAAAAGTTAAAATGATTTCAATAGAATTAAATAAAAAAGAAGGAATTGAAAAATATCAATATATTGTAGAATTTAGTGGGGAAAGATTAAGAAATTTAATTGAAATGTTAAACCAATTGAATTGGGTTATTAGTTATAAGGTAGAATAGTTATCCAAAAGAATAAATCTTTATAAGTAAGTTTCTTTTAAAAGGAATATGGATAAAATACTTGAAAAAGGGATTGAAAAATCTGTTAAAAATTTGATTAGTTTGGTTAATCATGAATCGGAATTAAAGTCTTCTGTTCAATTATTTAATTATCAAAAAGAATTTAATAAATTATTATTTTATTGGAAAGATAATAAAAATTTGAGTGAAAACGAATCTGAGATTTATCGACTTAGGTTAAGGGGGATTAATGAAGGATATAGGATGATATCTCAGAAAATAAGAGAAGGTCTTGGTCCAATCTTTAATTAATTTTTTTCAATATCACTTTCATCATAAGTTGGAACATATTTCTCTACTTTTGTAGGGTCAATTCTCCATCTTGGTTCTCCAGAAAAGTTTGAGGGAAATTTTTCATACAATTCATTAATACAATATTCAATTTTATTTTTTTGAAAGTATTCTGTTATTAGGTCAGATTTTTCTTTATCAAGCCCGAATTTTTTTGGTTTATGTTTTAAAACAAGATTCCCCACTATGTCAGATAGACCATAAACTGAAAATTCAAGTAAATTTTTTTTGTAAAAACCTTTAACATTATTGTGGTATAAATTTGGATCATCTACTAAAAAATATAATAAATGGTCAAATGCTTCTTTTGTTTCTTCATCCATTTTAATCAAATTAATAGTCTGGTAATTCTTCTTGACTTTTTGGCGCTTTTTTCGCAGGTTTTTCTTTAGTTTCTTTTGGTTCTTCTGAAATTTCTGGCTCTGCTTGCATTTCTTCTTCAGAAACAGAATTAACCATTTCTTTAAATTTAGGGAAATCCTTAGCTAGAATTCTCACTCCAGCTTTTGTGAAACCAGTGTAACGGTCACTTGTCACAAATTCCCTTACAGTAAACCCCCTTTTTCCACCAAAGTCATCAATTCTAAGAACAATGTCTGACTGGTCATTTTTTTGGATTTTTCCAATATCTTTTTCCATATTTTGTTAAATTTGTTTAGTTATATAAAGTTTATTGTTTCAATGTTCTAAATAATCTTTTAATTTTTCAGCAGCAATTTTTCTCATACTAATTTTATTTTTTTCTTCTCTTGACATCTCTCCAAAACTTAATTCATATCCATTCGGCTTAAAAATTGGGTCCCATCCAAAATTAGATTCTACTTTAGGTAAAACAATTTTTCCATCAATTTCTCCTTCAAAATAGAGTTTATTTCCAAGGTTATCCCTATATCCAATAACTGTTTTTGCAGTTGCATTGTTGTTTTCTAACTTTTCAGTTAAGTAATGAATTTTTCTTAATGAATTTTCTTTTAAGAACCATTTTATGAGTGGTCCAGGAAAACCATCTAAACAATCTAAATATAATCCAGTGTCTTCAACAATAAACTCTAAACTTGGAAAAAATTCTTCTGCTTTTTTTAACTTTTCTTCAATTATTTTTTTGGGGTTAAGCTCTTGAATTTCTGGAAGGTTTATTTTTAATTGTTTTAAATTTGGAATTACTGATTTAATCTCATCATATTTGTTAATACTTCCAGTGATAAAATAAAGTTCCATTTTAATTGTTAAACTTTTCCATTATGTTATAATAAACAAGAGCTTCATCATTGATATGTTGCGATTTTAAATTGTTTAAGTATTCTTTTGCAGGTTCTAACATCCCCGTTCCAGCTAAAGGTCTTCTTGAAAGTCTGGCAATTTTTCGGTCAATTGTTTCATTTTCAATTAAAAGAAGAACTGGCACTTTGTTTTGATAGGCATTGTATAAACTTTTTAGAGTTTCAAAATTTTCATATACATCCCGGTTAAATTTTGCAACAACAAGGTCAGTTGAATTGTTAAAATAAGATTGAATTACTTTGCTATAATTTAAGTTTTCTTTTAAATAATTAATTTCATTTGAACTTCCAGAGAAATAAATATTTTTACATTCATTGGTCGTGCTTGTTTTACTGGGGTTGTAAAACAAATTTTCTTTTGACATTTTCTTTGCAATTTTTATTTGAGTTAAAGTTTCAGGAGTTAAATCAAACTTTTTTGGATTTTGTATAAAATCATAAAGGTTTTCTAACCTGTTTTCCCCAGTAAATGTTTTTTTAGCTAATCCAGTTAGGGGAGGATATAAAACTCTATTTGAATCAACTGAAACTACTGGAATTTTTAGAGCATTACCTAATCCCATAAAAAATACTCCTTCTTTATTATATCCACTATTTTTTTCAAAGTTTGCTACAATTAAATCCACATTTGAGATTAATTTTTCTAGAGCTCTAGAATCATTTTTTATTTTTACTTTTCTTGTTCTTGAAACTTGATCCATAAAGTCAGACATTTCTGCTATATCTCCAGTGAAAAGAATATTTCTAGGTCTTAGGTCAATATTTTTTTTCTTTATTGCTTTGTAAACTGATTTAATTTTTTCTTTTGAATTGATAAATTGAACTGATTCTTCATCAGAATTAAAATTATATGAAGAATTTTCTTCTAAAAGAGAATCTTTTTCAGTGTTTAAGTCTGTTGTAATTATTGCTCCTCCACGAGCTCTTTTATCTCCCACTTCAGCATAGGAAGTTGTACCTAAACTTTTTCCCTGATTTCTATGGAGAATTACCACATTTGATTTTGTTCCATTTTCTCCAAAATCTTCATCATTTAATCGCTTAATTGAACTTTGTTCATGAGTTCTAGGGTCATTTAGAGCTAAAGTTTTAACATTTTCAAGATAAAAATCTCTCCAACTCGAATTTGAAAAGCTTCCAACTAAATATCCAGTTTCCATAAAAATCCCTACAAAAGCGTCTTTTTAAGAATTATTGTCTTCTTGTTTTTCTTTTTTTATCCCTATAAAATTGAAGCTTTGATTATTTTTACTTCTTTAAGGGGTCTATCGCTGGAATCAGTTTCTACCCCTGCGATTTTATCAACCACATCCATTCCTTCAACTACCTTTCCAAAAGCAGGATGTTTTGTGTCAAGGAAATTGTTATCAACCAAGTTTATAAAAAACTGTGATGAACCAGTGTTTGGTCCTGCGTTTGCCATTGAAATAGTTCCCCTATTGTTTTTGTTTCCTCCAGCATGAGAAAACTCATCTTCAATATTGGGAATACTTTTGTCCCCATATCCAGTTCCAGTTGGGTCTCCACCCTGAATCATAAAATTAGGGATAATTCGGTGGAAAATAACTCCATCGTAAGTTCCTTTTTCAACTAATCTCTTAAAATTTTCAGTAGTGATGGGCATATCGTTGTATAGATGAATAACAATATCTCCATAATTTGTTTCTAACTTTACTTTTGTCATTTTTGGGTTTATTATGGGTAAATAAATTACTAAACCTAAAAGTAAAACTAGGATTATAAAGATTGCGATTTTTCTCTCTTTAGAAAGTTTTAACCTCATCTTTTTATTAAAGAATGAGGCTTTTTAAAATTTAATAAAAAATAAAAATAAATTTTGACCTTTTGAAAAATTAATTAAAATTTCTTCTTGGAGGTCTTGGGTTTTTTTCTTTGAAACATTCAAAGCAGTAAACTGGTTTTCCTTGTGTTGGTTTGAACGGAACTTCACATTCCTGACCACATTCAGAACAAGTTGCTTTGTGTTTTTCAGCAGGTTCTCTTCTTTGAAAGTTATCTCTGTTTCCACCAAACCTTCCACCAGAATTGTTTCCAAATCTTCCTGAACCACTTCCAGAACTTCTTCTTGGACCATTTCCAAAGCTTCTTCCAGAACCTTGTGGCCTTTCTCTTCTTTCTTCCATGTTTTATATTTTCCTCCTATATGTCTCTATATAAGAGGCGTTTTTTAGAAGTCTCTTACTTAATGAAATTAGAAATAGTTCCTTTATAATGCTTTTTATGGTTGTTTTTAGTCTTTTGTTAATTTATAACCCAAAGCTTCTAATTGCTTTATGAATAGATAAAACATGTTCTTTTGGTGTGCGGGACATTTTGAAGAAATTCTTACACTATCTCCAAAAAGAAAAATGGGGGATTCTTGACAAACTTTTGCTCTTTCGGGGTTAGACTGAATTAAACACTTTGTTCCTTTGAGTTTTGGACATCCTCCAAGGGAATTTGAAAAGTCAAGCATAAACTTTCCAGAAAAGACAAGTTCTTTTAGTTTATTTTCCTTTTTTAGTTCAATTTGTTCATTTTTTGTTGCAATAATGTTTACTTGTTGTTCATTAATGATAATATATCCTTTCCTACAACAATAAGCATTACATTCTTCAATACAAAATTTTCCAATGGATTTTCTTGCTTTAGAAATAATTTCATTAACTTCTTTTTGTTTTTTCATGTAGGTTTAGAAACTAGTTATAAATGAAACTATTCTTTTGATTATAAACCTATAGAACTTGATTTTACCTTTTCAATCTTTTTTCAACTGAAGCCACTTCTAGAGTTGTTTTAATTACTGAATCAGGGTTTAGGGAAATTGAATCTATTCCTTTTTCTACAAGGAATTTTGCAAAATCAGGAAAATCGCTTGGAGCTTGACCACAAATTCCAATTTTCTTTTTGTTTTTCTTTGCTTTTTCAATAACTTCAGAAACAAACTTCTTTACTGCAGGGTCATTTTCATTTGAAATTCCTGCAATTATTTCTGAATCACGATCTAACCCTAGAGTTAATTGGGTGAGGTCATTTGAACCTATTGAAAACCCATCAAAAATTTTACTAAATTCATCAGCTAACAAAACATTTGAAGGAATTTCACACATCACATAAATTTGTAATCCATCTTTTCCTCTTTTTAATCCACAGGATTTCATTATTTCTTGAACTTTTTTTCCTTCTTCAACAGTTCTACAAAAAGGAATCATTATTTTTACATTTTTTAATCCAAATGTGTTTCTAACCTTTTTTAATGCATAACACTCTAATTTGAAAGCTTCAATAAAACTTTTGTGGTAATATCTACTTGCCCCTCTCCATCCCATCATAGGGTTTTCCTCATTTGGTTCATAGAGTTCCCCCCCAATTAAATTTCTATATTCATTAGTTTTGAAGTCTGAAGTCCTCACAATAACATCTTTTGGATAGAATGCAGCTGCTAAAGTTCCTATCCCTTCTGCAAGTTTATCCACATAAAATTGAGTTTTATTTTTATAATTAGAAGTTAAACTTTCTATTTTATCCTTTAATTTTTTATCTTTTAATTTTTCAAAATCTATTAATGCATTTGGGTGGATTTTTATTGCTGAACTGATTATAAATTCTTCACGTGCTAACCCCACTCCATCATTTGGAATAAAACTTTGTTCATATGCTTGTTCAGGTGTTCCAGCAATTAACATAATTTTAGTTTTAGTTTTTGAAATTTTCTTTAAATTATGTTTAACTATTTTATATTTTAATTTTCCAGCATATACAATTCCTTCTTCCCCTTCTGAGCAATTAACAGTTACAAATTCTCCACTTTTTAGTTTTTCAGTTGCATTGTTTGTTCCAACAATTGCGGGAATTCCAAATTCTCTTGAAATTATTGCTGCATGAGAAGTTCTTCCTCCTTTATTTGTAACAATTGCTGAGGCTATTTTCATAATAGGTTCCCAATCAGGGTCAGTCATTTCTGTTACTAAAACATCCCCTTTTTTGAAAGAATGAATTCCGGATGTATTCTTTATTACTTTAACTTTTCCTGAACCAATTCTTGAACCAACACTTTTTCCAATGACTTTTATTTCTCCTTTTTCTTTTAAGACATATTCTTCAAGAATGTTCAAATCTTTTTGACTTTGAACAGTTTCAGGTCTTGCCTGAACAATAAAAAGTTTGTTTAATTTTCCATCTTTTGCCCATTCCATATCCATTGGTTTTTTGTAATGGTCTTCAATTATTACTGCCCACTTTGCAAGTTTTAATATTTCTTCATCGTTAAGTGAATAATTTTCTCTTTCAGTTTTACTTACTTTTATATTTTTTACAGGATTACTTTTGTCGTTTGAATAAATCATTCTAACTTTTTTATCTCCAACTTTTTTTGAGACAATTGATTTATATCCTTTCTTTAGAGTTGGTTTATGAACATAAAATTCATCTGGATTTACTGCTCCTTGAACAATATTTTCTCCTAATCCATAAATTGAGGTAATGTAAACTACTTCTTTGAAACCTGATTCGGTGTCAATTGAAAACATAATCCCTGAAGAAGAGATATCACTACGTACCATTTTTTGAACTCCTATTGAAAGTGAAACGTCAAAATGATTAAATCCTTTTTCTTCACGATAAGAAATTGCTCTATCTGTAAAAAGAGAGGCAAAAGATTTTTTACAAGCTTCAAGAATTTTTTCTTCTCCCCTAATATTCAAATAAGTATCTTGTTGACCTGCAAATGAAGCATCGGGTAAGTCTTCTGCTGTTGCTGAAGACCTTACTGCAACATCAGTATATTTTTCTTTATATTCCCGAGAGAGTTTTTTATAATGGATTATAATTTCTTTTTCAATTTCTTCGGGAATTTTAGCTTTTAAGATAGCTTCTCTTACTTTTTTTCCATGAGCCATTAAATTTCGAGTGTCTTTTGTTTTAAGGTCTGACAATATGTCTTTTATTTTTTCTTTTAAACCTGTTACACTCATAAAATGTTTATATGCAAAAGCAGTTACCGCAAAACCATTTGGAACATCAACACCTTTTGTTTTAAGTTCCCGATACATCTCTCCAAGCGAAGCATTTTTTCCTCCAGCAAGTGGGATATCTTCAATTCTTAAATCTTTAAATGGAATTACAAAAGCAGTTTTTCTATTTTTCATATGTTACCTCTCTACTCAAGTGAAGAATTTGGGATTTATAAGGGTTTTTGAGAATTTCTTTTATTTTTTCTTTCTAATTTTAATTTCAATTTTGCAGCTATTTCAAATTCTTGGTTTTCAAC
>JAACWA010000026.1 GCA_009992175.1 archaeon
ATAAAGATTTTGCTAAGGCTTTAACCGATTTAAATAAAGTTTTTTCAGCTACAATTTTAGGAAAAAAATTTAAAATAAAGCCTTGGAAAATTTATTACTATAAACGATACAGAAAAAGAAAGCCCTTTTCCAAAACAAAAAGAAAAAAAATACTACGGTTTTACCGAAAGTTGATAAGAAGAAAAGAACGAGAAGATTTTCGCTATCACTATAAAGTTACTAAAAGAAAAAGAATTGAACCAGTAAGATTCATTGCAGAATTACAAGTTAAAGAATTAATAAAAGAAATAGGAAAAGAAGAATTAGCCAAACGAATGAAAGTTAAACCAGAAACGATAGAAAGATGGGAAACAAGAAAAATCGGTAGATTAAAAAAGGAACACAGAAAAAAACTTTTTCGACTTTATGAAACAATAAAAAGATTGGCAGGCATATTTTTCCTTTGTTATCAATGTCCAATGAAATGGGGAAGAAGAAGAATAATGCGAACTTATTGCTATATTAAATATTATCCAGCTTATAAAGGTACAAAGGAAGGATTTCTAAATCTTATTCGTGAAAGAGAATGGGAAACCGCAGAATTAGAAGACAAATGGAGATATTTAATAGCACCGCAAGAAGAATTTGATATTTCAGCAACAATAGATTTTTTACGAAACCTTGATAAAGTATCAGAGGCTCGTCTTCCAGAAAGTTTAGAAGATTGTCGAGAATTTATTGAGGATAACTTCAAAGGAAAAGATAGAAGAACATTATTAGAGGAACTATCAAAATATGAGCAATAAAAATTTTTGGGCAGGAGATATAGAAGCAAGAAGGGGATTAAGAAAAAAGTTTTTACTTGGGGGTTTATATAATGGAAGAAGATATCTTGAATTTAAAAAGGAGGATGATTTTATGAATTTTCTTTTGAAAATAAATGGGATAGTTTTCTTTCATTTTTTGGATTTTGACATCAGGTTCATAATAGATTGGTGTCAAAGGAAAAAAATAGAAATAGCCCAAGCTCCAATTTCAGTTCGCAGTAAAGTCATTGAATGGAAAATTAGAAATGTTGTTTTACGAGATAGCTTTATTTTAACTCAATCCAGCCTAAAAGATTTAGCCGAGGCATTTGAAATAAAAGAGAGAAAACTGCCAATAAAAGATTACCTAAAATTAAGACAAGGAAAACAATTATCCCAATATCTTAAAAATGATGTCATTGGTCTTTACAAAATTTTAAAAAAATTCTATGAGTTCATTGGTTGGCAAAATCTTAATAGGAAAACCATCGCCTCTATTGCTTTGGCAAAATTTAAAGAAATCGATAAAGCCAGCTATCAAAAAATTATAGAATATCCGATTTTCGCTGCTCAAGATGAGTTTATTCGAGAAGGATTTTATTCTGCTTATTACAAAATATTCGACCCAAATATTACCAATAAAAATCAAAGAATTATAAAAATTGACTGTAATTCTTATTACGGTTTTGTGATGAAAGATAATTACTTCCCTTATGGTCCCATCATTCGAACAAAAAAGCTTCGGACAATTGAAAATTTAATAAAAGAAGGAAAATTAGGCTTGATAAAAGCAAAAGTTTTTTCTTCTAAAAGATTACCAATGGGCTTTTTGCCAATAAAAACAGCAAAAGGAATTTCCTATTCTACTAAAAAAGAATTTTCTGGGGTTTGGACAAGCCCAGAAATAGAATTCGCCAAAAATCTCGGTTATGAGTTCAAGTTTCAAGAAGCGATTTTTTGGAACTATAAGGATAAACTTTTCAAGCGATTTATCAATTTTTTAGCAAAAATCAAAGAAAGATTTTCAGGGGCTAAACGGGAAATAGTAAAGTTTTTGCTGGTTTCTTTTTATGGAAAATTTGCTCAAAGGCGAGAAATAGAAGTGTTTAAAAAAGTAGAAAAACCACTTGTTCATCGGCTTTATCTGGATAAAGCTATGACTATTGCCAGTGAAAAACAAAAAATTTATATTCCTTACTTTCACCCAGAAATAAGTGCATTTACTACAAGCTATGCAAGGATTTGGATGTGGAAGTTTTGCCAAGAAGTTGGCTGGAAAAATATTTATGCTATCATAATGGATAGCTTAATTTTAAAGGATAATTTAAACGAAGATTTTAAAAGAAAATGGTTTGACCCCAATAAAATAGGTAAGTTTAAAGTGATAGCCCAAATAGAAAAAGGAATAATTTTAGGACGAGGAATTTATGCTCTAAAAGGCATTAATGGAAAAGAAATAATAAAAAATCAAGGAGGGCTAAAAGAATATACAAAACTATTGACCTTTAGAGATTTTGAAAAGGCAAAAAGAAAGAAAATCTGGGTTCAATATGATGAAAAAACTGGAATAAGAAAACCAAAATCAATTCGTGAATTTTTAAAAGGAAAAGGAAAATTAAAAGAAATGAATTTAGTAACAAGAAAAGTTAAAATTAGGTCTTGACAAAGGATTTTGAAAGTTTAAAATGAAAAAAGAAATATGAAAAAAGAGCCTAAAGCAAATAGATTTACCCTTGGAGAGAAAGTTAAAGTTAAATATATACCCTTTGGAGAAGAAAAAGAAAGAGAATTTGTGGGAACTATAGTGGGAGCAATACCAACTGAGGGGTTTATGGTAAAAATTCCGACAATAGGGGAAAGAGGAATTAGAATAGAAAAAATAAGTAAA
>JAACWA010000029.1 GCA_009992175.1 archaeon
TGAAAGTGAAGCGTTCAATGCAACATCTGAACCATTAACTAATAATCTGTAAGCATTAACATTTCCTGCAACATCTAACCTATAAACTGGTGCAGTTGTTCCAACTCCAACATTCCCCAAATTGTAATAAATATCATTTCCAGTTTGGGTCCAATAATTCACAGCTGTTCGATTTATGTTTGTTAAATAACTTCCATCTCCAAAAAGGTAAGTTGCAGTTAAATTGTTCCCTCCCAAGTTAACGTTTGTTGTAGCACCAGTGTAAGGAACATAGGTTGAATTTCCAGATGTTGAAGTTACATAATCAAAACTCTGAATTGTCTGATTAAGTCTTGACTCATTGAAAGTCAAAGAATAACCATTAAAATTATTATATAAGTCACTAGTTGTCCAATTAAACAATCCGTTAAACCAAGAAGCAGTCACATTGTAACCTCCAAGGTTCAAGTTTGAGTCAACAATCAAACCAGAAACAGTTGTGTTTAAAGCAGTAAAAGAATATGGAGTTCTAGAAATTTTTGAAGTCTCAATTAAAACAGAATCTCTGTAATAACACAAATAATATTGATTTTGATAATCTAAATTTGTGTTTTCTAGGTAGTAAGAAACAATTCCTCTTGAGTCTGTTGTCAAACTTGTAGAATTTGAAAAAACTACACTAGTACAACTTGCATCTGTTGAAATATTAAACTGAAAATTAAATGTTCCTGTTACAACATTTCCACTTCCATCCGTTGTTTGAATATTCAAATGAAGTTGATCTAAAATTGGAGCAGCTGATAAAAATGACACTGAAAAGACTATAAAAATCACACTAATTACAAAATAATTTATCCAATTTTTCACCATTTTTTTTCTATCCTTCTGGTTAAGGATTTACTACATTTATCCTACACTTTTTTAGTATTTAAATATTACTTTTACTACAGAGAGGAAAAATTTATTTCTCCTCGGTAAATTTTTTTATCACACGTTTTAGATTGGAAAAGAAAAAAGTAGTAAAAAATATTTTTTCCTACAAAAAAATTAATGAAAAATCATAAAAAAATCAGCTAATTTTTTAGCTAGAGATTTTTGTAAGCCAAAGAGCCCGATCTCTTTCAATTAAAGTCTCTAACTCGGCTTCACTTAAAGTATTAATGTAAGAATATTCTCCAACTTCTGAACCTTTTTTGAAAGTTACAATAACCCAATTTTTGAAATTACGAATAGATTGAGTTACTCCATCTAAATTTTGAGCCTGAAACTTTAATTTGTTTGTGTCAATTGGATTTCCAGCAAATGGAACTGTATTTTGAATCGAATTTTCTCCCCTAAAATCAGACACCACTTTTCCAGTAAAAATTCCCGAACTAACTAAAAGAAGTAAAATCAAAGATAAAACAACAAGAAGTGAAATCCCCACAAGAATTGTTTTCTTTCTAGTAATTTTTTGATCTTTACTTTCCCCAACATATTCCGAAATTACTTTATTTCCAACACGTTTGCTCTTGTAATAATACGGACCATAGACCCTTCCATTTTTTGTTATATATTTCTTATAAACCATTTTTCAAACTTTTCTACAAAAAAAAGAATAATTAGAATTATTTAAACATTTCATCTTGAAAGAATATTAAAAAGCGCCCCGACCGGGATTCGAACCCGGGTCACAGCCGTGAAAGGGCCGCATACTTGGCCTCTGTACTATCGGGGCTTCCAAACTATTTACCTAAATCAGTTTAAAAAAGTAACTGTAGCTCTTTTCATAAATTGAAAATCTTTAAATAAGAAGTATTCAACATAATCCTAGATAAATGATCCTGTAGCTCAGCCTGGTCAGAGCGCTGGTCTTATAAGAGTGCAATTCGAAATGAATTGTATTATCTCAACAGAGATTGAATTTCAGTAAAAGGCATAGAGAAGAAATTCCTAGGTCGCTGGAATTTATAAAAACCCACAGAGGTTTTTATTCTAAGAGAGCCAGAGGTCCTGAGTTCAAATCTCAGCAGGATCATTAATTTGTCTTAATTATACTGAGGTTTGAACCCGAATATTTTGGATGCATATTCTTTAAATTCAAAATCTTTTTATACATCCTTTCCCTCAATTGTTTTATGATAAGTACTGCTTTTTTGATTGTCGCACTCCTGGTAGTTTTAATCTGGGTTCTAATTGAGTTTAAAAGAATGAAACATAAATTATTTGCAATTTTCCTTATTGGATTAATAATTTTTACATATGTCACATTTACCATAAGTTTGAAAGACAAAGATGTAACGCTCAACACTGTTCCAGGAATTGTTGACGCTGGAAGACTTTATTTTTCTTGGCTTGGAAGTGTATTTATTAAAGCTAAATCTGTAACTATGTATGCAATTGGACTAGACTGGAAAACTTACAATGAAAGTGTTGTTGACACTTCTTCTAAAAATGAGTCAATTTGGGATAAACTCAAATAAAAATATTTAAATACTATAATTAACTAAACAAGTTATGGTGAAAAAAAAGAGGGTTACTAAGAAAACTTCTAAAAAAAAGCCAGTTGTAAGAAAAAAAGCTCCAGTAAGAAGGGCAAAAGAAGCAAAAATAATGGTTTCTGAGAGAAAAATTAAAAGAGCAACAAATTCACTCATTTATTCTGGAATTGTCTTTGTAATTTCATTAGTATTATTTCTTTTCACAACAGACTTTTTGGAAAGTCTATTCGGATTTATCCTAATTATCTCGGGTGCATTTATAATTTTATTTGTAACTTTGGAAATTATCTTTTACTTTATGAGGAAAAAGTAGTTCTTTTTTATTTAATAAGATTTAAATAATAATTTTTAATTCTAAAATCAAAGTCGCAGTAGCTTCCACAAGGAATGTACTTCGGTTTTAAAGTTCAGAAATTCATGCCGCAGTAGCTCAGTTTTGGTAGAGTGCTACCTTGATAATAAAAGAAACCCGCTGGTTTCTTTTTAACTTCCTCGAAATCGGAACGGTGATTTTCAAATGCCTCCGATAAAATCGCGAGTAAATTAAAAATACTAAAAAGGTAGAGGTTGAGTTTAGGCTTCTTGAGAAATTTAATTTAATAAGGTCTAACAAGAATACTAAACGAACAGAGTTCAATCCTCGGCTGTGGCTTATTCAAACTTCTTAAAGATCTTTTCAAGATTTATTTCAAATAAACTTACAGGCATTTTAATTTTCCAATTTTTTAGAATCTTTGGATGAACTTCTCCAATTAAACCAATTTTTTCTCCTTCAAGAAAAATTTCTCCTGAACGACCTTCAACAAAAGGCAAACTAGACTTTACTTCTTCCTTTATTTCATATTTTAAATTGAGGTTTGAAAAAAGGTAATCAAGCGTTTGCACTAAATCCGTAAAATTTCCTGGCGTGAATCCTGAACTGAGCCTCTCTTCCTCTTTTAATTCCTTACTTTTTTTAATTTGAAAAACTTTTCCCATTTCAAACAATTTTTGAGGGTATTCTGAGTCACTATTTTCAGAAAAATTCTTTAAAAGATAATGAACCAAATCTTTTCTTAAGATATTAAAATCCGTTTTTGAACTCTCAAGTTCAATAAATTCACTCTCTTCTTTTTCTGGGATCCCCATCTTAACAAATTGGTCTTCCTTTTTTGTTAAATGATAATTTGAAACTTCTAAAAATCCAAGTCCAGAAAATATTTCTGCAATTTTCCTTTTTACAATCTCTTTAGAGTTTTCACTTCCAACTGTTGAAACAGGGGGAATTTTTGGAATAAAATTCTCATAACCATACGCAATTGCAATGTCTTCAATTAAATCAATTTCATGTAAAATGTCCATTCTCCAAGGGGGAATTTCAACTTTTCCATTTTTATAATTGTAACCCATTCTTTCAAGACACTCTTTTATTTGTTTTTCATTTAAATCTAAACCTAAAATTCTATTTGTTTTTTCAAGAGATAAATCTCTAAATTCAGACTTAAAATTAGGGGTAACTTTTCCTCCAACTTTCATCGAATAAACTTTTCCTCCCATCTCAGCAAAATTAGAAATTAGAATATTCAAACATTTTTCCAAAATTTCAAAGTCAAAACCAGAACATTCAACAAAAATGTCTTTAGTTTTATTTGTTACCCTACCTGTTTTTTCTGAATTGATTACGGGGGGCATTGATAAAACACTTTGTTCACTATCAATAAAAATAGGAAACTTAATTTTTCCAGCTAAAAGATGAGCATACTCTTTTCCAGTTGGATGCCTTTGTAAAATTTCTAAACCAGACATCTCTTTTGGATATTCAAGAGGTTGGAATTTTATTTTATCTGGTTCAATTGCCTTGTAAGTAATAGGTAGTGCAATTTTTTCTAAAGGATAAATTCCAATTGCAAGTTTTTTTCTTTGCCTTCCAACAGTTGAATGAAGTTTTTCTTGAATTTCAACAATTTCTTTAATTTTTTTGTCATCAAACTTCAACCCACGGACAATTGCACAAACTGTAAATGGACGAACATCTTTAACACTAGATTCCACCTTTACTTCATAATTTTTTTCAGGATTATTTAATTTATAATTTTTAAATCCTGTTTTTTTACCTAAAAAACTCAAAAAACTCCTCTTAAAACCATGATACCCTAAAAGGTCTGGTCTATTTGGAAAAATTTCAATTTCAATAGTTTCATCATCTAAACTTTCAACAGGAGTTCCAAATAATGCAATCTTCTCTTGCATTTTCAAATCAAGCTTTCCAATTTCTTTTTCAAAAGTTGCTCTATCAAATTTTACATTTGCCATTTTTATTATAAAATTTAATATTTATTATATCCTCCTCGTTTTTCATATTTTTTATGAGATTCATAAACTTCTAGAAAAATTTGTAAAATTTGAAATTCATTCTCGGATACATTTGTATAAACTGCCCTTGCTTCTTTTGAAATATCAATTAAAAATAAGTTTGATATTCCATACATTTTTTCAAAGTATTTGTAAATTTGAAGCTTCTTTGAAATCGGCGCCCCTGTTCTTTTTTGTTTCAAAAAATTAATTGACTTATTGATTAATTGGTACAAGTTTTCATTAGTTTTATTTCCACTAGACAATTCTTTTTCTATTTTGATCTTCAATTCAAATAATTCTTTACTTAATTTTGTAATGTATTCTTTCATATTAATTGATAATTCAAACAGATATTGCTCCGGAAATTAATTCATTTAATTTTTTATTATTTGTGAAAATCCAGATTATCTTGTCCCCTTCAAACATAATCTTATTCGATTTTTCAAGATAATCAAGAATAAGCTTAAAAGTTTGATATTGCATTTGTTTTGGTAAACTTTTCCATAATTCCATTCGGGTTAGATAATCTTTACTATTTTGTATGGCTTCTTCCACCCTTAAAATAGAATCTAGTTTGGGGAAATGCAAAATATTCAATTTTTTTATTGTTTTTACCATTATATAAGTTTATACAATTCCCTATTTAAATGTTTTGATTTTCTCATTTTTCATACCTTTCCTTTATTTTTTTCATTTTTTCTTTTAATGATTCTTCCAAATCTATTCCAAGTGAATCTGCCAAAATAGAAGCAACAATAATCACATCTGCAATTTCATAAGAAATTTCATTTTTTTCAAAAGATTTATCTTTAACTTGATAATTAAAATGTTTTAAAACCTCTTCACTAACTTCTCCTACTTCTTCTCCCAATTTTATTGCAGTTGTTAATATACTCTCTTTTTCTGAAGTTTTTGTTTTACTTCTCCCCCTCTCATTCTCTTCTTTTGCAAAATTTTGTAATTCTTTTATTTCCATCTCTAAACTTTCATCCAAGCCTTCGCTTTTCTTAATTTAGTTATATCATTTTTGTAAAGTTCACGAAGATCATTGATTTTATAATAATCCGTAATTATTCTGTCAAACCCAAGTCCCCAAGCTAAAACTGGAACATCAAGACCTAAAAGAGGAATAGTAATTTCTGGTCTAAAAATTCCAGCTCCTCCAAGTTCCAACCAAACTTTTCTTTCTGGATGCCAAACATTTACTTCAACTGAAGGTTCAGTATAAGGGAAATATGCTGGACTAAAACGAACCTTTGAAAAACCCATTTTTTTATAAAATTCCTTTAAATATCCAAGTAAATTTCCAAAGTTTAAATCTGGATCAACAACAATTCCTTCCGTCTGATAAAATTCAAAACCATGTGACCAGTCAACAGTTTCATTTCTAAAAACTTTTCCAACTGCAAAGTATTTTTTTGGAAAGTCTTCCTTTTTTAAATTTGAAAGCGTTTTAGCTGAAAGAACAGTTGTATGTGTTCTTAAAACCATTTTTTTTGCTTCTTCTTCATCCCATTTATAATTCCAACCACGACTTCCTCCAACTCCCTTCTCATGAGCGAGCTTCACTGAATCAAGAATCTTTTTATCTGGAAGTTTTCCTTTCTCACTAACAAAAAAGGTGTCTTGCATTTCTCTCACAGGGTGGTCCTGTGCTGTAAAAAGTGCATCAAAAACCCAAAAACTCGGTTGAATAATTTCTCCCTCCATTTCAACAAATCCCATTTCAGTCCAAACTTTCCTGGCATAATCAATTGAAGAATTTACAAAATGTCTTTTTCCCCCATTTATTTTTGGAACTGGAAGTGTAACGTCATACCTTCTAAATTTTTTACTTTTCCAATTTTGTTCTTTTTTTAATATTTTGGGGGTAATTTGCTCAATTAAATCATAAGTTAATTCTTTAGAATTCATAACTTCTTTTCCTAAAGGAGTTATTTTTATTAAAAATTTCTTTCTTTCTTCAACCTGAACAATCTCCTTTCTTTTTTGAAGAAGTTTAAATGAAAATGCCTGTTCCGGAGTCAAGGTGTCTTCGTCAATTGGTAAACTTTCTAAAAAAAGTTCTTCCATACTTTTTTTTGATATTTCTTCCCTTGAAGCACTTAAAACAATTTTCCCATTCTTAATTTCAATTAATGCTTTTGCCTTCAAAACTCCAAGAGAAACTTTGAATTCATCTGAACTTAAGCTCGACTGTTTTTGAGCATCATTTAAAGAAATAATTCTTCTTTCATCAAGAAGAAAAAGGAGTCTTCTTTCAGGGAGCCATTTCTTACGATAAAGTGCCCCATTAACTCCAACATCAATAACTCTTTTCTTTTCGGTCTCAAAATTGATTATCTTTTTATTATTTAAATATTCAAGAGCACGAAGAACAGTTACTTTATCTAAATTAGATTTTTTACAAATTTCTGAAATGCTTTTTTCTTCCAAAAAAGGCAAAACTTTCTTCTCAATTAAGCTTAAAGACTCAAGCAATTTCTTCATCATTTTGAAAATTCTTCCATATTAAAAAATGTTTGTATCAAAAGGGTTTATCAAATAAGTTTATAAAATATTTTACTTTAATGTAATCAATGGAAAAAAAGGGGCTTTCAACTGTTGTAACAACAATTCTTCTAATTTTATTGATAATCGTTGCAATTGGAGGAATTTGGGCCGCAGTAAATAATTTTCTAGTAAAAGGTTCAGAAGATTTAACTCTCGGAAAAATTGGACTCGATGTTGAGATTCAATCTGCAGTGGTAAACACCACAAACGGAATGGCCACAGTAAGAGTTGTAAGAAACCAGGGAATTTCAAAAGCGACAATTAATTCATTAAAAATAATCGTTGAGGATGCTCGTAATTCTGAAATTTTTGACATTTCAGTTGAAAATTTTGCAGAACTTTCAGTAAGAACAATAGATTTAAACCTGACAAAAAGTGGAATACTGGATTATACAAACATCATAAAAATTTCAGTTGCTCCAGTTTATGTTTCGGATACAACAGGGAAAGATACTCTAGCCCAGATTACCAGTGAATATAAAATTAGTGAAAGAGATCAAATCATCACAAAAATAAAAGCTTGTGCAATAAATTCAGATTGTGGAACTGATCAATTATTATTTTCTCCTTTCTGTAGTGATGATTTTACTAAAGTTTTGCAATACGAAAAAACTTTTGAATGTTTTAATCCAAACCCTGAAGGATTCTGTCAACAAAAAACCGAGGCAATTACCCTTGAATTTTGTTCTGGAGAAGATGTTTGTTTTAATGGAGTCTGTCAACTTCCAAACCTTGCTTGTACTCCCGAAAACGTAACTCAAGATTGTGGAACAAGTGAGTTTATTGGATTTCCAACTTGTTACTCTAACCCTCCTCCAGAAAGAATTATCCAAGATTATGATTTATTTGATTGTGTTAATAATACTTGTCAAGAAAGTATAATTTCAAAAACAATCCAAGATTGTCCAGACCCTCAAATTTGTGGTACAAGTCAAGGATCAGCTGAATGTTTCAAAGAAGTAGATTGCACAAAAAATGATGATTGCACATTGGGACAAGTTTGTAGAAAAGGGTTATGTGTTCCAGAATCTGTTGCAATAACAGGAACCGTTTCTTCTATTTGGCCTTTTTACTTGGGAGAATATTTTGACAGCTGGGAATTACCTAACAATAAAAGTAATCAATCAAATTATGAAGCATTTTATGTGGTTTTTCCGGAACGTGAAGAAGCTAGATGTCTTAACATAAGAGAATATATTTATCCAAATTTAACAAGTCAAAAGGCATATATTAGACTTAGCAAACCAGAAACCAATGTTACTTCTAATATGAGTTTTGAAATTTGGGAAACTTCATATGGATGTTACCTTTATAGTGCTTCTTCTTAAATTTCTAAATTTTTAGTCATCCAAGTAGGCATTCCAAAAACTAAACCTAAAGACTTCAAAACGATTAAACTTCTTTTTTCTTTTTTAGAAACAAATTCCATTTGAATTTTATTCTTTTTACACAAAAAAATATTTTGTCTAATTCTAGAAAAAACTTTAACTCTTTCCTTTGAAAAAATAAGTTCATCTAAATTTATTCCAATCTTAATATTATTTTTCTTTGCGATTCGTGCCATTACTTCATTAAAACCAGAATTCCTTTGTTTTGAAAAATCCCTTAGGTCAACCAGATTAATAAGTAAAACATCAATTTGAAGTTTTTCTAAAACTTTTCTATTCAAATTGTCATCATCTGAATAAAAAATAATTTTTTTATCTGAATTCTTTTTAACTAAATCCTTAAGTTTACTAAAATTTTTCTCATTTAAAATTATTTTTTCCTTTTCTTCCATTTTAATCTTGAATTTTAGTTCCAATGAAATTCCTACCTTTAAAATAATTCTCAAGTTCACTCAAATCTTTAATTATATAAGTTTTAATTTTATTTTTGAGGATTATTTTTGAAGCACTCTGGTCCAATACAAAATGTTGACCTGGTTTATATTTTATTTTTTGAATTATCTTATTGAAATTTTCCCAAGAAATTTTAGAAATGAATTTTGCATTTTTGAATTTTTTAGGGTCCTTGT
The DNA here is from genome assembly GCA_009992175.1 of archaeon. Lineage (GTDB taxonomy): Archaea > Nanobdellota > Nanobdellia > Pacearchaeales > GW2011-AR1 > GW2011-AR1. The sequence continues at coordinate 9,364 of JAACWA010000029.1, forward strand.
CATAAAGACCTTTTACATTAGTCAAATTAATAAATTCTGCCCCTAACCTTGAAGAAATTGCTGCAGCAGTAGAATCTGAAGTCTGGTCTGGTTTATATTCAAGTCCTCCACAAATAACCAAATTTCTTTTTTTAAGATACTTTTTCAAGACCCTTATTTTATGGGGAATTCCAAATTCAGGGTCAAAACCAAAAAAATAAGATAAAAACCTTGCATTTGCTCTGGTTGCATTTATTCCTGCCAAAGATTGATAATAAACATTTCCTTTTTCCTTTTGAATTGCATTAATATACTTCCGAGCCAAACTTCCACCCCCACAAACAACCACTATTTTGTAATTTTTAGTGTTTTTTAAAACAATTTTTTTAAATTTTTTTAAATAGTTATAATTTACTTCTTCAGGAATAATTTGACTTCCTCCAAGACTAATTACCACCACCTTTTTCATTCCATTAAAAACCAAACAAAACTATATAAAAGTAATCTTTAAATAATTCCTTTTATTTGAAATTATATAAAATGAAGAGGTTTATAATTGTTTTAGTTCTTGCAGTGGTTCTCCTTTTAGGAACAAATGTTTTAGCTCAAACCATTTCTCTACCTCAAGATGTTACAGATTTTGTAAAAAATGTTGCAATCCAAAAAGGAATCTCTGAAAACCAGATAAAAAATATTGAAAAAGTTGATTTTAATAATCTTCCAGAAGAAATAAATATAAAAAATATAGATGAAAATAATCTTGCAATGTACCAAATAAACATTGAAGATGGAAAATCTACAAAACCTCTTTATGTAATAACCGCTTCGCAAGAAACTTTCAAAAAAGAAGTTCAAAATTTTGCAAATAAAATGTTACTTAACTTTGGATTACCAAGAGAAGTAAGTAACTCTTCCTTCCTTCTTTCAGGAGCGGGAGTCCAAGGTTCATACAAAAAAGGATATGTAATGTTAAGAGATGGAAGTATAACTGGAATTTCAACTAACCTTGAAATTAAAAATAGTTATCCTGAAGGAATTGCCGAAGTAATTATTTACAAAAATGGAGCTGCATTAGGATTTAGAAATAGTATAAATTTGGACAAAGAAGGTTCCAAAGTAGATTATGATTTAGTAGAAGAAGGAACAGTGAATTTTGAAAAAGGAGATGTAATCTCAACTAGAGTTTTACTATCGGATGGAACTGAAGTAAATGACGTTAACACTCTTCTAGAAATCACAGCGAAGGCATAAATTTAAATACTAAATAAAATTAAATACAAAATGAGAAGTGAAACAGACAAAACAAAATTGATTGTGAAGATTTTAATTGCTGTAGTTGTCCTACTTGCAATTATTGTTCTTTATCTCGTTGTTTTCCAACAACAATACAACAATTTTGTCGATGCAAAAAGAGTTGAGGGAATTGATTTATTTATCTCACAAATCCTGATTCCTCAATTACAACAGACGGGGGGGTATGTTCAAATTCCTGTAGGAAATCAAACAATGGATTTGGTTTTAATTCAGGCCTTGGTTTCACAAATCAATGACCATGAATATGCCCAAGTTCCAGTAGGAAACCAAACACTTTATTTGGTTCCTGTACAACCTGGACAAGGACAAGGCACTGGTACAGCTCCTGAACCTACCCAATAAATTTATTTTTTCTTTTATTTTTTATTTTTTTAATCCTCTTAGTTTCGAATGTAAGTAATTTTTAACTTTCTAAAAATTTAAATACGGATTTAACCTAATAATTATAATAAAAAAGAGGAGTTACTTACAAATATGGTTTATAAAAAATTTATTAAAAGGAATGGTAAAACCTATGGTCCCTACGTTTACCATAGTAAAAGGGTCAATGGAAAAGTTGTTTCTGAATATAGAGGCCCAGAAGAACAAAAAGATCCAAAAAAAATTTGGTCAATTCTTATAGTTTCTATTTTAATTATTTCTCTTGGGGCAATTTTATTTTTTTCTAATTTCAAAACTTCTGGAAATGTAGTCTTAAACCTTGAAGGTTCTTTTAATAATGGAAATTTATCTAATGGAAAAATTAACCTCTTACTTGATGAAGGAGAATCTATTCCTACAGATTCAGTCGTATCTATAGAAAATGGAGGAGAAGTGCAAAATTATTCAATAACTGATTTGGTTAGTGAAGAAGAAATAAAAATAATAAATGCCCCTTTAACTGCGAAGGAAGAATTTCCAAAAATAAGTTTTCAATTGGGAATCTCAGTTGGAACAAACTCTACAGTTAAAAATGAATCTTCATCTTCTGGAAGAAAAACTCCAACTACCCCTACGGAAAACATAACTAAACCTACTCATATAGAAAACGTAACGAAAACCATTCCAGAAAACATAACAGAAACTATTCCCACAACCCAAAATAAATCTATTTCTGTTGGAGGAACAACTCCTACTAAACCAACTACAACAGAAACAACTCCTACTGAACCAACTCCAGTCGAACCATCCCCTGAAGAAAAAACTCCAACAGAAACTACAA
>JAACWA010000010.1:0-15434 GCA_009992175.1 archaeon
TGACTCGCGATCCGTGTCGTCGAAAACAAAAGTAATGATGACAACAGAATACGCTCTGGATTAGAAGACCTGCGACGCAGGTTCAATGCGAGGGACAGGATTCGGTTTAGTGAACAAGTCACTCACAGTATTTTCTTCTTGCAAGAAAACACAAACCACCGGTTCGAACCATCTTAATAAAAATGCGAGGGACAGGATTCGAACCTGCGTAAGGATAAACCACAAGAGCCTTAATCTTGCCCGTTTGACCACTCCGGCACCCCCGCATAAAATTGGTTGTAGAATACTGTTTATAAATATTTTTTATTTAAAAAAGAAATAAAATGTTATTTTTTCTTTCTTTTTACTTTTTTCTTGGGTTTTGTTTTTGAAGGTTTTTTATCTTTGACTCTTCTGTTAAATATAAATCTCCAAAAGAGGAAAGCGATTAAAGCAAAAATTACTGGAACAATAAATAAAGGATTTATTTCTTTCACATCTTGGACAATTTTCAGAGTTGCATTTCTATCTTTTCCGACGTCTATTCCAAGTGTTTGGTGAGATTCAACAACATAATCATTAAAGTTTACTTGAACATGGAAAACATAATCTCCTGCTTCTGTGTCTTCTGGAAGGAAAATTTTACTTGTTTTCTTGTTCTTTTTTCTTTCTTTCTTTAGACTCAGCTTCTTTTTGTTTTATTTTGTCTTCAAGTTTAAGTCTTTCAATTAATTCTTTGTATCTGTTTCGAATAGTTACTTCAGTAATCCCTGCAATATCTGCAACTTCTCTTTGGGTTTTCTTTTCGTCATTCATTAAAGCTGCAACATAAAGTGCGGCAGCTGCAATTCCAGCTGGCCCACGTCCTGACGTCAATTCAACATCCCTTGCTTGGTCTAAAATATCTAATGCATCATTTTGAGTTGCAGGAGACAATTTCAATACTGATGAAAACCTTGAAATGTAGTCTTTAGGGCTAGATTGTTTAACTTTAATTCCTAATTTCCTTATAATAAACCGGTAAGTTCTTCCAATTTCTTTTCTTTCAACGTCTGAGGCTGTTGCCATTTCATCCAAGGTTCTTGGGATGTTGTAAGACCTACATGCGGCATAAAGGCATGCGGCAATTACTGATTCCATACTTCTTCCTCGGACTAATCCCCTTTGTAAAACATAATTGTAAATACGTGAAGCTTCATCTTTTACTACATTTGGAAGGTTTAAATAAGAAGAAATAACACGTAACTCTGCCATTGCAAGCCTTAAATTTCTTTCAATTGAAGTCGAGACTCTTTCTTGCCATTTTTTAAGTCTTAAAAATTTTCTTGTTTGCTTTGGTTCTAGTCTATAAATATCAGAAATTTCCCCTACATTAGTTGTTAACCCTTTGTCAAACTTTTGCATAGAAATTGGAGCTCCTCCTCTCCCCTTTTTCTCTCCTTTGTCAAACTTTCCAGAAAGGTCAATACCCGTGTCAACCATCTTTTCTTCTACAACAAGACCACAATCATTACAAATCACTTCACCAAGGTGGGAATCGAAGGTTAAGTGGACGCTGCCACATTCTGGGCATTCTTTGATATTTGACATTTTTTAGAATTTAAATTTACGTAAAATTTATAAATGAAATTGGTTTATAAAGCTTTTGGTTGCCTATTTTATCGTCTTTAAAACTTAAAAATAATTTATTCAACAAGAATTCCGTTAATATTTCCTTCTTGAGTTGGTCTGTTAGTTACCCTAACTTTTCCGAGTTCAGTTTCAACAATTGTTCCTTTAGTTATAATATTTTGTCTGGCAAGGAATCTGTTTGATGGAGTCTCTAAAACATTTTTTATTTTTACTTTTTGTTTTTTTCCTTTAGATTCAATGTTTATAGTGTCCCCTCTAAGTAAAAAAGTTTTATCGTTTCCTCCAGCAGTTCTTACAGTTTTTCTTTTTTCTTCCCCAAGTTTAACATCCTTTCTTTGCCCAGCTCTTTCAAACCTTTTCTTTTTTCGTATTTTAATATACTTTCCCCCTGTAATTTTTCTTCCAAGTTTCATTTTCTATATAAGTTTTCTTTATTTTTTGTTTATAAACTTTCCGATGAGAGTTTCTTTTTATTTTCAATGTTTTTGATTATAAAAAAATTTATAAACAAAAATGTCACAGGTATCATATGGTTAACGGAATTGAAAGACCTCTTGATTTGTTGAACACGTCAAAAGGTAAAGAAGTTTTAGTTAGGTTGAAAGGCGACAAAGAGTTCGTTGGAACTCTCTTAGCTTTTGATATCCACATCAATTTGGTGTTGGATAATGTGAAAGAAATGGAAAATGGATCCCAAAAGAAAAGTCTTGGTTTGACTTTCCTCCGAGGAGATACTATTATCTATATTTCACCTGCTTCAACTGCACTAAAATAATTAAAATTTGAAATGGGCGTTCTTGTTCCCCTTTTTCGCCGGGAAAAAGAATTCTGGAGTATTGTTTCTAGCTTTAGCTTTATTCAAAAGCTTTTTTAAGGAGAAAAGATTGAATTTTTTATGGGATGGTTTATTGAGTTTATGATTCAAATGAAAGAAGTTCTTTTGGTAACGGGAGTTCTTTTGATGATTATCTCTTACTTTAAGGATAATTTTGATTATCTTGGGGCATATTATATTGCTGGAGTATTAATAATTGCAGTTGCTATTGTTTTTTATTTGATTAGCTTTTTTAAAAAGTTATAAATATCCTTTTTCTCTTTCTTTTTGAATGACTCAAGCAAATTTAACTTTTCTGGGAACTGGAGATGATATTCCTAGCAGGGCTCGTAACCATACTTCAATTCTTTTAAGGTTTAATGAAGAAAATATCCTTTTTGATTGTGGGGAAGGAACACAAAGACAATTTAGAAAAGCAGGCTTGAATCCTTGTAAAATTACTAAAATTTTAATTACTCATTGGCATGGAGACCATGTTTTAGGGCTTCCTGGACTTCTTTCAACGTTGGCGATGAGTGGATACAATAAAATTCTTTATATTTATGGTCCAGTTGGAATTAAAGAAAAAATGAAAAAAACTTTGGAAGTTTTTAATTTTTACAAAAACTATGAAATTAAAATTGAAGAGTTAAAATCCGGAACTTTTTATGAAGGTAAAAATTTTTCTTTATCTTGCGAGGAAATGGAACATGGAATTCCCACACTTTCCTATTCATTTGTGAATAAAGGAGGAACTAGAATAAATAAAGAAAAATTAAAAAATTCTGGACTTCCGGAAGGTCCAATTTTACAAAAATTAAAGGAAGGAAAAGATGTAGTTTATGGGGGCAAAAAATTTAAATCAAAGGATTTGGTTTATCAAGAACTTGATAAAAAAATTTCAGTTGTACTTGACACCAAATTAAACAAAAGAATAGTTCCTTTTGTTAAAGATTCAGATGTTTTAATTTCTGAAGGAACTTATTCTAAAGAACTTGCTAAAGAAGCTGAAGAACATTTGCACCTAACAGTTACTCAAGCTGCAGAAGTTGCAAAAAAATCCAAGTCAAAAAAATTAATCTTAACTCATATTAGTTCAAGATATCTAAAAGATATGAGAGGACTTCTTTCTGAAGCAAAAGAAGTATTTGCTGAAAGTTATTTAGTTAAGGATTTGGATAGGGTTGAAGTTTAGGAACTCCAAATTGAGTTAAATTCGAATACACCTCGAATAGGATTTGAGGCCCGAAGGGTCATCCCTTGGGAAACCTGCGAGCAGGTGTAAACGCCCGGGACAGGATTCGAACCTGCGACTTCCAGCTTAGAAGGCTGGCACTCTATCCAGACTGAGTTACCCAGGCATGTAATTTAGAGCTACATTTCGTTTAAAAGTTTTTAGTTTTAGATAATCTTTCTAATAACAATCTTTAAATATAAATTTCCTTTGAATTTTTATATGCTGGTCCAAGGATTTCTTGGTTTTGGCAACACAAAAGATACTGCGGAGGTGGCACAGCGGCTACTGCGTTCGCCTGCAAAGCGAATATTCGTGGGTTCGAATCCCACCCTCCGCTTTTTATAATGGTAGTTTACTCAAAAAAGTTGACAGTTAATACAAAAGAAAGAATTGATTTTTTAAGAATTACAGATGAAGTTAAAAAAGCAGTTAAAGAATCAGGAGTTCAAGATGGGATTGTTTTGGTTAATCCAATGCATATCACTGCTTCTATTTTCATTAATGATAATGAAAAAGGGTTAATTGAAGACTTCAAAATTTGGTTTGAAAAACTTGCTCCAAAAAATTTTAATTCTAATCACCATAAACCTGGTGAAGACAAGGGTTATTCTCACTTATGGAGAACTATTCTAGGTCGTGAAGTTGTGGTTTCAGTACAAAATTTTGAACTTGAACTAGGTCCTTGGGAAGAAATTTTTTATGGAGAATTTGATGGAAAAAGAAATAAAAAAATACTAATCAAAGTTTTAGGAGAATAATTTTCTTTTTTTGTTAATTTTTTTAAAAAAATCTATTGTCTTTTTATAATTAATAAAAATTTTATTTTCCGTCGATAAAAATGGATTTTTTAAAATTTTTTTAAAATTTTTTTTTAAAAAATAAAAAAATATATAAACAAACTATTCATTAAAAATACATTAATTTAAATTTATTTTTAAATTAATCTTCAAACTTAGTTTGATGAAATAAAATTAAAAAAGAGGATGATTAATGGTATTAAAAAAAGGCAAGGCTACTAAAAAAAGAGTGACTAAGAAAAAAGTTGTTCGAAAAAAAGCAGTTAAAAGGAAACCAGTTAAGAAACCAGTTAAGAGAGTTTCAAGTTCTAAAAGGACAAAAAAAACTGCTAAAAGGACGGTTAAGAGAAAGCCTGTCAAAAAATCTAAACGTATGGCAAAACCAGTAAAAAAAGCTAAGAAACCTGTAAAGAAAAAAAAGAAGTAATTCTTTTTTTGAAGGTTTAGAATTAGTTGGAGAGTTTTGTCTTTATTTTTAAAATTTTATTTTGTTTTTGAGTTCTTTTGGGTTGGATAATGCTTTTAAAGTGTTATTTTTTATTAGTTCTGAGTAGTGGAATCTTTCTTTGAAGAGATTTCTATTATTTTTTGGCTCTGTAGCTCAGCGGTAGAGCGCCGCTCTCATGAGGCGGAGGCCGGGAGGTCAGCACTCCCCAGAGCCATATTTTTATTTAAAATTAGTAAATTATGTTTAAAAAAAGTTAAATTTAAAATTAACAAGAAGAAATTTATTCTACTTTGAGAGTTTCAGCTTCTTTTTTCTTTTGTTTAGAATATCTTGTCAAATACCCTGCCATTTTGTTTCTCATTTTTTTTGAAGGCATTTCTTTACCCAAAATATTTTTGTTTCTTTCAAACTCTTCATGAAATTCTATTCCATTTTCCATAAGCTCTTTTGAAGCTCTTTTTACTTGTTTTGATTTTATTTTTCCCATGTTAGAAGGTACAATATTTCTTTTTTAAATCTTGTGATTATCCCTTTTTAATCTATTTTTTCTATCGAATCAAGCTTTTTTGCAGCATCAATTAAGCTTTGAGTCTTTTTTGGGGGTTCGCCAAGTGAAAAAATCATATAATCTAATTTTTTTTCTTCAGATTTTTTGTAAGCATTAAGAATATCTTTTTCGGTTATTCTTTTTTTGTTATATGCAAAGAGTATTTTTTCTTTTTCTTTTTCTAATACCTTCAAAATCAATTCTTTTTTGTTAAAGTTTATAATATCCGAGATTTCAATATTTTTTTTGGATAAATGGATTTTAACTTTATTGAAAAACTTTTCATCACTTTCTTTAGTTGATTTTTTTGATTTAGTTTGTTTTGTTTTTTTTCTTTTTTCAATCTTTTTTTCAGTTTTTTCTTCTTTCTCTTTTTGTTGAGTTTCTTCTTTTAGAACTTCTTTATTTTCTTCTTCAATTTCTTCCTCTTTTTGGAAATCTTCTTCTTTTATTTTGAAATATCTCCAAATAAGTTTCCCATCAACTTCAAAAGGTTTTGCAAAGTCTTTTATCGCTCTAAGAGCTACTCTTATTGCAGGTTCTTGCTCAGAATCAATAAGAAAATTATTTTTTTTTAAAAGGGTTAGTGCTTCATTTTCTTTTCCTTTAATGTGTTCAGAAAACCTTTCAAGTCCATTTTCTTGGCCAGGTAAAAAATAAATTGGGCTTGTCCCCACTTTCATATATGAAGTTTTTATTTTTTGGTGAGAGATTAATTCAGACAGGAATGCTGAAGTAAATAGCATGTCCATTCCTGCATCTTTTGCAATGTGAACTGGCAAATTAGGGCCATTTCTTTGAAGGAAATTTAAAATTTTATCCTTAATTATGGAGGTGTCAGTAGTAGTCATAAAAATAATAAATTAATCTTTATTATAAATGTTTTTAGAATTTTGTCCAATCAATTTTATAATAAATAATATTCCCTTCTTCATCTTGAATTGCTAGGAGAACTTTCTTTTTTGTGGAGTTTGCTACCCTATTTTTTAAGATAAATTTTTCCCAATTTGTTTTTCTTGAGAATTGTTCAACTGAAAGGAGAAAACTGGAGTGGTCTTTTCTTGGTTTTTTCCCTTTTTCATAAATTGAGAAATCTGCTCCATATTTTATTCCTGATTTTAAGATTAATCCTTTTTTTCTTAAATCTTCAAAAACTTTGTATTTTAACTGAAAATCTTTATCAATTCTAGAAAACTTTTTTGAAATTTCATTTTCATTTAGAAGTTTGTTATTTTGTAAAATTTTCATCCCTTTATTTTTAAATAGAAAAAATCCCTCAGAAAGTGAATAAACAATCTTTTCATGGATTTTTTCTCCAAAGAAATTTTCTTTTGAAAGGGTGTATGCTTTTTTTGAGTTACTTGAAAGGGTATTTCCAATTAGATAACTCTCGAATGAATTTTCTTGTTTTTTCATGTTTTTATTTAACAAGGAGAATATTTAAAAGTTCTTCCCAATTCTATTTATTATGGTTAAAATTAACTTCAAAAAAATAGAAAAAAAGTGGCAAAAAAAGTGGGAAGAAGAAAAAGTCTTTGTTGCAAAAGAAGAAAACAAAAAAGATAAACATTATGTTCTTGAGATGTTTGCTTATCCTTCTGGAGCTGGACTTCATATGGGTCATGCTTTAAATTACACTATTGGAGACATTTTTGCTCGTTTTAAGATAATTAAAGGATTTGACGTTTTACATACAACTGGATATGATGCTTTGGGACTTCCTGCTGAAAATGCAGCAATAAAGGCAGGAGCTCATCCGATGGATTATACTAAAGAATCTACAAAAAATTTTACTAAACAATTAAAATCGTTAGGATTTAGTTATGATTGGTCAAGAATGTTAGATACGTCGGACCCAAATTATTACAGGTGGGATCAATGGATTTTTTTAAAGATGTTAGAATCGGGTCTTGCTTACCAGAAAGAATCTTCAGTTAATTGGTGTTCAAGGTGTAATACAGTTCTTGCAAATGAGCAGGTTCAAGATGGGAAATGTTGGAGGCATGATGACACTAGGGTAGAAATAAAATCTCTGAAACAATGGTTTTTGAAGATTACAAATTATGCTGGTGAACTTTTGGACAAAATTGATGACTTGGATTGGCCTGAGAGAACAAAATTAATGCAAAAACATTGGATTGGAAAAAGTTATGGAACTGAAATTGATTTTGAAGTAAATGGCGAAAAATATCCTGTTTTTACAACGAGACCAGACACTATTTTTGGAGTGACCTTTGTAGTTGTTTCTCCTTATAATCAGAAATTAAAATCTCTAGTTACAAAAGAGCAGAAGAAAGAAGTAGATTCTTTTTTGAAAAAATTGAAATCCGTTTCAGAGAAAGATGCAGTTCTTCTTGAAAAAGAAGGAGTTTTTACTGGGTCTTATGCAATTAATCCAATAAATAAAGAGAAAGTACCAATTTACATTGGAAATTTTGTAGTTGCAGATTATGGAAGTGGAATGGTGATGGCTGTTCCAGCCCACGATAAAAGAGATTTTGAATTTGCAAATAAATATGGAATAAATAAAAAAATTGTAATTAATCCTGTTGAATTTGAATTAGATAAAAAAAATTTAACTGAGGCATATACTGGAGAAGGAGTATTAATCAATTCTAAAAATTTTGATGGTTTGACAAGTGAAAAAGCAAAACATGAAATTACAGAATTTTTATCTAAGGCTGGAAGTGGGAGAAAAACTGTAAACTTTAGGATTAAAGATTGGGGAATTAGTCGTCAACGTTATTGGGGAACTCCTATTCCAATTGTTTATTGTGAAAAATGTGGGACGGTTCCTGTTCCAGAAAAAGATTTACCTATTAAACTACCTAAGGAAGTAAAATTTGGAAAAGGAAATCCTTTAACTACAAATGATAAATGGGTCAATACAAAATGTCCAAAATGTGGAGGAAAAGGTAAAAGAGAAACAGATACAATGGATACTTTTGTAAATTCTTCATGGTATTTTTTAAGATATGCTGACTCTAACAACAAAAAAGAAATTTTTGAAAAGAAAAAAGTAAATTATTGGAATCCTGTTGACACATATATTGGAGGAGCTGAGCATGCTTGTATGCATTTAATTTACTCTAGATTTTATGTTAAATTTTTGAGAGATATTGGTCTTTTGAATTTTGATGAGCCAGCAAAAAAACTTTTTCACCAGGGGATGATTCATGCTGAAGGAGGAGAGAAGATGAGCAAATCTAAAGGGAATGTTATTAATCCTTCAGATATCTTAGAAAAATATGGGGTGGATTCATTAAGATTTTTTTTAATTTCAGTTGCTTCACCAGATAAAGATTTTGAATGGAGCGAAAAAGGAATTCAAGGAAGTTTTAGGTTTGTTAAAAAAATTTATGAATTCTTTGAGAATTTTAAAGAAGGTAAGGATTCCGAAAAAATAATTTTAAAATTGAATTCTACAATAAAAAATGTAGGGGAATATTTTGAAAATTTTGATTATAGAAAAGCTACAATTGAACTTAGAGATCTTTTTGAATTAATTTATGAAGAAGGAAAGGCAAGTCGAGAAACTTTAGAGAAATTTTTAAAATTGATAAGTCCTATTTGTCCACACCTTTCTGAAGAACTTTGGGAAAAACTTGGAAATAAAAAATTGATTCTTAAGAGTTCTTGGCCAGAATTTAAGGAGAATGAAATTGGGAAAAAAATTGATTTTGATTTAAACGAAAAAGTAATTAAAAGTGTTTCCAAAATAATTAATAAATTAGAATTAAGGGGAGACAAAATTTCAAAAGTTCATTTATATTTTGTTCCTTTTGAATTTTCTAAAGTTAATCAAGCAAAACTTTCTAAAGGTTTAAACAAGAAAATTTTGATTTATTCAGTTCAGGATAAAGAAAAATATGACCCCGAAGGAAAGAGTAAAAAGGCTAGACCGGGAATTCCTGGAATTTGGTTTGAATAAATTTAAATAGGGTTAGAGATAAAGAATTTAATGGATAAAAAGGAAATTTTAAAAGAGATTGAAAAAAAATTTGAAGAATCAAAGAAAGAATTGATGTTTAAAACTAATTTTGAAGATTTAGAAAGGGAATTTTTAATTTCAGATGGAATTTTATCTTTAGGTTTTGTTAGTGAAGACTTTTCTAAACAATTATGCTCAAGAATAGCAGAACATTATCGAGATTGGCATGGATATTTGAATAACCTTTTACTTCCAAATCCATCATATTATGCTGGCCAAACAGAATCAAAACTTTTTAATTCTGAGGATGACCGAAAAAAAATTTGGAATCTTATTAAGAATTCTATGAAGTTTTCAAGTATGCACTCAATTATTACTTTAAGTCAGGATAAAAAATTAGAATCAAATTTTATTGATGAATCTTATAATTCCTGGATTAATGTTTTTAAACCAGGACTAGTTTATGTTATGTCTAAGGTTAATGAAGGTTGGAATAAAGAATAAACTTTGGAGAAGATACTTTTTTATATTAGTTTTTCTAAATATTCTCAATGGAAAACATTTTGCCTGTAAAAGAGGAAAAGAAATCTTTTTTTGAAAAATTTCCCTTTTTTAAAAATTATTATTTTTTAGGAGGTTTAATTTTAATTATTTTAGTAATTTTAATTTTCTTTCTTTTGTCATTTTCAAATCCTAAAGAAGTAATTCCTTTCCAAAAGTGTGGAGATGGAACTTTTGAGGGATATTGCTCAATAAAAAAACCATTTTTTTGTGAACAAGAAGTTTTGGTGGAGAAAATAAGTGAATGTGGTTGCCCCACTTCTTTCAAGTTTTCAAATGGAAATTGCATTTCAAAATATGGTTCTTCAAGCAATGAAAGTTTTTTTAGTTATTTTTTAAGTGGTGAAAAAAAGGAAATTTCTATAAAGATTTTTCCAGAAGTAGTAGATTATCTTTTAAACCTCACTCGGACCAAAATTTATTATAATGGAGAGGTTCCCCGTAGGGATGATTTCAAGATTAGTAAAATAGAAGAGCCTGTACAAGAAGATTATCTTTCACCTCTTGTAACAGAGATTCAAAATCTTGCTCCAAATTCTAAAGATTTACAAGCAAAAATTGCTGTAAGTTTAGTTCAAAATATTATTTATAATGAATCTGAGTTTGTAGTTGTTCCAGGTTTTAATGTTAAAATAAGACTTTCAAGATATCCCTATCAGGTTTTAGAGGAGGCCCAAGGTTCTTGTGAAGGAAAGTCAGAGCTTTTAGCTTTTTTATTGAAGGAGATGGGCTTTGGAGTTACTTTGTTTTATTTTCCCGAAGAAAATCATGAAGCTGTAGGAATAAAGTGCCCTTTAGAGTATAGTTACCTTGGAACTGGATATTGTTTTGTTGAAACTACAATGCCTAGTCCTATTTCATTTAGTGAAGGAAAATATCTTGGTGCTGTAGGTCAAAGTAAATTGGTTGGAGTTTCAGAATTTGTTTTAATTAGTGATGGAATTAGTCTTTCAGGAGATTTGGAAGATTATGCAGATTCAGAGAGTTTAGTCAAATTAACAAATAAAATTGATCAATCTGGTTCTTTAAATCCTGTAGATAAGTTAAAAATGGATTCATTAAGGGAAAAATATAATTTGAAGTTTTAAAAAAGCCAATTTTTAAAATATAAATATTTAAATAAATTTTATTTTTAGATTATTTATGTCAAATTTAAATCTCGTTGAACTTGTTGATGAAAATTTTAATTCTTTACCCCATTTTATTAATTTTAAAGATTTTTATACTAAACAAAAACATCCTAAAGTTCATATTTTTGGATTCAACCAAAATTTTTCAAAATTTTCAGAATATGCTTTATTTTTAATGTTCTCTTCAGATACAATTAAAATTGTGAGTTCTGAGGAACCTTCCTTGGAAAAATATAGCAGTTCCATTCATAGAGAAATTTTTAGAAATTTAAACAGTTATTTTGAAACTTCTATAAGGGATGAAAATGATCTAAATAATGAACTAGAAATGATTAAATATGAATTTAAAAATTATAAACAAAAAGATTCTTCTGGGGATTTTCCTATTTTCTTAGAAGAGTTTAGGCAAGTTCATAAAAAAGAGAATATACTCCTTAAATATAAAAAAAGTTATCTTTATTTTTTAGAAAATGTAATTTCTTCAAGGATAAAATATTTTTATTCAGGAGAAATAGATAATTTAGTCAATCAATCAAAAAAATTTGATGGGCCTAATTTTTCCAAAGAAAAATTAAATGAATATTTATCTAAAATTTACCAAGAATTGATTATCTCCAAGGAAGATTACATTTCTTCTTATACTTAAGTTTATTCTAGGACCGCTTTAATTCTTCTTATTCCAGAAGCTGAAGACTCTTCTTTTATTATTTTAAATTTACCCAATTCACTAGTTTTTTTTACGTGGGGTCCAGTACAAAATTCTCTACTTACAAATTTTTGATTATCCTTTTTATCATAAATAGTATAAATAGAAACTCTCTCAGGATATTTTGTTCCAAATTCTGCTTGTGCACCAGATTTTAATGCTTCATTCAAAGTCATCTCTTCACGGTTTACAATTAAATCTTTTTTTATTTTATCATTTACCCATTCTTCAATTTTTTTTATTTCTTCAGGAGTCAATTTTCTTGAGAAATTAAAGTCAAACCTTAATCTTTCAGGAGTTATGTTTGAACCTTTTTGAGAAATATCCTTGTCTTTCAAAACTTGTCTAAGTGCTTCATTAAGTAAATGGGTTGTTGTATGTAATTTTGTTGTTTCCTCAGAATTGTCAATAAGGCCTGATTTGAATTTTCCAGCCGAAGCTGTCTGAGAAAGTTTTTGATGGTTTTGAAGCTCTTCATAAAAACCTTTTTCATCAACATTCCTTCCTTCTTCTGTTAAAATTTCTTTTGTTAATTCTATTGGGAACCCATAAGACTGGTATAACAAAAATGCTTTTTTAGCAGAAAATAAATCTCCTGTTTTTAGAGAACTTTTTTCTTTTTTTAATATTTTTAATCCTTTTTCAAGAGTTTCTTCAAACTTCTTTTCCTCTTTTTCAAGTTCTTCCAGGATTAATTTTTGGTTTAATTGGTAATCAGGATAAATTTCAAAAATTGGTTTTGATATTTCTTTTATAGAAAAAGATTTTTCTGACAATTTTCTTATTTGTCGGATTGCACGTCTAATTAATCTTCTTAAAACATAACCTTGTTCAGTGTTACTAGGAACAATTTTATCATTAAGTATAAAAGCTGCAGCTTTAATGTGGTCTGCAATTATTCTCATTGATTTTTCATTTTCTTGGTATTTTTTTCCCGAAAGTTTTTCTATTTTTTTTATAAGGGGTTTCCACATCTCTGCGAGATAATTGTCTTCAAGTCCGTTTAGCACGGCAACTGTTCTTTCTACCCCCATCCCTGTGTCAATATTTTTTTGCTTTGCTTCATTGTAATTCCCCTCTTTATCTTTATTATATTGCATTAAAACATCATTCCAGATTTCAACCCAATTTTCATCATTTGAATTAAATTTTTTAGGGGTGGGTTTTTTTGATTTCCAATAGAACATTTCTGTATCTGGTCCACAAGGCCCAGTTAATCCAGCTGGACCCCACCAATTATCTTTTTTGGGTAATTTTGCGATTCTTTCTTTTGGTATCCCTAATTTTTCCCAGATTTTAATAGATTCAGAATCTTCTTTAGCATCTTTGTCTCCTTCAAAAATACTCACAGCTAACTTTTCTTTTGAAATTTTTAGTGTTTTAGTTAAGAATTCAAAAGAGTATTCAATTGCTTCTTCTTTCCAGTAATTCCCAAGAGACCAGTTTCCCAGCATTTCAAAGAAAGTGTGGTGAACAGTGTCTCCCACTTCATCAATGTCCCCCGTTCTAATACACTTTTGAACCCCAACAAGTCTTTTTCCTAGGGGGTGTTTTTGTCCAATTAAGAATGGAACAAGAGGGTGCATTCCTGCAGTTGTAAATAGAACTGTTGGATCATTTTCTGGAACAAGTGAAGAATTAGGGATTAATTTATGTTCTTTATTTTCAAAAAATTTAATATATTCAGCTATTAATTGAGTTCTATCCATTTTAATAAAAGAAGAAAAGACTTTTTATGGGTTTTGATATATTTATTGGGACAATTTATTAAGTCTTTCTTGAATTTCAAGAAGTTGTTGTTCAACATTATTTTTTCTTTTTGAAGTGTGAAAATTCAATTTTTCTTTTTTATCTTTAATTTCAGAAATTTCTTCTTTGAGGATTTTTGGAATTTTTAATTGGGGAAAAATTCCTTGAATTTTTGACAAATTTTTTCTAACTTCTCTTGATTTTTTTAGAATAAGTCTCTTTTTTTTAATTTCATCAGACCGAAGTCTTTTATAATTTTCAATACTTTGGAAAATTTTTAAAAGGTTTATTTCAGATGAGAGTAAATCTTTTTTTCCAGTTATTGCCTCCCCATTTTCTAACTTTATGTGAATGGGATATTCCTCTTTGACTTTAATTACTTTAGAATTTTTTTCAATTTTCTTGCTAGATTTATTTTTTTTTCCCATTTAAATTTTGGAAAAGATGTCCTTGTCAACTTTTTCTATTTGGGCCTTCATTTCTTGAATTTCTTTTTCCCACATCGACAATTCTTCTTCTTCCTTTTCTTTTAGTTCATTTGTTTCTGAAAGAAGTTTTTCAATTTCATCAATTTTATCTTTTGTTTCTTTAAAAACATGGAGTGCTTCTTCAAATTTATCAATTCTAATAAAAACTGGACCCTTTTGAGATTCATGCTCTTCTTCAAAGCTTTTTGGAGAAACTCTTTCTTTTGGAGAACTTTTAAATGAAGGTTTGGGCATTTCTTTAAAATTAGGTTTTGGAATCAAAGGTTCTGGTATCTCTTCTTCATCTTCCATTTCTTCATCGCCTGAAATTGCATTTTTTATTGTTTCTTGAGAAAATCTGTCCCCCATGCTACTGTTAGGAAAGCTGGGCAATTCATGAATATCATTTTTTGAATAATCTTCATCCATTTCGGAGAATTCAGAGGGTAAACTGGGTAATTCAGGAAGCTTTGGCAAGCTTGCTTCTTTTTTATCCTCTTTTTTAGAAAAAAGTCCCATTCATTTCACCTCTAAGTATATATTGTAAGATATACTTTAAAAATGTTGTTCTTGGTTATTAGCAAGATTTTTCTTTTAAAAATCAATTAGAGATAATGTTTTCTTCTTTTTTTAAACTTCCAAAAAACCGAAAGCTATTTTAAGGGATTTTTTTTTAGTTACACTATGTTAAATAAACTTCTTGATGAGATTGTTGTTTCTGTTGTAGGGAAATCTGCCGAAGGAATTGTAATTCTCCTAAACACTCCAAAGTATGTTAATGAGTTTATTATTGCAAAAAAATTGGGCATAACAATTAATCAAACAAGAAATATTCTTTATAAGATTTCAGATTTTGGTCTTGTTTCTTCCGTTAGAAAGAAGGATAAAAAGAAAGGGTGGTATACTTATTACTGGAAATTTGAGATTTTAAAATGTTTAGAATTTTTGAGAGATTTTTTATTAAAAAGTAAGTCGGAAATTCAAGCTCAAATAGATATTAGAAGTTCAAAGGTTTTTTATGTTTGTGAATCTTGCGGACTTGAATATGATGAAGATGATGCTCTTTTAATGAATTTTACTTGTGATGAGTGTGGTGAAATTTTTACTGTTAAAGATAATTCCAAATTAATTAAAGATTTTGAAAGAAATATTTCTAAAATAGATGAGAAGTTAAAAGTTGTTCACGAAGAACTTTCCCATGAACACATAAAACTTGATCGTAAAAAGGCAATCGAATTAAAGAAAGAAGAGAAAGAAAAAGAGAAAAAGAAAGAAGAAGCTAAACTTAAAAGAGAGAAAAAAAGAAAAGAGAAAAAGAAAGAAAAAGAACTTAATAGTAAACCAAAAAAAGAAAAAAAAGCTTCAAAAAAAACAAAACAAAAAAGTTTCAAAAAAGTTCCAAAAAAAACTTCTAAAAAAGTTTCCAAAAAAACTTC
>JAACWA010000010.1:15446-92524 GCA_009992175.1 archaeon
AAACTTCTAAAAAAGTTTCCAAAAAAACTTCTAAAAAAGCTTCAAAAAAAACTTCTAAAAAAGCTTCAAAAAAAACAAAACAAAAAAATTCTAAAAAAGTTTCCAAAAAAACTTCTAAGAAAGCTTCTAAAAAAACAAAACAAAAAACTTCTAAGAAAGCTTCCTCCAAAAAGAAAAAATAATTTTAGTGGGGTTTAAATAGTTTTTTTAACTTTATTTAACAATGACAATCTACCAAGTTTTTCCAAATAGAAAGAAAAGTTTTTTTGAGAGAATGGGAGTTACAGTTTGGTTAATTGTTATAAATGTTTTTTTATTTATTTTATTCTATTCACTTATTTCTTTAAAAATTATTTCTTGGAATCAGATTGCTTTAATTCCTTTAATGATTTTTTCAGGACAAAATTTATGGACTCTTTTAACGAGCATGTTTATGCACGCAGGGTTAACCCACCTCATCTTTAATATGATCTCTTTATTTTTTTTAGGAATTCTTTTAGAAAAAATAATTGGTTCTAAGAGGTATATTTACTTTTATCTTTTTGCAGGTCTTTTTGCAGGCTTTGCTTTTGTCTTTTTCTCCTGGTTTTTTGGAGATAGTTTTTTTGGTTCAAGGATATTTGGGGATCCTAATATTTTGGGGGTTGGAGCTTCTGGAGCTATTTTTGGAATTGTAGGGGTTTTATCTGTTTTAATTCCCAAAAAGAAGATTAGTCTTATTGCAGGACCTCTTGTCGCAATAATTTTACAATCTTTTTTAGGAAGTGCTTTTCCGAATTCAGGATTTTCTGAAACTATAATCTTCTTTTTAACTTTTTATATTTTCTTTTCAATTTTTGTAATGTTCTCATTTAATTCTAGACTTTACAAATTTTCTCTTCCTCTCGAAATGCCTTTTTGGTTAATTCCATGGGTTGCAATTATTCCATTAGTAATAATCGGACTATTTGTTCAACTTCCAATTGCTAATTCTGCTCACTTTGGAGGATTAATTTTTGGAATTCTTTATGGATTATATTTGAAGAAAAATTTTCCAAATAAAGTCAATTTGATTTCGAGGAGCTTTAGTCAATGAAAAGTAAAAAATTAAAGGGATTTTCTTTTTTTGAAGATAAAGTTAAATTATCCTTGGATTATATAAAAGAATCTAAAAGTTTTATTTATGTTGCAATTTCAATTTTCTTTTTATTTTCAATTTTAGGATTTTTTGTTCCTCTTCCTCAAAATTTGAGTAATGAAATTCTCCAATATTTCAGGAGTTTAGTTTTAGAAACAAAAGGTTTTGGGGTTTTTGAAATGATTTTGTTTTTATTTAGTAATAATTCTGTTTCAGGGTTTATGGGCCTTTTTTTTGGTTTCTTTTTTGGAATTTTCCCCATTTTAAATGCAATTTTGAATGGTTTTATTCTTGGATTTGCTGCTAAGTTTAGTGTTTCAGAAGGAGGAATTTTATCCCTTTGGAGACTTTTTCCACATGGAATTTTTGAACTTCCCGCAATTTTCATTTCTTTGGGTTTGGGAATAAAGTTTTCAACTTTTATTTTCAAGAAGAAAAAATTTAATTCTTTTAAAGAGTATTTTGAGAAATCTTTTTGGAGCTATATCACAATTATTCTTCCTTTATTAGTTATTGCGGCAATAATAGAGGGAATTTTAATTGTTCTTGGAATCTAATTTTTTAATTCGTCAATTCCCATCACAATAAGAATAATTCCAATAAGAATCACAACAATTGTGATTCCTCCTTTAATTAATTCCAATGTTGCAACTCCCCATTCTGAGAGAGGCATTCCAGGCATAATCAAAGCCAATGGAACAACTAAAAGGATCAAACCTAACACAATTTTCAGCCATTTACTCATATTCTTAATTGGAGATTGTATTTTAAATATGTTTTTGTTTAAGTTAATTTTAAAAACTGGATAAATCTCATTTTTCCATGGACAAAGAAGACTTAGCAAGGAAGAATATTTTAAGAAACTCTGAAGAAGTTGAAGGCAAATCAATTAAGGGATATAATTTTAATCAGGGAGTAGATTATGACAAAATTCTAGATAATTTTTCAACAACGGGAATTCAAGCAAGCAATTTTTCAGAGGGAGTAGAAATAATCAATGAGATGATTCAAAAAAAGGCATTTATTTATTTAGGATACACTTCAAACATGATTACCTCTGGGATTAGAGAGATTATAAGATATTTGACAGAGCAAAAGAAAGTAAATGTTTTGGTTTCAAGCGCAGGAGGAATTGAAGAGGATATAATTAAATGTTTAGGAGATTTTAAGCTGGGAGATTTTAGGGCTGAGGGTAAAATTTTAAGAGAAAAAGGGATAAACCGGGCTGGAAATATTTTTATTCCAAATTCAAGATATTGTGAATTTGAAAATTTTATAATGCCCATTTTGGAAGAGTTTTATGGAAGACAAAAAAATGAAGGAAAATTTCTTACCTCTTCAGAACTTATATGGAAATTAGGCGAAAAAATTGACAAGAAGGAATCAGTTTATTATTGGGCAAATAAAAACAAAATTCCTGTTTATTGCCCAGGAATTACAGATGGGAGTCTCGGAGACATGATTTACTTTTTTAAGTCAAAGCATCCAGATTTTGTTTTAGATGTTGCAGAGGACATATGGAATTTAAACAATTCTACTCTGGGCCCAGAAAAAACAGGAATAATCATTTTGGGAGGAGGAGCAGTAAAACATTCAATTTGCAATGCAAATATGTTTCGAAATGGTGCTGACTTTGCAGTTTATATCAATACGGCTCAAGAATTTGATGGTTCTGATTCTGGAGCTTTGCCCGAAGAAGCAGTTAGTTGGGGTAAAATTTTACCAGATGCAAAAAAGGTGAAAGTTTATGGGGATGCATCAATAATTTTTCCTTTAATTGTTGCAAAAACTTTTGCTAAAAATTAATTTTGTTATTTTTTTAAATTATTTAGATAAATATTTAAATAGAAGTGGAGACTTTATCTTCCATGGTAACTGAAAATGAAAAAAATGAGGGAGTTTTTTTACCTTTTTCAAAAGAAAATTTGGAAGGAGAACTTGGAAAAGATTTTATAGATGTCTTAAGAATGGTTGCTCCAGGAACTAGTTTAAGAGTTGCGCTTGATGACTTTTTAAATGCAAAGATGGGTGCACTAATTGTTTTTGATAATGGCAACTTAGAACAAATTATTGAGGGAGGATTTAGGGTAAACACCAAATTTAGTGCTCAAAAATTAGTAGAGCTTGCTAAAATGGATGGGGCAATAATTCTTTCAAAAGATGGAAAGGAAATTCAAAATGTGAATACACTTCTTTTTCCAGATATATCTATTCATACAAAAGAAACAGGAACAAGGCATAAAGCTGCGGAGAGAACTGCAAAACAAGCCAAAACCCTCGTTCTTGCGGTTTCAGAGAGAAAAAATAAAATTTCTATTTATTATGGGGATGCTTCGTATCAATTAAAGAGAAGTTCAGAAGTTTTGAGAAGAGCTTCGGAAACTTTACAAATTTTGGAGAAGCAAAGGGATGTTTTTGATGAATTTTTAAGTGATTTGAATTCTTTAGAGTTAAGGAGACATGCCACAATAAATGATGTTTGTGTAGTGTTACAAAGGGTTGAAATTATGAAAAGAATAAGTGACGTGGTTCAGAGATATTTAATTGAATTAGGAAAAGAAGGAATGATCGTTAAAATGAGATTAAAAGAGTTAATGGTGGGTCTTGAAAAAGAAGAAGAGTTAATATTAAAAGATTATTTTAATCAGAATCATTCATCTTCACTTGAAATTCTTGAAAAGATGGATTTTGATTTTTTACTTGAACCAATGAATATTTCAAGACTTCTCTTTGAAGAACTTCATGATAAAACTATCTCTCCTAGGGGGGTAAGACTTCTTGGGAAAACAAATCTTCTAGATAGATATGTGGATTTGCTTGTAGGAAATTTTGAGAGTTTCTCTGAGATCTTGATTGCAAGTAATGAAGAAATTTTAGAAGTTTTAGAAAGTGAAGCTATGCTTGCATTTTTTAGAGAGGAGATTTATAGTCTAAAAGAAAAAATAAATTTGGGTAAAGGATTATAATTTTTTAATTACCTTTTTATACTAAAATTAACTTTTGTTTTTATGTTAGATAAAGAAGAAATTTTAAAGGTAAGAGAACATCTTGAAAAAGCACAAAGTCCCCTTTTTTATTTTGATAATGATCAAGATGGATTATGTAGCTATCTCCTATTAAGAAGATTTTATAATAAAGGGAATGGAGTTCCAGTTAAAACCTCTCCATTAGGAATGGAATATATAAGGCGCATTGATGAATTTTATCCAGATTATGTCTTTATTTTAGATCAACCTACCGTTTCAAATGAATTTTTTGAAGCAATCAGACAAAAAAATATTCCTATTGTTTGGATCGATCACCACGAAGTGGATAAAGATTCTCTTCCAGATTATGTTAATTATTTTAATCCCCTTTATAGTTCTAAAAAAAGTAGTGAACCTGTAACTAAAATCTGTTATGAAATTACAAAAAGAAAAGAAGATCTTTGGATTTCAATTGCGGGTTGCCTTTCAGACAAATTTTTTCCAAAAGAATATAATGAATTTTCAAAG
Source organism: archaeon (assembly GCA_009992175.1). GTDB lineage: Archaea > Nanobdellota > Nanobdellia > Pacearchaeales > GW2011-AR1 > GW2011-AR1. The sequence goes on from JAACWA010000010.1 coordinate 20,058, forward strand.
TTATATCCAGATTTATCTCTTGATTCAAAAGATCCATTCAAACTTTTTTATGAATCTGGAATTGGAAAACTTTCGAGAATGATTGGAATGGGGTTAAAAGATAGGACAAGTTTAGTTATGAAGATGATAAGGTTTCTTATTCAAGCAAGGACTCCTTATGAAGTTTTAGAAGAAAAATCAGAAAATATTAATTTGCATCGAAGATTTAATGAAATAAATTCCAAATTACAAAAATTAGTTAATAAGGCTAAGAGTGAAATAACTTTATCAAAACTTCTTTTTTTTAAATATTCTGGAGATACTAGTATGAGTTCAGATTTATCAAATAAACTTAGTTATGAAATTCCAGAAAAATTTATTGTTGTTGCATTTTTAAGAGGTTCAAGAGTAAACATTTCAATTAGGGGGAAGAATGCCAAAAAGACAATTAAAAAAGCAATAAAGGAATTTTCCCTTGCAAAGTTTGGAGGACATAAAGATGCTGTTGGAGCACAAATGAACGAAGACGAACTGGATAAATTTAAAGAGAATATTGAGAAAATTTTAGATCAAAAGTCTTAAAAAGAATTGGATCTTATTTCTATTATGAGTAAAAATCTGCATTTCAGATATTGTATTTGGAATTTTAAGTCAGTTATTACTCAAATTAAATAAAGCTTAATTTAACCCAAAACTTTTGTTTTTGAATTAAATTAAGAAAATATTTCTAGTTAATTTAATTTGAAAAGAAGTTTTGGAAAATAAAAAACCAAAATGGAAAACATAGAAAAAGTTGAGGTAGAGAAAGAATTAGGTTCTTTGTTTGAGAGAACTTTAAGTCTTGAAGATGAACTTAATTCTTTTTTGAAGTTGGAAGATTAGAATCTTTTTTTAGTGTGTGAGCTCTTTTAGAGGCATCTTTACAAATTTTCAAAATTAGTAACTTCTACTAAAATACATTTCTTCAATAGCTTTTTCGGAACAAAAAGGACAATTTCCCGAAATTTTCTTTTTTTCAAAGGTAACACATCTTGTTGTTGCGCCTGTTTCATCCTTTATCTTTTCTTCACAAACAGTTTTTCCACACCAATCCATTTTTATTAACTTTTTATTTTTCATCCCTTCTTCGAATTCTTCTTTTGTTTTTACTTTAATTATTGAGTCTTCCATCCTTTTTTTTGCTTTTAGAAAGAGGTCTTTTTGTATTCTTTCTAAAATTTTTGGAACTTCTTTTTGTAAATCTTTTATCTTTGATTCAGATTTTTCTTTTGTATCCCTTCGAACTAAAGTTACAACCCCTTTTTCTAAATCTCTTGGTCCAATTTCTATTCTTAATGGAATTCCTTTTAGCTCATATTCGGAAAATTTATATCCAGGAGAATAGTCTTCAGAATTATCCATAATTGGATTAAATTTTTTTAGTGATTTAAACACTTCTTCAGATTTTTTTAAAACTTCTTTTTCTTTTCCCTTGAAAATTAAAGGAATTATCACCAATTGGTTTTCAGCAACTTTTGGTGGAAGTACAAGTCCAGAGTTATCTGAATGAGTCATTACAACTCCCCCAATTAATCTAGTTGAGAGTCCCCAAGAATTTTGAAATGGAAAATGTTTTTTTTCATCCCTTCCCAAAAAACTTATTCCAAAAACCTTGGCAAATCCTTGTCCCAAGTTATGAGAAGTTCCACATTGTAGTGCTTTTCCGTCTGGCATGAATGCTTCAATAGTATAGGTGTGTTTTGCTCCGGCAAATTTTTCTTTTTCAGATTTTTTTCCAACAAGAACGGGAATTCCAAGAAGATCTTCAGATATTTTTTTATAGCGCTTTATAATTTCAATAGTTTCTTTTTCACATTCTTCATCAGTCTCATAAACATTATGTCCCTCTTGCCACAAAAATTCACGGGTTCTTAAAAAAAGTCTTGTTGCTTTAGTTTCCCAACGAACAATATTACACCATTGATTTATTTTAAGAGGTAAATCTTTGTAAGACCTAATCCATCTAGAATAAGAATTATACATTATTGTTTCTGAAGTTGGCCTTATTGCGAGCCTTTCGGAATCTTTAGTCAATTCTTTATCAATCCATGCAACTTCTGGGGTAAAACCTTCAGCATGTTCAGATTCTTTTTTAAAGAAAGATTCAGGAATTAAAATTGGAAAATAAGCGTTTTTTACTCCTAATGGTTTGTTAATTATTTTTTCAAAGTTTTCTTTTATTTTTTCCCAAATTGAATATCCTCTGGGCCTGATAACCATAAATCCCTTAACTTTTGCAAATTCTACTAATTCAGATTTTAAACAAACTTCTTCATACCATTTAGACAAATCTTCTTCTTTTTTTGATTGAATTCCAATGCTTTTTTTCCCTTCCATAGTGTTATATAAAATTGTTAATTTATTAAAGTTTCATTTAGGAATTCTTGACTAATTGAATTTACTCCAAATTTTATTTTGTCTGATTCAAGAGCAAATCCAATTCCTTCAGTATTTACTAATTTAAAATTATTCATTCCAATCACATTTCCATTTTTGTTAAGTAAAGGTCCTCCCGAATTTCCAGGATTTAGTTGTGCATTTGTTTGAATATAAGTTCCTGCAGTTCCAAAACTTGATCCTGGTCGCCCTGTTGCAGAAACAATTCCATCAGTTGCAGAGAAACTCAATCCCTCTGGAGTTCCAATTGCTACTACTTTTTCTCCAACACCTACATTTGAAGATTCTTCCAAATCAAGGTACCCATATTTAGAAGTTGTTTTCAAAAGGGCCAAATCTAAATTTTTTATATACCCCACTAAAGTTCCAGTATAAACTTGGTTATCATTTGTCAGAATTTGAATAACTTGGGAAATTTGTCCACTATCATCTTCAATCACATGTTCATTTGTAACTACATATCCTTCAGAGATGAAAAATCCAGAACCTAATGAAGAAAGTGTTCTTACAATTACTACAGAGTTTATACTATTTTTTATTACTTCTGAAAAATCTTCACTTGTTTGGAGTTTTAGTTTACTTATTTGAGTGTTTGTCGAGTCTATGCTTTGGTTTAGAATTTTAATTGTACGTTTTGATTCTATCTGGCTTCCTGCAAGTTCATTAATTTTTTGATTAGTTATTTCTTTAAGTTGATAAATTTCATTTTTAAGTTGACTATTTTCTAAATTTTGTTTTACAATTGTTGCATTTAAGAGAATTGCAATTACAATTATTGAGATAATTATTACTGTTGAAAAACTCCCAATTATTATTTTATGGTGCCTCTTCATCAAAAATTAAAAATCTCAAATTATTTAAATCTAACCTGACCATTATTTAGTGAGGGTCTATAGTTCAACGGATAGAATATCGGGTTTCGGCCCCGAAGATCTAGGTTCAATTCCTAGTAGACTCATGGTGAGAATGAAAAAAGAAACAAAAAATTATTTAATTGTCACTTCAGTTTTGATTGGAAGTTGTATTGGAGCAGGAGTTTTGGGTATCCCATATGTGGCTTCAAAAGCAGGATTTTTCACTACTTTGTTTTATATTCTTTTTATTGGATCAATAATTCTGTTGTCTAACCTTTATTTGGGGGAGGTTACCCTCAGAACAAAGGGAAACCACCAATTAAGTGGCTATGCAGAAAAATATTTGGGAAAGAAAGGTAAAAGGGTCATGGATTTTGCATTTATTTTTGGAGTTTATTCTGCAATTGTTGCGTATTTGATTGGGATGGGAGATAGTTTAAGTTTTTTAATTTTTGGAAATTTAGTCCATTCAATTCCAATGGGAATCTTAGCTGGGTTTGTAATGATGTTTTTACTTTGGAAGGGAGTAAATGCTTTAAAAAAATTTGAAAATTTAGGAGTTTTTATTATTCTTGGACTTTTAATATTAATATTTATTTTGTTTTTACCTTTAGTTAATTTTGAAAACTTAGGGTATAACCATTTTGAAAGTTTTTTGCTTCCATTTGGTGTTGTTCTTTTTGCTTTCCTTTCTTTTACTTCTATCCCTCAAATAGCATATATTTTAAGGAATGAAAAGAAAGTTTTGAGAAAATCGATTGTTACAGGTTCAATCGTTTCAGTTCTTTTTTATTGCTTGTTTGCATTTATTGTGGTGGGTTTTATGGGGGTTAATACTCCAGAAGTTGCAACTCTTGCATTGGGTTCAATTTTTATCTTTTTGGGAATTTTTACTATTTTCACTTCTTACCTTTCAGTAGGGAACGCTCTTGAAGAAGATTTTGAATTTGATGACAAGGTGAGTAAAAGGAGTTCATGGTTTTTAGCTTCAATTATTCCAATGATTGTCTATGCATTAATTAGTTTTTTTCCTTTTTTCTCTTTTACAAAAGTTTTGTCTATAGGAGGAGTTGTTTCAGGAGGGATAATGGTAATTTTAATTATGTTTATTGTTAAGCGGGCAAAAGAAAAAGGAGAAAGGGAACCTGAATATACTATTCCCTTAAATTGGGCAGTAATTCTTTTTGTAATTCTTATTTTTGTTGTTGGAGCTCTAAAAGAAATTTTCTCTTTTTTTTAATAAGAACCTTTTTTAATGGAATTCATTTAACATATTTAAATTAAAAAAATGATAAAATCAAACACCAAGTTTCTTAGAACTCTTTTCTTTTTAATTGGGATTGTTGCGACTCTTGCATATAGGATGATTATTTTTTTCAATCTTTATAGTCCTTATTGGGTAAACATTTTATGGTATATTGGAACAGTTGGTTTTATTTTATATTTTGGACATAGATATAATATTCAAAAGAAAGAAGCTGAATTAGTGGAAAAGTATAAGTTATTAAAAGCAGTTGAAGACTCAAAGCATATTAAAGGAAAGCAAAAAGAAGCATTGAATTATATTGTAAATTCAATTGCAACTTCAAAGTCAAGGTGGAATTCTTTAACAATAGTTTTACTTTCTGTTTTAGCTTTAATAATGGGAATTATTTTGGATTTAGGAATTTTTTGATTAATCTTAGTTAATCCGTTTTCTTTTTGTGGTTTATTTAAATTTTTATACAAATATTTAAATAATTCTTAAAATTTATTTAAAGATGGTGATGAGGGTTAAAAATAGAAAAATTGCTAGACAAAAAGGGTTTGTTCCTATTTCAGAAAAAAAGAACTTTGTTGATAGTGGGGAAAAATTTAATAATTTTTTACATAATTACTCCCAGGAGTTTGGAATAAAAGATAAACAAAATTATAATAAATTTAACAAAAGAGAAAAATATATTATGGGGGTTCCAAAGGATCATCGAGAGGAGGTTTTAAGAGAAGTTTACCATAAGAATCCATCACAAGATGTAAAGTACTATCTTTCTTCAGTTAAAGAGTTTTTAGAAAAAAAAGGATATTATCATGTCCCAACACAAAGAGATATGGAAGATGCGTTTATAAAAGAGACACTCAATGCGCAGAGTATTGAAAGAACAAAGGACAAATATTCTAGGGAATAACTTTTGTTTTTCTTAAGACCAACATATTTTTAACTTCTTTATTGTTTATTCTAATATGGAAATAGAGAAAAACTTTGGTAACCTTGTTCAAGTTGAGAGGGGGAAAGAAATTTATGAGGGAATTCTACTTCCTGGTCCAGAACAAGGAGTTATTATTTTAAAGTTGGAGAATGGATATAATATTGGATTTAATAAAAAAGAAATTTTAAAATTAAAAGTTGTTAAAAAAATTTTTGAAAAAAAAGAAGAATTTGAAGTTAAAAATTTAAAAAATAATCTAAATGTTGCTATGGTTATCTTAGGGGGAACAATTTCAGCTAGACTCAATCCAGGTAAGGGAGGAGTCGATTTTATTGAAAATCCAAACGATTTTTTTAAATATTACCCAGAAATTTTTAAGATTGCAAACATTTCTCGTGTCGAAACTCCCTTTATGAAAGGTTCGGAGAACATGGATTATAAAGATTGGCAGAAAATTGCAAAAGTTGTTTGTGAATTGGTTAATGATTCTAATATTTCAGGAGTGATTGTAACTCAGGGAACAGATACCCTTCATTACACTTCTTCAGCTTTAAGTTTTTTTTTAAGAGATTTAGGTAAACCAGTTGTTCTTACTTTTTCACAGAGAAGTATTGACAGGGGAAGTAGTGATGCCACTCTCAATTTATTATGTTCAGCTAAAATGGCAATTTCCAATTCTTCAGGAGTTTTTGTTGTGGGTCACGCTAATAGTGAAGATGAATTTTGTTTTTCAATAAATGGAGCAAAGGTAAGAAAAATGCATTCTTCAAGAAGAGATGCATTCAAACCAATAAATTCTGAGCCAATTTTTAAGGTTTATCCTGAAAAATTAGAAAAAGTTTCTGAGTATAAGTTGAGGAATAATAAAAAAAAGTGTTTGGTTGACAACAAATTTGAAGAAAAAATTGCTCTTTTGAAATTTTATCCGGGAGAAGATCCGAGCATATTAGATTATTATCTTAAAGAAGGATATAAGGGACTTGTTATTGAAATGTTGGGGTTAGGTCACGTTGCGACAAGTGGATCAAGAATTAGTTGGATAAAAAAGTTAAATGAAATTCAAAAGAAAGGAATGATTGTTTGTGCTGCTGCCCAAACAATTTTTGGTCGACTTGATCCCTTAGTGTATGTAACAGGAAGAGAATTAATTGAAACCGGAATAATCTATTTAGAAGATATGTTGAGCGAAACAGCATTTGTGAAATTGGGGTGGGTTCTTGGTCACAAAGATTGGGTTTCTTCAAAAGAAAAGGTAAAAGAAAAAATGCTTGAAAACTTTTCTGGAGAATTAAATAATAGATTAATTGAGTAAATTTATTTTAAAATCTATAATAAACCCCATAAAACATTATAAACAAAATTTTTCTTCTTTTTATATGACTTATGATTTAGATTTTTATAAAGCGTACTCAGAATATTTAGTTGAAGAGAGAGTTCGAAATGTTCATGATTCTCTTTTAAATATTTTCAAAACAAATTTTGATTTTAATAATGTAGTTGATTTTGGATGTGGATAATTTAATGAATTTCTTATTTATGGAAAACCAGAAAAATATGTTGGAGTTGATAAAGAAGTGGGTGACTCTAAGGAATACTATAGAAGATTTATTAATGCAGACTATTGGAGTTCAGGAAATTTGCAAAAGTTAATTAATCCTTCAAAACCAACGAGTTTTGTAAGTTTATTTTCTTCTGAAATTATTGCTCCTTTTGAAGAAAACTATAAATTTTATGAAAGAATTTTTAAGGAAATTCCTTCGGTGAATGGGGGTTTGGTAAGTGGGTTTTTTTATAAAAACAAAAAAATCAAAACCCAATTGGAGAAACAGGAGGAATAATGAGCTATCAAACTTTAGAAAATATAGAAGATGTTTTTTCGGAGGTTTTTAGTGAGATGAGAACCCTTTTACCCGTTCCTTCAAAAATGTTCGGAAAAGATGTTTTTGAAGTGTGGAAATATTTTGAGAGAAAATAATTTATTTTAAAGATTTACTAACTTTTCTTTCAAGACTTCCAATCATTTTTTTTATCTCTTTAATTTCTCTTTCTGCCTTTCTGTTTACAGCATAATCATATTCTGCACGTTGCCTGTCTCTTTCATTTTCTCTATTTTGACTCATTAAAATTATGGGTGCTTGAAATGCAGCTACACATGACAAAACCAAATTTAAAAGAATAAAAGGATAGGGGTCCCAAGATTGGTGCGAAAACCAAACAACATTAGTAATCATCCAAAGAAGCAAGAAAACAAAAAATCCAGAAATGAATCCCCAACTTCCGGCAATTTTTGTAAGTTTATCTGCTGCTTTTTGTCCTTTTGTTGTTGGAAGTGCATTAGGATGAGTTATTGCTATTACGGTTTTTGGTTTCTTTTTATCCTCTTTTTTTACCATAATTATTTTTAGTTAAACTTGGTTATAAATTTTGTGATATAGGCTGAACCAACATATTTTTAACTCTTTAAGAATTTATTCTACCATGGAAATTGATTATAAAAAAATAGGGTTTAAAGCAGGGCTTGAGATTCATCAGCAATTGGATACTCATAAACTATATTGTGATTGTCCTTCTGTTTTGAGAACTGATGAACCCATAAAAACTACTAAAAGAAAAATTCATTTTGTTGCAGGAGAATCAGGAGAAGTAGATGTTGCGGCCAAATTTCAGGGAGAGGAAGATAAAACTTATTTTTATCAATCGTATGATACAACTTGTTTAATTGAATTAGATGAAGAACCTCCTCATAAAATAAACAAGGAGGCCTTAAAAACTGCATTAGAAATTGCAATTTTGATGAATTGTAAAGTTTTTCCTATTGCCCAAATTATGAGAAAAACTATTGTAGATGGTTCTAACACTTCAGGATTTCAAAGAACAGTTCTAATTGCATATGGGGGATTTATAGAAACGAGTGAAGGTAAAGTTGGAATTGATTCAATTTATTTAGAAGAAGATTCTGCACGTCCAGTTGAAAGAGATAAAAATTTTGTTAAATATAGGTTAGACCGATTGGGAATTCCTTTAATTGAAATCTCAACCAAACCAGACTTAAAATCTCCTTCTCAGGTAAAAGAAGCTGCACTCAAAATTGGAGAAATTTTAAGAAGTACAAAAGTTCGTAGAGGAATTGGAACAATTCGTCAAGATTTGAATGTTTCAATTAAAGGTTCTAATAGGGTTGAAATAAAAGGTTTTCAAGATCCAAAAATAATGGAAAAGTGTATTGACTTAGAGATTAATAGACAAAAAGGTTTTTTGGATAAAAATAAAAAAAATTCTCCTGAAGTTAGAAATTGCTTATCTGACGGAACAACAGAATTCTTGCGTCCAATTCCAGGTTCGGCAAGAATGTACCCTGAAACAGATTTAGAACTTTTACATATAAAAAAGGATTTTATTGACGAAATTAAAAGAAACTTGCCAAAACTTCGAGGAGAAATTGAAGAGGAATTAATAAAACAAGGATTAAGTGAAGAGATGATAAAATTAATTTTTAAAGAAAATAAACTTTCTGAATATAAAGAGCTTTATGAAATCAGTGGAAATCCCAAATTAATTTCAAAATTGCTTTTAGTTTTACCAAAAGAGATTGCAAAAAAAGAAAACAAAACTTCTGAAGAAATTGAAGAAATTCTTAATAGAGATGTGATGGTTTCAATTTTAGATTTAGTCTATAAAGATAAACTTCATGAAAAAGATGTTAAACATGTTTTAGAGAAAATTGTTTCAGGAGTTGAATTTAAGGAGGCTATGAAACTCGAGAAAAAGGATTTGGGGGACGTTGAAGAAAAAGTTATGAAAATTGTTAAAGATAAACCTGGCCTTTCACCAAATGCTTATATGGGCCTTGTTATGAAAGAACTTAAGGGAATGGTTACTGGTCAAGAAGCAATGGAAGTAATTAGGAAATTTGTAAAATAAAATTATTTTCATGGGGTTTAATCCCTACGTTCATTTTGATTTCAAAATGCCGGATGGAAATAATTAAGAAATTTGTTAAGTAATTCTTTACAGAAAACATTAAAAATCTCTTTATATTCAACTTTTCATGGAAAGAACGTATGTTGAAAATTTGAAAGTAGGAGAAGAAGTTTTACTTCATGGATGGGCTTACGAAATTCGTGAACTTGCAAATTTGAAGTTTTTAATTTTAAGGGATAGCACTGGAATGGTTCAGTGTATTGTTAAAGGAATTGATCTTATGAAAATTTCTTCTGAATTGACTTTAGAAAGTGTAGTTGAAGTTCATGGAAAGGTAAAAAAGGCCGTTGTAAAAACACAATACACAAGAGGAGATATTGAGGTTGAAGTTACAAAATTAAAAATATTAAATAAGGCTGAAAAACTTCCTATACATGTTAATGAAAAGGCGGTTGAACCTACTGAACTTTCAAAGAGGCTTGACAATAGGTCGCTTGATGTGAGAAAACCAAAAGTAAGTTCAATATTCAAAATTCAGTCTACAATTATTAATTCATTTAGAGAATTCTTTTTTGAAAAAAACTTTGTTGAGATTCAACCTCCAGGAATAATAGGAACTTCAACCGAGGGAGGAACAGACTTGTTCAGTGTCGATTATTTTGGAAGGAAGGCATACCTTGCACAAAGTCCTCAGTTATATAAACAACTTATGGCAATTTCTTTAGAAAAAGTTTTTTCTACGAGTGCAATTTGGAGAGCTGAAAAGCATGACACTTCTAAACACATAAATGAAATAAGACAAATGGATATTGAAGTTGCATTTAGTGATGACATGAAAATTATGAAATATTTGGAAGAAGCTGTTCGGTATATGGTTAAAAAAGTAATTGAAAAAAATAAAAAAGAACTTGAAATTTTGGAATTGGACTTGAAAATTCCAAAGGCAAAATATTTAACTTATGCCAAAGCTATTGAGCTTTTGAATAAAAATGGTTTTAAATTAAAAATTGGAGATGATTTTGAGCCTGAAGCTGAAAGAAAACTTTGTAGTCTTTTTCCAAACACAGTTGTTTTTACGTATGAATGGCCTATTGAAATAAAACCTTTTTACATTTGGCCAAAAGATGAAAAGAAAAAGGTCTCTGGTGGTTTTGATGCTCTTTATGGTGGAGTTGAAATAAGTTCGGGAGGACAGAGAATTCATTTACCCGAAGTTTTGACTAAAAATATAAAATCAAAAGGGTTGAAACCAGCTGACTTTCAGTGGTACATTGATTCTTTCAAATATGGTGCTCCTATGCACGCAGGTTGGAGTATTGGACTCGAAAGGATTACTCATGCAATGATTGGTTCAGATAATATTAGGGAAGTAACCTTATTTCCAAGAGATAGAAAGAGGTTGACCCCATGAGTTTCATATCAATTAAAGAAGCGATTGCAAAAGGAAAAGGGAAAGTTTCTATTCGTGGATGGATTCATCGTGAAAGAGGTTCAAACAAAATAAAGTTTATTGTTTTAAGAGATTCAACAGAAATAATTCAAATTGTTTTTCCAAGGGAAAAGTTTGAAAAACAATGGGAAGAAATTGACAAACTTCAAATTGAGGCAAGTATAGAAGTTGAAGGAGAAATAAAAGAAGACAAAAGAGCTCCTTCAGGATATGAAATTTCAGCAAGTAAAATAAAAATTGTTGGAGAGTCTAATGAATTTCCAATAAACAAAGATTTGAATGAAGAGCTTCTTGGAGACCGAAGGCATTTGTGGCTTAGAAGTAGGAAGATGACTTCTGCAATGAAAATAAGAAGTTCAGTAATGTTTGCAATGCATGAATATATGCATAAAAACGGATTTACTGAAATTGAAGCGCCTTCTTTAAGCGGGGCTGCTAGTGAAGGAGGCTCAGAAGTTTTTGAAACAAATTATTTTGGTAAGAAAGCATATTTAACTCAATCTTGGCAATTTTATGCAGAGAATTTTATTCACGCTGTAGGTAAAGCATATGCAATGGCTCCTTCTTTTAGAGCGGAAAAGTCCAAAACTCCGTGGCATGTTACAGAATTCTGGCATTTTGAAGTTGAAGGTGCATGGATGGATTTACTTGATGACATGAAAATTGCAGAAGGGTGTATTTCTTATGCTATTCAAAAAGTTTTGAAAGAAAATGAAACCGAATTAAAAGCTGTTGGAGCAAATATTGAAATGTTGAAAAAAGTTAAAGCACCTTTCAAGAGAGTTACTTATGAAGAAGCAATAAAAAAGTTAAATGAAAATGGACATAAGATGAAATATGGGGATGACTTTGGTTCTTCTGAAGAAAGAAGTCTTGCAAAATATTATGGAGACAATTTTGTTTTTGTGACTAACTATCCTTTAGGATTATTAAAATTTTATCATGGAGAAGACCCAAAAAAACCTGGAACTGGAACTAATTTTAATTTACTTGCTCCAGGAGTTGGAGAAATGGTGGATGGTTCGCAAAGAGAACCAGATTTGAAAAAAATTGTTGAAAGACTTAAAAAAGCAAAGATTGATTTGGGAGCATCTGACTGGTATTTAGATTCTAGAAGATATGGGAGTGTTCCTCATGCTGGTTTTGGCCTCGGACTTGAGAGGTTTGTTGCATGGATTTGTGGTTTTGACACAATAAAAGATGCAATTCCTTTTCCCAGAACTCCAACAAGAATTTATCCTTAATTTTAAAAACTTTAATTTCTATAATTTTGGATGAGAATACTTGCCGTAGGGGATCCACATGGATAAGAGAAGATAAAAAAAATTCCCTTGAAAGAAATTGATTCTGTTCTTATAACGGGGGATTTGGGAAAAACTGATTTTGCTAGAAAAAGATTTTTTGAGAATCAAGAAAGAAAAAGGAAAGGCCTTCCAGAATTAGATTACACTTCAAAAGATGAGAAACAATCTTCCACACAAATTTATAATTCTTCTATGATGGTTTTGAAATATTTTTCAAAAAATTTACCTGTTTATACAATTATGGGAAATGTATGGGGTACAGATAAGTGGGTTAAAAAAAGTGAAAAAAATATGGAATAAAAATTCCCTGTTTAAATAAAGATATAAGAAAAATAAAAAATGTGAATCAGGTTAAAAATGTTTTAAGAAATATTGGGGGTCTTAGGGTAGGATTTTTGGAGTATTTTATAGATTCTTGCTGGATTAAAGAATTTAATGAAAAAGATAAAAAATCAATTAAAAATGCAAAAAAAGAAACTTCAAAAGCAAAAAAAATTTTAAAAAATTTTGGAAGTCTTGAGATACTTGTTTGTCATCAGCCACCCTATGGGCATCTAGATAAGGTAAATTTTCCTGGAGTTCCTAAAGGATGGAAAGGAAAACATGCCGGAAGTAAGGTTATTTTAGATTATATAAAAAAATATCAACCAAAATATGTTTTTTGTGGACATATCCATGAGGGCGAAGGAAAAACAAAAATTGGAAAATCAGAAGTTTATAATCTTGGTGTTGCAGGACATAAAATTTTGGAACTTTAAAATATTAAGTCCGTAATTTCCCCCAAAATTTCCAAAACTTTTCTTAAAAACTTTTCTCTTCTTTTTCAACCCTCCAGAGTCTATAATAAAGTTTAAAAACTCGGGCAGGAATACAGATTTAATTAAATTGGAGGTACCAATAAAAATGGCAGAAGACGATTTTGAAGAAGATTTTGATAAAGAAGAAAACAATGATGACGATGATGCTTGGGATGACGAAGAATAAGTTTTAGTCTTTTAATTTTTAATTTTTTTTATTGGAATGTTTTATGATTGAAAAATAGAGAAAGAGGATTGATAGGGTAGATAGGAAAATAATTAATTTACTTAGTGAGAGGTTTAAGATTTCTAGAGAGATTATTAAATTTAAGAAGAAGAATAAAATTAAAGTTAAGAATAGAAAAAGAGAGGAAGAAATTGTTGAGAAATTGGCAAAAAAAGTGATTTGGATAAAAACCTCATAAAAAAGTTTTACAAAATTATATTTAAGTTTTCAAGGAAAGGATAAATTTATTTCCTTTCAGGAATGTGAACAAGGCAGTCAGAACAAACTGCATCCATTCTTCCAGTTTGTATATTTTTTATAAATTTAAAATAACCTGGCCTTAATTCTTGCTTACATTTTGAACATTTTCCTTCTTGACCTTTCTTTAGTTCTTCTCGGTTTGAGGTCGCAATTTTTATTTCTTTCAAATTTTTTGTCTTTAATGCATTAATGTAATTGCTTGTTTCCATTTTGTGGTACTCTTTCTTAGGTTTTTTGGGTTATAAATTTAATTATGCTACTATACAATGTTACTAACTTTTAAATAGACATTTTTCATTTTGAGTTTAGGATGGATGTGAATTATTTAAGTGGATCAAAAGAGACTTTTTTGGAGTTTTTAGATTCAATAGGGCTTTATGACAAAGTAGCAGTTTTAACTCATAATGATTTGGATGGCCTTAGTTCTGGTTTGTTTTTGGAAAAAATTCTTGAAGCTAGAGGAATAAAGGTGAATTTTATTCAATTTTTAGATATTAGGGGGGATATGGTCAAAGAGGTCTCTTTAAAATTAAATGAACTGGGGATTACAAAGGTTTTTTTTAGTGATTTAAACATAGAATCAATTGATTTTGAGGGGTTTGAAGAATTAAGAAGAGAGAAAGATGTTTTTTTAATTGATCACCATCCAACTGGAGAAAATTTAAAAGATTTTAAGAATATTATAAAAACTGTTTCTGAAGATTGTTCAGGATTAACAACTTTTGTTTTAGGAAAAGACCTTCTCGACTATGAACTTTGGGGATGGCTTGTTTGTTCGGCAATTTTTGCGGATTATGCTTTTCGTTCCGAAAAAAATTTAAAATTTATTCAATCCTTTTATCCAGAAGTGACTCTCGAAAACATTTCTTCATCTGTTCCTGGAATGAATGCAAGAAGAATTTCTTCAGCCCTTATTTATTATAAAAACGATATTGGTTATGTTTACAATTTAGTTAAAGAAAGAAAAATTGACGAATTAATTGAAATTCACGAATTAATTGAAGAAGAGGTTTACAAATTAGTTGATGATTTCTCAGAAAATAAAGAATATTTCCCTGAAAAAGATATTTATTTTTATGAAGTGAAATCTCGTTTTGATGTTTTGAGTTATGTTGCAACTTTGGTTGGAGGTGCTGAACCTGATAAAAGTTTTATTTTTATGTACAAAACAAAAGATTTTGTGAAATTTAGTGGAAGAAGTTCGAATTCTAAAATAAATATGGGAAAACTTATGGCTGAGGGAGTTCTTGGAATGCCTGATTCTGATGGAGGAGGACATATTCCTGCCGCAGCAGCCAAAATTCCAGAAGAATATGTCGAAGAGTTCAAAAAAAGAGTTTTAGGATAATTAATTGATTTTTTTTAAATTTTTTTCTTTTTTAAAGGAATAAATCTCAAACATAAAACCTTAAAAAGCATTTTTTATTTTTGGTTATATGGAAGTAGGGGAAGTAAGTTTGAGGTGGTTAGGTCATTCAGGATTTTTAATTCAAAACTCTAAAGTGATTTATATAGATCCATTTAAAATGGGGGAAGGTTTACCCAAAGCTGATTTAATTTTGATTACTCATGGACATTATGACCATTGTAGTTTTGAAGACCTTGGAAAAATTATTCAGGAAGGAACAAGAATTATCATGACTGCTGACGCTCAGAGCAAAATTGCTCGTTTTCAAATTCCAATAAGAATGGAAGTTGTTTCACCTGGTCAAGAAATTGATATTGGGTCAGTTAAAATTTCTTGTTTACCTGCTTATAACATTGACAAGCCATTTCACCCTAAAGAAGAAGGACTTGTAGGATATGTGATAAAAACAAATGATGTAATTATTTATCATGCGGGAGATACAGATGTTATTCCCGAAATGCAAAAGTTAACGGGGTATAACCAACCTGACAAAAAATTTGTTGCTTTACTCCCTGTTGGAGGGAGGTTCACAATGAGTGCAGAGGAAGCATTTGAAGCAGCTAAGATAATCAAACCCACATTTGCAATTCCTATGCATTGGGGAAGTATTGTTGGAAACATTAAGGATGCAGAAGAATTCAAAGAACTTTGTTCGCATGAAGGAATTGAGGTCAAAATTCTTGAAAAAGATTAATTCTTAAAATTATATTTAAAATCTTTTCCTTCATAGTTTTTCATTTTTACATTTCCATTTTTTTGTAATTTTGTGTAATTTGGTAAAATGGGAATTTTTCCTCCTCCACCTGGAGCATCAATTACAAAATGAGGTACTGCCATTCCACTAGTATGTCCCCTTAGTCCTTGGATGATGTCTAACCCTTCTTTAACATTTCCAATGAAGTGAGAGGTTCCTTTAACAAGGTCTGGCTGATAGAGGTAATATGGTTTTACTCCAATTGAAAGAAGTTTTCTATTCAATTCTTTAAAAATTTCTGGCTTGTTATTAACATCTTTTAAAATTATGCTTTGGTTACCTAGGGGAATTCCTATATCAATTAATTTTTCACATGCTTTTTTAGATTCTTTTGTAATTTCTTTTGGATGTTCAAAATGAGTATTTATGTAAAGAATAGGATTTTTATTGTGTCTTTTTAACATTTCACAAAGTTTGTCTGTTATTCTTTCTGGCATTGTGCAAGGAACCCGAGTTCCAATTCTAATCATTTCAATATGCTCTATTTTTCTTAAATCTATTAGAATTCTTTCCAAAGTTTCAACACTCAATAAAAGAGGATCTCCTCCAGAAAGAATTACATCTCTTATTTCTTTATGATTTTCAATGTAATTTAGTGCTTTTTCAATTCCTTTTCTTGTAGGGTTTTTTACAACCTCCCCAACTTTTCTTTTTCTTGTACAAAATCTACAATACATTGCACAGGTGTTGGAAATTAAAAGAAGACATCTGTCAGGATATCGGTGTGTCAAAAAAGGAATTTCATTTTCTTCATTTAATGGGTCTTCATTACCAAATTCCGAGTTTAATTCTTCTATTCTTGGAATGCACTGATTCCATATCACATCTCCTTTTTCTTCAATCAGTGAAAAATAATAATCACTTATTCTTAAAGGATATTTTTTAGTTACTTCTTCAAGATTAGTAATTTCTTCGTCGGAGAGAAAAATATTTTTTTCACCAAGCTTTTCTTTAAGGTTTTGAACCGTAGTTATAAACATTTTAGAAGTAGTTTTAATTAAATTTTGTTCATCATCCCTTTTTGTTACTACTCATTTCATATGAATATTTCTTTTTAAATTTTTGCTATTATTCTATTATTACTAAAAATTTATTTAGTTAATTATTTAAATTTTGTTTAAGAGTCTTATTCATGGCAGAGTATAATTTTATTCAAAGGAAAAAGGATATCCTCGGGAAAATGGATAAATCTCATGAGGGGGGATGGGATAAAAATATTTTGAATCTTTGTAACAAAATAAATAAAAAAGAAAATTATTACACCACTTCATCCTGCTCCGGAAGAAGTTTAATAATGGTAGACCAAATAAAAAAAGGTTCAGGTCTTTTTTTGTGGAAGAGTCATGAAAAAATAAGTTTGACTGAAATTAATGATTTTTTTAAAGGTTTTAAGGGAAAAGAACTTCTAAAATTTAAATGTGAACCTCCAATTCTCCATGTTGTTTCTAAAACTCTTGGAGATGCAAGGATAATTTTGGAAAAAGGATTTAAAGTAGGATGGAAAAAATCCGGAATAATAAGTCTAGGCAAGAATATTGTTGTTGAATTTCATGGATCTGAAAAGTTAGAATTTCCAATTTGTAATAAGGAAAGAATTTTAGTTTCTCAAGATTTTTTGAGGTTGATTGTTAAAAAATCAAATAAAAAATTAGAAAAAAGCTGGAAATTAATAAAAAAACTTGAAAAAGTGATTTAGTAACTTTTTTATAATCTTTTTTCTTAAAAAAGCAATGGATAAAAGTGAGATTGGAAATTTTATAGATTCAAATTTGAAGAGGGGTCTGCCAATTGAAGAGATAAGGCAACACCTTTTATCTCAAGGTTTTTTTGATTATGACATCAAGGAAGCAATTTCTAAATTGAACTTGGAAGAATTTTCTCCAAAAAAAGAAGAAAAAATCTCTCCCAAAAAAAATGAATCGATGGAAGGATGGGATAAAGAATTGCCTAAGGACTTAACTAAAGACTTACCTAAAGAAGTTCCAAAGATTTAAATCAATTTTTCTCTTTTTTAAAAAATAACTCCTTTTTTATATAAAGATATTTAAAGAAAACTCTATTTATTTTTTCAATATAGGAACTTTGCATAAGTAAAGTTAAAAAAGAGTAAAAAAGGAGGAATAAAAAACAAAAATATGGTACTTGATTTTGCAAAAGAAGCAATTCAAAATGCTTCAACCCACAGTATTAATTTTGATGAATTAAAAGCTGGAAAAGCTTCAATTAAAGTTATTGGTTGTGGTGGTTGTGGAAGTAATATGGTTACTTGGCTTTTTAATAAAGGAATTAATGGTGCAACAGTTTATGCTGCTAACACCGATGCTTTACACTTAAGTGTTGCTAAAGCTGATGAAAAAATTCTTTTAGGAAAAGAATTAACAAGAGGTCTTGGTGCTGGTGGAAAACCTATGAAAGGTAGAGAAGCAGCTAAAGAATCTTTAGTTGATTTAAAAAAGGCAGTTAGTAGTTCTGATATGGTTTTTGTCCTTGCCGGAATGGGTGGAGGAACAGGAACTGGAGCAGCACCTGTTGTAGCTCAATTGGCTAAAGAAACAGGAGCAGTTGTTATTGGAGTTGTTACAATGCCTTTTGAAAGTGAAAAAGCTAGAATAGACAAAGCAGAATTTGGATTGCAAGAATTAAGAGAAGCTACTGATACTTGTATCGTTCTTGATAACAATAGATTAGTAGATATCGCGGGTCAACTTCCTTTAGAACAAGCATTTGCTGTTGCTAACGAATTAGTTAGTACAATGGTAAAAGGTATCGTCGAAACAATTACTTTGCCTTCTTTAATTAACTTGGATTACGCTGATGTTTCATCTATTATGAAAAACGGTGGAGTTGCAGTCATTGGAATTGGTGAAAGTGACGCTACAGACAGAGTGCACGAATCGGTAAAGCAAGCCCTTACTCATCCTCTACTTGATGTGGATTACAAAGGTGCAAGCGGAGCTTTGGTGCATATAACATGTGGTCCTGACTTAAAACTTGAAGAATTCGATGTGATTGGTAGGACGGTTTCAGAAAACTTAAGCCAAGATGCACAAGTTATTATTGGTGCTAGAATTGCTAAAGACTTTGTCGGGAAAGTTAGAGTGATTACAATAATGACAGGAGTTAAATCTCCATACGTACTCGGAAAGGATTTTGAAGACCACGCAATGCCTCAATCTAAAGGTATGTCGGACTTAGGAATTGACATATACGGTTAATTCGATTGATTTAAAAATCCCTTTTATTTTTTTATTTTAAATTAATCCTGGGGGGGAGGGGCCTTCCAGGGTTTATTTTTTTAGAAAAAGTTTTTATAATTGTGAATTTTCTTTGAGACATGGATAAAAAAGAACTTGAAGAAACAATAAGATATTATTATGTTAGGATTATGTGGGCAATTATAATTTCAACTACTTTAATTCTTGGATCAATTTCTTCTAAATTATTTTAATATCCTTCGGGAGCACGAGAATCTATTTTTTCAGTTTTTTTCATCCTATACTTTTCCCATTTATTAAAATAAAGAATATTATAAATGTCAGGGTCTTGCTTTTTCTTTTTGAAAATTTCATTAGAATATCCTATTGGAAAAAGAGCTTCAATAGTATAATCTTCAGATATTTTCAAGGTTTTTCCAATTTTTTCTTCATTCATGTGACCTATCCAACAGGTTGAAAGTCCAGATTCTTCAAGACTCAAAAGAAAATTTTGAATTGCTGCTCCAGTTTGTTGTGGGCAAAAGTATTCTCCCATTTTAGGGAAAGGAGTTGTCACAATTCCAGGATCAGAAACAACCACCACAACATATTGTGCTTCAGAAATAAAAGATTGTTCACACCATTTTGCAATTTCTTCAATTAATTGTTTATTATCTACAATCACAAACTTTAGATGAAAAAGTCCTCCAGCCATAGGAGCATATTGTGCAGTGTGAATTGCTTCAATTATATCTCTCCAATCAGGTTTTTTAGAAGAAAATTTCCTCACACTTTTTCTTTTCTTAATTGCTTCTTGTAATTTCATTAATTATTCAAGGTAAATGGGATTTTTAAGTTTTTAGAAACTAATAACTCCTCCACCAAGGCATTTCGTTTTGTTATAAAGAACAATTGCTTGGCCTTCTGAGACTCCGGTTATTCCTTTGTTTAGAGTTATTTTTATTTTGTTTTTTTCAAGAGATATTTTTGAAGGAATAAGTTCTCCCACTTGCCTGATTCTTGAAAAAACCTTTTTGTGTTTTAAAAAATCCTTTTTTGTTTCATCTATTAAATGTAAATTATTTAAGATTATCTCTTTTCTTAGAAGAATTTTATGTCCTTCGGGTGCTGCAACAATTGTATTTGTTTTGGCATCTTTTTTTGCAACATACCATTTTTTTATTCTCTTTGTGTTGTTTGTCCTATTAACTTCAAATCCATATCTTGGACCAAGTCTTTGCCCAACAGTATAAAAATAAATTCCATCGTGTTCTCCAACAACTTTTCCATCTGGGTCTAAAATTTTTCCTTTTTTTGGTTTTATTTTTTTACTTAAAAAATCTTTCAAGTTAACTTTTCCAATAAAACAAATTCCTGTTGTTCCTTTTTTGTTTGCATTTTGGAATTTATTTTTTTCTGCAATTTTTCTTACTTTTATTTTTGTTAATTCTCCAACTGGAAAAAGCGTTCGTGAAAAGTCTTCTTGACTTTGCCTGTAAAGAAAATAGGATTGGTCTTTACTTTCATCTTTTCCCCTATGGAGTTCAAAATTTTTCCCTTTTTTCTTTATTCTAGCATAATGTCCTGTTGCAATTAAGTTTATTCCAATTTTTTTTGCGGCTTTTATAAGGAGAGGAAATTTTATTTTTTCATTACAATCAATATCTGGGTTTGGAGTGATTCCAATTTTGTACTTTTTGAACATTTCATCAACTACAAGTTTTTTGTATTCTTTTTCAAAATCTAAGGTTACAAAAGGAATTCCAAGTTTTGTTGCAATTTTTATTGCATGATTTCTTTCTTCTACCCATGCACATTCTCCTGTTATTTTATTTTTGGTGTCAGACCAATTTTTCATAAATGCTCCATAAACATCATAACCTTTTTTTTGAAGTAAAAGTGCTGCAACTGAAGAATCCACTCCTCCGCTCATTGCAAGAAGAACTTTTTGTTTTTCCTTTTCCATATAGTTAGTTAGAAATAGAGAATTAAAAGTTTATTCTTTTAGAAAACGTCCCGAGAAGGACTCGAACCTTCGACCTAACGGTTAACAGCCGTTCGCTCTACCAACTGAGCTATCGGGACATATTCATCTTTAAGAAAATTCTTATTTAAAGGTTTTTATTGGTTTTTCTCTTTTAAACCCAAATCAAGAAGGGGATCCTCTTCCCTTTTTTCAAGTCCTTTGTAAACATGTGAATGTTTTGAGCCTTGGACAATCTGAATTACTGCATCAATTGCAGGTTTCATGTTTTCAGGATCTCCAACAATTCCCACTTCATTCCCTTTCATTTCAAAAGAACATTTTGTTAATTCTGAAAGTGCTTTTAAGACTGAACCATTTTTACCAATTAGTCTTCCCCTCACTTTTTCTACGTTTCCTCTTCTAACAAAATCCTTTATATTTATTCTATCAAATTCCAAATCTTTTTCTTTTATTAAAGAAGCATCAGAAAAACTAAAGCCCATATCAAGAGCATCAAAAACCATTGTTGCAATAAACTCATCTTCTGCAGAACCTTCAAAACTAACTTCTTTACCTTTATTGGTAATTTTCACATTTAGGAGTTTTTCAAGTTTTTTCTTATTCTTGATAATTCTCACAATTTTGTCTAAAATTATTGTTTTCATATTTACGAGAAAAGCTTTGAAGTTATAAGTTTTTTGATGTTTAAATTATTAGAATTCTTCATTCTCTTTTTCTAAAAATCCATTTTTTTTAAGCCAAGCAATTTGGTTTGGTTTGTATTTAAGAAGTATTTCCCCTTTTGTGTCATCAAGTTCCCAAGGTTCAATAATTATCACATCTCCTGGCCTAAGCCATAAATATCTTTTTAGTCTTCCAGGAACCCTTCCCATTCTTTCTTTTTTGTCCAAACAATTAACTTTCATCTTGTTTCCCCCATATCTTTGTTCAATAATTCCAATTATTTCACGCCCTTTTGGAAGCGGAGCTCTTGTTATTGATGGTTCTTCAGCTTTTTTGTTTGAACTATTTTTGTGGTAACCCATATATATTAATCAAAAATTTTCTTTATAAGACTTTTGGGGTTGAATTTAAAGAATAGATGTCCCTTATTCCGTATTTATCGGGAGCGATAAGTCCCATATTAACAGAATTAACAAATTTTAAATTAAAATTTAGTTTGGGTTGTTTTTTGATTTCAAGATAGATAATTGCATGGTCTTTGCTTTTTCTTTTTCCAAATTTTATCTCTATTCCTTTTATATTGTTAAAATAATCAATAATATTAATTTGTTTTGTTTCATTCCATATTTCTAGAAAATGATTTCGATTCGATTTTCTTAAGTTATCAAATACTTCTTTTTTGTTTTTGAGCATTGTGACCTCAAAAAAAGATATTCTTGCAATTCCATCCTTTTTCAAAATTCTATTCACTTCTTTAAAGAATTCAATTTTATCTTTGTATAGATATACTGAATGAAGACAGTAGATGAAATCAAAGCTTTCTTTTCTGAAAGGGAGTTTTTTTTCCGCGTTAAGATAAATTATTTTTGGAAAGTTTTTTATTTTTTTAATATCTTCTTTTGTGAAAAGACCTCTTTTTATAGACATTCTTTTCAAATCTTTAATTGTGCCATGTTGTTTATTTTTATTGTAACCAATAACTTCAATTCTATTTCCAAATTTTTTTAATAAACCCGTCATTGCAAGACCATAACCACAGCCAGCATCAAGAATTTTAACTTTTTTTTGATATTTTAGTTTGTTTTTAATTAATCCACTAAAATTTTCAAGATAACTGTCAAGTTCTCCAAGACCCCTATTTTTTCTCATTTGATTGGTCATTAGATTTATTTATCCTTTTGAATATAAAAACTTTTATAATAAAATTAATGTATAAGGAATTCCATCAATTTTTAGAATTTGTTCTTCATTAATTATTCCCGCTTCAAGTGCACAATTTATTGAATTTTCTCCAACAATGTTAAAAGTTGCATCTTCTTTAGAGAAATTAATCATAATTTCTTTAACTTCTTCTTTTGGAAGAGGATTTTCATTTTCTCCTTTGTAAAATGATTCTTTGATATCCAATTGCTTCTTTCCTTCAAAAAATTGTTTTCCAATTAGCTCTTTATCCACAATTGCTACAACTTCCCTATATGATTCTATTATATTCACAAACATCTTTTCTTAGATTTCGATTTAATTAAAAAAATAAAATAAAAATAAACTTATTTAGTATGCTTTTTTAGCTTCTCCAGATTTAACCAATTTCTCGGCGTCATCTTTTGATTTCATTGCACACATTCCACATCCACAATCAGTGCATTTACCTTTAGCCATGAATCCTCCTCTTGAGGTTTGAGTCATTTGCACATCTTTCATTGGATGTCCTTTAACTTTACATTTTACGCAATATCCTGTTACTGTCATTTTTTTTACCTCCTTGTCCTTTTTCTGTTAATTTAATAGAGTAATTTTATTTTTTAAAGGTTCTGGAACTGTGGGAAAGTTATATTTTACTTCTAACTGGGTGTTTTGCCCCACATGCAAGACAATGAATTATTGTGAATTTACCCTCTTTAATTAATTCAGTATCTGGTTTTTTACATTCTTTACATAATACAAATTCTTCAACATACTGTTCAATTTTGGGATTAATTTTTTTACTTGGAACTTTCATGTTAAGAATTACTCTTTCTCCATCAATTGTCGCTTTTGCAGCTAACTCTTTTGTTAAAAATTTTAGAAAGTGTTCTTTACTTCTCCTTAAATTAGAAGTTATTTGAAAGAAGTTAGTTAGAGCCGTTTTCTTTCCAACAAACATTCCTTCAATTTTTGGAATTTCAAACCTTTCTCCTGTACCTTCAACAACTTTTACATCTTTATATGCTCTATTTAATAATTCTTCATAACTTTCCATAAATTTCCTTATTGAGGCAAGTTTATAAAATCTTTTGTATTAAGATTAATATGAATATAAAAGAAGTTTTTTTAGGAATTGCAGTTTTAATTCTAACCTTTTTTGTGGTGACCTATGGAATAAATACTTTTTATTCTGAACCTAAGTATGATGATTTTTGTAGTCCAAGTCTTTGGCAAGTTCAAAATTTAAATGAAACAACTTGTTTTGATTTAGGGGGAAAATGGACTTCTTATGCTCAACCAGTAAAGGGAGAAGTTCCAGGTTATTGCGACCAAGATTTTAGTTGTCGTGAAGCGTATAATTTAAAGTTAGAGAGTTATCATATGAATGTTTTCTTAATTGCGGTTCCTTTGGGAATATTATTAATTCTTTTGGGAGCTTACTTTTTTAGTTTAGATTTTGTTGGAGTTGGAATTATGGGAGGGGGTTTAGGAACTGTTCTTAAAGGAGTTTCAAGCTACTGGAGTTATTCAAATGATTTTGTTAGATTTTTAATTTCTCTTGCAGGATTAATAATTGTAATTTATTTTGGATATAAATTTCAAGATAAAATTAAGAGTAAGAAGAAAAAGTAGTTTAACCTAAATATCTAAGTCTTCCGGGTCTAGGTTCAAAGATTATTCCTTCTTCAAGGAGCTTTTTTATTTCTTCATTAATTGTGTCAGTTGAAACTTCTCTAAATTCAAGAATTATTTTTTCAGAGTCAATTCCTCCATCACTTTCAGCTTCTTTTATTTTTCCTAAAATTTTATCCTTTATTGCCTGAACAACTTTTTTATCCGTAACGGGTTTTGAAGTATCACTTTTTTGTTTTTCAAGTTCAAGTTTTCTGACTAAAAGGTATTTTGGATCTTTTGCTGAAATTATTTCTGGTTGGATATAAGTTTCATTGTTCCAATTTCTAACAACTCCAATAACTGCAACTGTTTCTCCTTGGGTTATTCCTTTGAATTTTTCAGAGTCTTCTTCACCAAAAACTTTTAATTTTATTTGCCCTGAACCATCATCAAGTGTAAAAAAAAGATATTTTTTATCTCCTTCACTTTCATATTTGTCAACAATGTTTCCAATTACATTTGTTCTTGAAATTTTTTTGCTTCCAAGCTCAAGATAGATAAATTTGTCATTGTCAAAAATTGGTTTCCCCAAAAGTATGTTTCCTATTCTTAGTTTGTATGCAATGTTTCTTTTATATTGGTCTGTCATGTTTACAAAAATGAGGTGCGGTTTTTAAATATTTATGTTTATGAACTAAATCAGAGAAAATTTATAAATAAATTTTAAAGATTCAGATTTTTTTAACTAAATTATAAAATTTTTTATAATTTTTGAACATATCCTCTTCGAGGTTTGAAAATTGTTCCCTCCTTTGCCAATTTTTCAATAGCATCTTCTATTTCTTCTGGGTTGACTTTTCCTTCAAGCTTTTCTTCAACTTTTTCAATTGGAATGAGTTCTCCTAGTTCTTTAGCTAAAAGGGAGATTGTATCTCTTACTATAAAAATTTTATTTCGTGAACTTGATTTCATCTTTCCAGATATTTTGTCAATATCAATTTCCCCAGTTTCTTCATCAAACCCTACTTGCATTAAATAATATTTTAGGAGATTGATTGCAATTTCGGCATCTTCTTCTTCAACTTTTTCAGACATTCTCAATTTTGCCGTTGCTTCAGCCATTCTAATTAGGGAATTTAATTGTCTTGCTGAAATTGGGATGGTTCTCATTTCTTGTCCTTCTATCATGGGTCTATTTCTAAGTCCTACATAGAAATCTTTCATTTTTTTAACCGCCTCATCAGTTAACTTAGGTTGAACTCTTTGTCTGGCATAAGCAATATATTTTCTAAATAAATTTTTATCAACTAACATCTCTTTGGCCTCTCTTTGATGTTCTTCTAGAATATGGTCTGCAACTTTAGTATCATTTCCTAAATTGGGAATATCCCTCATTGTAAAAATAATATCAAACCGATTAATTAATGCTGGAGGCAAATTTATTTGTTGGGGAATTCCTTGGCTTGGGTCAAACCTTCCAAATTTTGGATTGGCTGCCGCAAGTACCGAAGTTTGAGCTCTAAGGGTAGCTTGGACGTTTGCTTTTGAGATTGTTACTGTTTGTTGCTCCATTGCTTCGTGCATCGCTGACTGGTCTGTAGGGTCCATTTTCTCAAGTTCATCAATTGCAACTAATCCTTTATTTGCAAGAACCATTGCTCCCGCTTCAAGAGACCAACCTTTCAAATATTCATCTCTTACTACACTTGCAGTTAATCCTGCACCAGAAGTAGATTTTCCCACAACATATCTTCCTTTTGGAGAAATGTTTGCCATGAAATTCAAAATTACAGATTTTGCAACTCCCGGGTCTCCAATCATCATGATATGGATATCTCCACGAGTTTTTTGTCCATCTGGTTTTTGTTTTTGAACCCCCCCAAAAAGTTGCAAAAGTAAAGATTCTTTTATTTCTTCATATCCCCAAACACTTGGAGCAATACTATCTCTTAATTTTTCTCTTACCTTTGGATCCGCTGCCAGTTCTTGAATTTGTTGTTCATCTTCTTCAGTAATATCTAATTCTTCAAAAGTTTCTTCCATTGGAATAATATTATTTACTTCAAGAGCAAGTTCAAAACGAGTGGACATCCCTCCAGTTGACAATGGAACTGGAACTTCTTTTAGAATTCCAATAATTTTAACTCTTGAACCAGGAGTTGTCCTTTCTTCCATTTTTGGATCAACTAAATCTTCTTTTACAAATACATTTATTCTTTTTGGCTGTTCTCCACCTTGAAGCATATCTGGAGCTTCTTCAACAATAAGTCTTTGGGTGTCAACCATTTCTTTACTCAAAAGTTTAAATCCTCCTCTTCTACCACAGGAACAACGACTTGGCTCACGAAATTTTTTTTCTATTTGTAAAACTGAAATTATTGTCCCACAACTTGGACACTCAAACTTAGCATTAACTACTTGGGGTCTAACGTCTGAAGATTGACGAATTATTCCTTCTATCAAAATTAATTCATTTAGATGTTTTGAACGAATATTTCTAACTAAAATTTCATCTGATTTTTGTAAGTTGAAAAGTCTCACTCTCACATTTTCAATTAAACCCATCTCTTCAATAGCAGTTTCAATAATTCTAAGTGCTTCTTCGGGGTTTTTTATTAATTCTTCAGAAAGCATTGGAGACTCTTCGGCAATTTCCATAAAATCCACATAAACAACATTATTTTCATCCCTTAAGGAAGATTTTAGTTCTTTTTTATATGAATCAATAAATCTTTTTGACTCCAAAATTAGTTCTTCTTGTTTTCCTGTTTGCTCAGGCCTTTTTTGTTCCAAAATCCCTTCTTCAGGCTCTTTGGTAAAATCAACTTCATCCATACAAAATTGATGAAAGTTTTCTTTATAAAAATAATTATGAACTAATGAGTGGTTTTAAAAGGAATTATTGAACACACTGTGCTCCAGAGAAATTTTTTGAAGTTACAACTCCCCCTTTAGAAATTGTGAAATTTGCTTGGAATTGTCCTACCCTATCATTTCTACCATAGATTGAATCAATTATTACTTTTATTTGGAGACCTCCATCTGGATTGACCTTTTTTTCATTAAATTTTATTGAGTCTAATAAATAGCTTGTTTCTGAAGAAAATTGTCTACAAGTGGGGCAAATGAATCCACTCCCCCCATTTTTTACAAATTCATTTGATTGATTTTCTGCAAATTCACAATAATTTACAACACTTGGAAGAATTATGTTTTTTATTTCAATTTCACTTAAACTTTTATTTTTTTCTTCATTTAATTTGTTTATGCTTAAAATATAAATTGTAGCCACAATCAATAATAATACAAAAATAGAGACTGTCCAAAATAATTTTTTATTCATTTTTTATAATCTTTTAAAATAACTTTTATATTTTTAAGAAGTTGAGTCATTGAGTCTTCAAGTTGTTGTTTATTTTTTGTTCCAGTACAAACAAGTTTCCCATTACTAAAAAGAAGGAAAGTAGCATTTGAGTCCTTAAGTTTGTAAACTAATCCTGGAAACTGTTCTGGTTCATATTCAGTGTTTTCCATTTCAAGAGCTAAATAGTTTAAATTAAGTTGGAGGTTTATTGTCCCAGAAGCAACAATATTCTGGACTGTAATTTTTGGTTTTATAGTAATTTTTACATTTACCTTTTTAAGTTGTTTTATCACTTCATCAATTACTTTTCTTACTTGAGGAAGAGACTTTGTTCCAGTACAAACTAGATTTCCTGAAGAAAAAACTAAAACTGCTGATTTTGGTTCTTTAATTCTTAAAACTAATCCTGGAAAAGTTTCTGGATTATATTCCGTATTAGGTTGAGTTCTTGCGAGTTTAGTTAATGGAACAGGTTTTTCTAAAGAAGTTGTTGCAACAATATTTTGAATTTTATATTCAGAATCTTTTTTAGATTTAAGGCTTGATTTAGCTTTAGCGGCTGTTTTCTTCGCAGTCATCCTTTTTAAAGAAAAAAGGGGTTTATAAAGGTTTTTGGTTCTTTAGTTTTCTTTCTCAAAATTTCTTTTTACATATTCAAGAAGTTCTCTCCCCTGTATCCGTGAGGTTGAGGGTCCAGTCCGAATATAAAATTCTTCCTCTTTTTCATCTTTTAAAAAAATTGGTTTTTTTGATTTTTTGCATTCTATTTTTATAATTTCTTTTCCTTTAAATTTTATTACTTTTATTGAAATTAAATGCGAATTTTCTTTTCCAATTTTTTGTTTTATTAAGTTTGATAGATGAAGTTGCATTTTATCTGAATTTTCAAAATTATCTTTTTCTATTCCTAAAATTTTTCCTTTGTCATCAACACCAATGATTAAGGTTCCTCCATCAGAATTTAAAAAAGCACAAAGAGTTTTCAAATTAGAATGTTCTATTTTTTTATCAAATTCATTTGTATGGAGGTTTATTCTTAATCCAGATTTAAATTCTAAAATTTCACCCTCTCCCTTTTTGATTAATTCAATTAATTCTTGGGGAGATTCATTTTTTTTGAAAATTTCTTTATTTGCGGATTTAAACTTCTTTAGAGCTTCTCCAATAAATTTAAGATGTGTTTTTAGGTAAAGAAATCCTATTCCAGAAGCAATTGCTGCTCCAAGTAAAACATAAGTTAAGTTATTCATAGTGTAAATATAAATTCCTCCATCTAAACTTTGATTTAAAATTATTTTAATATAATATTTTATTAATTCAAGTCCAACTCCAAATGCAATTGCAAAATTAAATGAGAACAAAACAATTAATGGATAATTTTTTTTGATTTTATTTGTTGAATAAAGAATAAAAAGTATGAGAAGTCCAATCATTCCGGTTCCAATTCCAAAAAGTATTGGTGCAAAGATCCCCTTTATTTGCCCTAAGAAAAGGGTAACCACAATAAAAATTAGAAGAAGAATTTCAAACTCTTTTGGAAATTTAAGGTTATAAGATTTTTTTAGTATTTGAGGAGAAAAAACTAATACTAAAAGAAAAATATTTGTAGACATAATGTGCCAGAGTCCAAAATAAGCTGAATTTAAAATTGACAAAATAAGAATTAATTTTATTGAAAAGGAAAGATAATCCTCTATTTTAAAAACCATTTAAAAAAGAAGTTTTTAAAGTTTATAGATTTTTAGGATTCTGCTTCGATTTCCCATAATTTTAATTGGTCAAATTTAAAAAGAGTTTCTTTAGTAAATTCATATCTTATTTCATCATGGGATATTTTTTTTGAATTTAAGAATGTTCTATAATCTTTTATCAATTTGGGCATGTTTTCTTTTTTTAGAGAGGGATATAAAACTTTGTGCGGATAAATAGTCTGGAACAAATTTTTCTTCCTTGTCAACATCAATTATTTTTACTATCTCGGTATGCGGGAGGTACAAAAGACTTTTCCCCTTCAGGTATTCTTTAGCAAATGGCCAAAAAATTTCATTTACTTCTTTTTCAGTATTTTGATAATAAACTATAAATCTTCTTGAATAATCTTTGGTTATTTCATCCTCCAAATTAACTATAAATCTATTTCTTTTCACAGGAATTTCCCTTGACATCAAGTTTTCAGTAGAAAAGCTTTTTTAAAAATTATTGCTCTCAACCATACTTATAATTCTTAGCTCTTTGGTTTATGAATTCTTTTTCTATTTCTTCTAGGTTAGCAATATCATGAGTTCCTCTGTCCTCTCTTAAAGTTGTTATCCTAGGAAAACGCAAGGCCCAACCAGATTCGTAATTTGGAGATCTCTGAATATCTTGATAATGTACTGTTACAACAATTTTTGGTTTTATTTTTATTCCGTTTTTATCTTCTTTTATAATTAGGGGTTTTAATTTAGCATTTAATTCATTAAAACCAACTCCTTCTTTTGATTTTTCTTTAATTCCCGTTCCAACTTTTCCAATTTCTAAAAATTTATCTCCCTCTTTACAGGAAAGGATAAAACTTGAAATCCATCCAGAACGTTTTCCAGTTCCCCATTCTCCCCCGGTAATAACCAAATCAAGTTCATTTTCTTCTGGTTTAAGTTTTAACATGTTTCCAACCCTCCTCCCTGGTTTGTATGGTGCTTCGAGATTTTTAAACATAATTCCTTCTTGGTTGTCTTTCAAGGCTTTTTTATAAAATTCTTTCACTTCTTTTTCATTAGAGGTAATTTTCATTTTTGAATAAATTAATTTATATGGATGAGGTGTTACAATTTTTCTTATTAATTCTGCTCTTTTTTTGAAAGGAGTTTCAAGTTCATTTTTTCCATTGTAATACAAAACGTCAAAAACATTTACTTCAACGGGGAGTTTTTCTGAAATTTGTTTTATATTATATTTTCTTCTTATTCTTTGAGAAATTGCTTGAAAGTCCGTATATCTTTTAGTTTCTTTGTCATATCCAACTGCTTCTGAATCCAAAATAAAAGATTCTCCTTTAACAAATTCTTTTATGTAGTTAATTACTTCTGGAAATTGTTTTGTAACGTTTTCTAAACTTCTTGTGAAAAGAGTAACTATGTTTCCTTTTTTATGAATAAGAAGTCTGAATCCATCATATTTGTATTCTATAGCAAGGGGAGTTCCCAAGTGTTTGAAAGCATCTTCAATATTCTCTGCTTTTTGTGCAAGCATTGCTTTTATAGGTTTTCCAACTTGAAGTTGTATCTTTTCTAAATCTTCTATTTTTCCCCTCTTCGCAAATTCAAAAACTTCTTTTAGGTCATTTGACCTATCTATTGCTCTTTGGAGGTCTTCCTCATATTCTTTATTATTTTTAAAAAAGGCTTTGAGAATTGCATATTTTATTGTTGATTCTTGAACACCTATTCTTAAGTCCCCAATTAAAATTCTTATTAAATAAAGTGACTCAGTAGGATTGGACGAAGTTAAAAGTTCGGTAATTAATGCTATCTTTTTTTCTACTGTTCCTTTTCCAATTAATTCAGGTAATTTTCTTAAGTTATCAATTACTTTCTTTGTTGTTAAAAGGTGACTTGCAAGGGTAGTTTGTTTTTTTTCATTTGTTAATTTTTTTGCAACTTCTCCAATGTCCCCAATTTTTTTCCAGAGAGCAGTAACTTTTTTTGAATCAGTTCCAACTGCTTTTGAAATTGCTTTTATTGCAATTTGATTTGAAATTCCAATTTTTCTTTCATCATATGCAGGATAGATATCTCCTTGGATAAGATAAAGAATATCAGAGTCTTCAGTAGAAATATTTTCAAAAAATTTAGCTAAAATCTCAACTTTTTCTAACCTTTTTGTAGTTTGAGAAAGTTTTTCATAACAATTGCTAAGTTTTTCAAACCTCATTTATTTTACAGGAAAAAAGAGTTTTTAATGTTTGGGATTTATTTTATCGCTTCAGAAAAAAGTTCATTAACTTTGTTCCAGTTTATTACTTTAAAGAAATTTTCAATATATTCAGGTCTTTTATTTTGATATTTTAAGTAGTAAGCATGTTCCCAAACATCAATTCCAATTAAAGGAGTTAAATTAAATGAGATTGGAGAGTCTTGATTTTTTGAATGAAACACTTCAATTTCCTTTTTTTCTTTATTGTAAACTAACCAGGTCCAACCACTTCCAAATACTGTTGCTGCAGCTTCTGAAAAAATCTTTTTAAATTCTTCAAAAGAACCAAATTTTTTATTTATCTCATTCAAAATTTCTCCAGTTGGTTCAACATCTTTTTTTAAAATTTGCCAGAAAAAGTTGTGATTATATACTCCTCCACCATTGTTTATTACAGCTGTTTTTATTATTTCTGGAATTGAATTTAAATTACTAAGGAGTTCTTCAACTGGTTTTTCTTGAAGTTCGGGATTTTTTTCTAAAGCAGTGTTAAGTTTGTTAACATACCCTTGATGATGTTTTGAATAATGAATCTCCATAGTTTCTTTGTCTATGTAAGGTTCAAGAACATCATATTCATATCCGAGAGGTTTTAATTCATGTGTCATTTTAGTAGATATATGAAAAATGTTTCATGCGTTTAAATAATTTACGGTGAAAAGTTTTAAGAGAGAATGGAATTTCATTACAACTTATTTTTCTTTCTAACCCCATCGTTTCGAGATTTTCTTCTCATTCCAGCACCAACGCTTGGCCTTACATTTGAAGTTGGACTTTTATTTCGAAGTCCACGAGATTTTTTACCTGCAG
This sequence comes from archaeon, assembly GCA_009992175.1. Classification (GTDB taxonomy): domain Archaea; phylum Nanobdellota; class Nanobdellia; order Pacearchaeales; family GW2011-AR1; genus GW2011-AR1. The sequence goes on from JAACWA010000010.1 coordinate 52,405, forward strand.
AAGTTAATCCTCTTTCAGGTCTATTTTGATTTTTAGGTTTTGTAATCCAATTAATATTTTTGTCAGATTTAATTTCAGATTTAGTTGGGTCAACGCAAATCACTTCATAGAAATAATTCATTCCATCTTTTCCAATTTCATATGAATTTAACACTTCTAAATTAACATATTTTTTTGATACTCTTTGTTCAGCTATCCATTTATAACTCATTTTTAGATTTTTTCTAGTATGAAGTCTTTTACCTCTTCTTCCTTTGTTTGGCCTAGGTCTTTTGTGGCCCCCTCTTTTAACTTTTACTCTAATTACTACAAAACCTTTCTTATCTTTATAACCAAGACTTCTTGCTCGGTCTAACCTTAAAGGTTTTTCAACTTTAGTAAAAACATTTCCAGCTCTCCAGGTGGTCATCCTATCTCTAAGAGTTTTAGCATCAGGTTTTTTCCAAGCTTGCTTTATATAATAATATAATCCATGTACCATGAATTTAAAGAGAAATATGCGGTTTAAAAAGGTTTGGAAAAATAATCTTCAAAAATGATCCTGCACGGATTTGAACCGTGGACCTCGGCCTATCTAATGACTACTTTTTTTAACAAGTTTCAATATCAGAGCCGCGCTCTACCAGGCTGAGCTACAGGATCACAATAAATCTAAATAATTAAGGCTTTTATAAGTTTTGCGAATTAACAAATCTTTGGTATTTTTCAATATGCTTTGGATTTTTTGGTTTTATTTCTTTCATAAATTTATGAAACATTTCTTTTCCTCTTATTGTTAGAATATAACTTCTTTTTCTTTTGAATTTTTTGTCATATAATTGTGAATATTTTGTCGAATGAAGTTCAAATTCACTAAAAATTTCCATTATTTGTTCAGATAAATTTTCACAAATTGTTGTAATATAAATTCTTGGATATAATTTTCCATTTTTCTTTTCAAGATAAATTCCTCCATCAGTATCAAAAATTTCACGAATTATACATCTTTTTAGATTTTTATTTTTCAAGAATATTTTGGGTATTTCTATTTGATATTTCTTTCCAGTGCATAAACCCAGCTTTTTTTTGAAATTAACTAATTCATCATTCCATATTTGAAATCCAACAACTCTTGTGGAAGGCATATCTCTTATACTAATCTTAATATCAAATAATTTTTCAAAGAGGGGTTTTATTCTTTTTTCATAGTGGGTTTTATCATCTTCAATATGCCCTCTAAGTTGATATAATCCTCTCATTTTTCTTTATTTTTATAAAAATTCATGCTTCCATCCCCAATGTGCCAGCCCGTTTCTTCAGCAAGTTCACATGAAATTTTTGAAGGAATTTTCATATCAAAATAATGCTCTAAAAGTTTATAAAATTTGTTAATTTAAAAATTATTGAGATTTTTCAATTATTATTACTTCTCTGAGAGAAATTTCCTCTTTTTTAAAGGTAATTTGAAATTATTTTTTTTGTTAATTTTATTGTTTACCCAAATTTTAATTGAAACAATTAATTTTTTTATGAAATTCATATTTTCCCAATCAACATTCAACCATCTTTTATCAAAATCTTCAATTTTCATTTTTCCAACTTTATTTAATTGAGGGTCTGTGATAAAAATATAATTTTTATTAATACCTTTAATAACAGAATAATGGCTCCATCCTTCTGGAGTAAACCACCCCACAATTGGAGGAATTTTCTTTGAAATCAATTTTCTAATTTCATTAATTGAAGAGTTTTTTTTATTTTTGAATTATATCCTAATTTTTTGGAAACAAGAACCATATTTTTATTGGTGGTTCCGAGTAGTAGGCTCGAATTAAGTAATAATTTTAATTCATCTTGGTTTTTTTCTTTGCCATAAAATTTCAAGACATCTCTAAAGAAGCAGGTCCACACATGTGATTTTTTTGTTTAATTGGTTTAATCTTTCTTAAAATCATTTTTTTAAAAGGAATTTAATTTTTATAATTGAATGGATTAATTAATCGCATCAAGCTCAAGGGTCAAAATTCCTTTTACAAGAGAGTACTTTTTAAGAGGAAGATCAATTGGGATTCTTTTTAAGTATCCTGCTTTATCTGAAACTGCTTTTATTTCAAGGCTATTTTCAAGTTTGATTATTGAAATATCCTTAATTGATTTGACTCCAGGAATTTCCACCTCATATTCAATCTTATCTTCAACCCTTTTAAGTTTAGATTTTGGTTCTTTCTTTTTTACTTTTTTCCATTTTTTTAGATTTTCATCTGAAAACTCTATTGGAAGAAATTTTAAATTTGGATCCTTTTTTTGGGCATTTTTTTGAGCTTCTTGTGGAAGAATTTCTTTTCCATTTATCATCAATTTCATTTTAGTTTGGGGGGTCTTTTGATTGCCTTTAAATCCTTTTTGTATTTCTTTTTCAAGCATCTTAAATGTACTGGAAATCATTTTATTTATGATTTTATCCCCAAATCCTTCTATGATTCCAGGTTTTTTATTAATGGAATCATCTCTTCCAAGTAGGCCCCATGTCTCATTATAATTTTTTAATTGGCTTCCACAATTAGGGCAGAAGTTCTGTTTTCTTTTTACAGTTTCTTTACATACTTTACACTTTTTTTTGTTTAACATATTTTAATTAAGAATTCCCTTTTTAAATTATTTACCCTTTTCAAATGAGGAGCATTTTAAAGCTTTATGGACTTGAATTCAAAATGGCAGGTTTTTTATATATAATTCTTTTCTTTTTCTAATGGTAAAAAAATTTTATATTACAACCCCCATTTATTATCCAAATGATGTTCCTCATATTGGGCATGCATATACTACAATTGTAGCAGATGCCCTTTCACGTTGGAATAAACAAAAAGGAAAAGATGTTTATTTTTTGACTGGAACAGATGACCACGGAAAAAAAATTGCTGAAACTGCAAGGGAAGCTGGAAAATCTCCTAAAGAGTTTGTTGATATTTTGGTTCCAAAGTTTAAGGATGCATGGAATAAGTTAGATATAAAATATGACCGGTTTATTAGAACAACAGATAAAGATCATGAAAAGTTAGTCAAAGAAATGTTACAAAAGTCATATGACAATGGAGACATTTATCTTGGAAAATATGAGGGACTTTATTGTGTGGGGTGTGAAGCTTATTATACAGAAAAGGATTTGGTTGAAAATTGTTGCCCAATACATAAAAAACCTGTGGAAAAAGTTAAAGAAGAAAGTTATTTTTTTAGGTTAAGCAAGTATCAAAAAGATTTATTAAAATTATATAAAGATAATCCCAAATTTATATATCCAAAAAGTAGAAAACAAGAGATAGTTAATCGTGTTAAAGAGGGATTAAGAGATTTATCCATTTCTAGAACTTCTTTTGATTGGGGAATTCCATTACCTTTTGATAAAAAACATGTTTGTTATGTTTGGTTTGATGCCCTATTTAATTATCTCTCTGGTTCAGGTAAAAATGAAAAATATTGGCCTGCAGATCTCCATATAATTGGAAAAGATATTATTTGGTTTCATACCGTTTATTGGCCTGCTTTTTTATTAAGTGTTAATAAAAAATTGCCTAAAGAAATTTTTGCACATGGTTGGTGGACTTTTGACAGAGAAAAAATTTCAAAATCTCGTGGAAGAGTAATAAATGTTGATGAATTAATTTCTATTACTGGAAACAAAGATTCTGTAAGATATTTTTTGTTAAGAGCAACTCCTTTTGGAGATGATGGGGATTTTTCAGAAAAGGTATTAATTGATAGGCATAACAATGAACTTGCAAATAAACTTGGAAATTTAGTTAGTCGTGTTTCTGGTTTAATTGAAAAGTTTGGAGTAGAAAAAACAACGAATAAACTTTTGAAAAAATTGGATGAGAAAAAAATTAATAGTTTAATGGAAAATTTTGAAGTGGATAAGGCTTTAAACGAAATTTTTAGTTTTATTGATAGATGTAATGAGTATGTTCAAGAAAAAAAGCCTTGGGAAACAAAAGACAAGAAAATTTTGTTCGAATTAAAGGAGTCTATCTTAAAAATCAGTGAAGTTCTTTTACCATTTATTCCTGAAAGTGCTGAAAAAATAAAAAAACAGTTTTTGGCAAAAAAAATTGTTAAAGAAAACCCTCTTTTTATTAAAATTGAAGAGAAAATTGAGGAAAAAGCTAATAAACAAGAAAAGCTTATTGGAATTATGGATACTAAAGAAGCAGATTTTTCAGATTGGGAGAAATTAGATTTAAGAGTTGCACAAATAAAAAGTGTTGAAGATGTTGAAGGAGCGGACAAACTTTACAAGATTACTCTTGATGTTGGAGAAATTGGTAAAAGAATTATTTGTGCGGGTTTGAAACAGTTTTATTCAAAAGATAAATTAAAAGGCAAAAGAATAATTTATTTTTCAAACTTGAAACCACGTGTTTTAAGAGGAATTGAGTCTCAAGGAATGCTTCTTGCAGCTTCTAACAAAGAAAGAACAAAAGTTTCATTAATTGCTCCAGATTCAGAAATTGAGTTAGGTTCAACTATTGGTTAAGATGAAAAACAATAAAAAAAAGAAATTCAGAAAGTTTGATTTTACTCTAATTTTATTTGCGATTCTAATTGTTTTTGGGACTATTGTGGGAGTTTATGCAATTGCTTCAAATGGAAATTCTTTAAACAAAAATTCAGAAAATACATGTAACTTGTTTCAGAGTCAAATAAATAATTTTGAAAAAATTTATGGAAATAACTTTTTTTCTGAGGGGGATAGAATTTGTTTTGTTCCTTCTGGAATTGGAGAAATAAAGTGTTTTAGTTCTCTTCCAAAAGACTATACTTCTGAAATGTCTTGTGGAAAATAATTTTTGTATTATATCTTTTATAAGATATACTTTACAAAATATGCTTTAAAATGATTTTTTTGAAATAATTATTATTTTATAAACTTTTTTTCTTATTTGAAGAAATAATGGAAGAAGCTTATCTAAAATGTAAATATTCAGAAGGTCTTTTTTCAGATGAGTATTTTATAAATTTTAAGGGTTCATTTGAAAGAGAGGATAGTTTAGGAGATGGATTTACTGTTATGAAAGAAAGGTTTATTGTTAAGGACAAAACTTCAGGGTTAATGCCAATCATAATTGAAACAACTGGGAAACTCACTTCTAAGATCCGTCTTAATGGAATAAAAGACGCTAGTGCTGGAGCTTTTTTTACAGTTCCAAACGAAGAAATATTCCCAAATAATCCCTTTCCATATAATTAATTATTAACCAAAAAATCTTTTGAACCTTTCAAAGAGAGTTTCTTTGTCTTTATCTGAATCATATTCAATTTCTAAAATTCCCGCAGCAATTTCTTTATATGCTCTTGCAGATTTTGATTTTGGATGAACCCAAACAAGAGGATTCTTTTTTCTTAAGGCATCTTGAACCAAGATATCTTCAGGAATCATTCCCAAAATAGGGATTTCAAGCATTTCTTTTACAGTTTCAGGAGATAGTTCATAATCGTTTTTTCTAACTCTTGTGATAATTATTCCTTTAATTGGTTTTTTAATTCCTTCCGCGACTTTTATTGTTTTTAGTGCATCAGTTATTGCAGGCATTTCTGGATTTGAAACTAAAATTATTTCATCCGCCATTTCAATTGCAGACATTGCTTCTTTTCCAAGTCCAGCAGAGCAATCAAGTATAACAATATCTGCTAAATTTTGAAATTCTTTTTTAAAATCTTTCAATTTTTCCATTTTAAGTTTTTTTAGTTCTTTAACGGATAGAGAGGAGGGAATAATTTTTATTCCAGATTCGTGAGTATAGACTGCTTCATAAGGATGAGCCTTCTTTTGGAGAATGTGGTTAAGGTTTATTGGAACTTCTGGAGAATTTAGGTGTATTCCTACATTTGGAGTAGACATATTCGCATCAATTATTAAAACATCATGGTTAAAATATTTCATTGCTGTTCCTAGATTTATCGCAGTAGTTGTTTTTCCAACTCCTCCTTTTCCCGAAGCAATTACAATTATTTTTTTCATTTTTCATTTAGCCTTTTTTTAGTCATATCAATAAATTTTTCTAACATCTCAGCATATTCTTTTAATTTTTCAAGATTAATATTTATCTCTTTTCCTCTAAAGATTACTTTTAAATTTACATTTTTTCTAAATTCTCCAATTCTTTCAGTTTTTAAGCTTTCAATTTTTCTTAACATCATAAAAAAATCAATAGTATCGAGAGAATTTTGATCTTTTTTTAATAATTCTTTTATTTCTGCAATTCTTCCCATTGCATTTTCAGACACTTCTTTCACTTTTCCCCTTCTTTTTGCATCTTTTAAGAGATGAATTATGCAAGTATCAATCATTTTTCTCCACCGAAGTAGAAGGTTCATTATTACATCACAAGTTTTGGTGTATTTCAAACTCACATAAAGTAGATGATCCGCACTTATTTTTTCTTGAATTATTTCTTCCATTTTTATTTTGTTTTAATTTTGATATTTTTCCATTTTTAAATTAGAAATTAACTTTGGAAAGGGTTTAGACCTTTTTATAATTATCTTATGAAAGTTCGAGGATTGCTTCGGCTAGGTCTTTTGTTTTTTCGAGAGTTTCCTTTGCTTTTTTTTCAGAACAGTTAGTTTTTTCCATAACTGTTTTAATATCCTCCGGGGAAATTTCAACCTCCTTTGACTTTTCACTTATTTCTCCAGAAATTTGAAAACTTATTTCTCCCTGCATTTTTATTTTCATTATGGTTGGGTTTTCAATAATGGTCAAATTACCATCTTTTTTTTCAATTATTACTTTTTCTGCAGAAATTTCTTCTTGAGAGATTCCCATTTTCTTCATCATCCCTTGCATTTGTTTTGGGTTAACTCCTCCGAACATTTTAAATGGGATATAGAAAGCTAAGACCAATTCTGAGTCCTATTATTAAAATAATAAAAGCCACTACATGAGTTGGTTTTAACATAAATTTACTTGCATATTCTTCTTTATAATTTACCAATCCCCCAAATCCAGATGGAAGACTAATTCCTTGATCTTGTGCCATACAAAATTCAAACTTCAATAGTATAAAAATCTTTTTGTGAAATGCGGATGTTTTTTAAATTCTCCTTATTTAATTTTTATATGGATTTAAAAGAAATTAAAAGCTGGTCTCCAGAAATTGAATTAAAATTAATTGGTAAATGGAAAGATTCAAAAATTTTTGAATTCAAAAATAATTCTAAAAATAAAATTTATTCAATTGATACTCCCCCTCCTTATGTTAATGCTCCAATTCATATTGGTCAAGCTGTAACATACTGTTACATGGATTTTTTTGCGAGATATAAAAGAATGAAAGGTTTTCAGGTCGTTTTTCCATTGGGCCTTGATAGAAATGGTCTTCCTATTGAAATGGCTGCCGAAAAGAAGTTTAAAATTTCTCCTTTTGAAGCGGGAAGAGAAAAATTTGTGGATTATTGCAAAAAAATTTTAGAAGAAACTTCAAGCGAAACTTCTGACACTTTTTCAAAATTGGGAATCTCTTTTACTTCTTATAAAGAAGGAAATCATATTGGGGCAGTTTATTTAACTGATTCTCCAGAATATAGGTCTTTGACCCAATTAACTTTTGTAGATTTATTCAAGAAAAATCTAGTTTATGAAGACAAGAGAATAAATAATTGGGATCCAAAACTTAGAACCACTCTTGCAGACTCAGAGATAGAGTATAGGGAAGTTGAATCCAGTTTTAATTTTGTAAAATGGAAGGTGAAAGAGACAGGAGAAGAAATTTTGATAGGTACTACCCGACCAGAATTAATTTGTACTTGCGGGATGGTCATTTTTAATCCAGAGGACAAGAGATATAAACATCTTGAAGGAAAAACTGCAGTTACCCCTCTTTTTGAGAAAGAAGTAAAGATAAAAGCTCATCCTTTAGCACAAGAAGATAAAGGAACCGGCCTTGCTATGATGTGTTCAGCGGGGGATTTAACAGATATTCAATTTTTTAGGGAAATGAATCTTGTTCCTCAGATTGCAATTGAAGCTGATGGAAAAATGAATAAAATTGCAGGAGTTCTTGAAGGGTTGAAAGTTAGAGATGCAAGGAAAAGAATTATTGAGATTCTTAATGAAAAAAATCTTTTAGATAAACAAGAAAAAGTTATGCATAGGACTCCTATTTCTGAAAGAAGTGGTGCAGAAATAGAGTTTATAGAAATGCCTGAATTTTATTTAAAACAAGTCCAATTTAAAGACAAAATAAAAAAAATTGCTGAGGAAGTTGATTTTTATCCAAAAGAAATTAAAAAGATTTTGGATGATTGGATTGAATCCATTTCAATAGATTGGCCAATTTCAAGAAGAAGGTATTATGCAACTCCAATCCCTCTTTGGTATTCGGGAGAGTATATTGCGGTTCCGAATAAAAAAATTTATGTTGAGCCTTGGAGAGAAAATCCCAAAAAAGATTTTGAAGTTTTAAAAGAAGGAAAAGTTGTAGGCAAAGTAAAAGATTTTCCCAAATTAAAATGGGAAGGAGAAACAAGAGTTTTTGATACTTGGATGGATTCTTCCATATCCGAACTTAATATTTTGAAATACAAGGAAAATGATGTTTTTTTTAAAAAAGCTTATCCATGTTCTTTGCGTGCCCAAGGAAAAGAAATTGTTCGAACCTGGTTTTATTATACTCTTCTTAGGGGTTTTTTAGAAACAGGAAAATCCTCTTTTAAGGACGCATGGATTCACCAACATATCCTTGATGAGAAAGGATATAAAATGTCAAAGTCTAAGGGAAATGCAATAGATCCCCAAAAACTTTTGAAATTGTATGGGGGAGAAGCAATTAGGCTTTGGGGAGCAACAGAAGGGGATCTTTCAAAACAAGATTTAAAATGTTCTGAAGAAAGGATTAGGGGTGAAAAGAAAACCATAAACAAAATATTGAATGTTTCTAAATTTGTTATGATGTTTGAAAAAACCAAAAAACCTAAAATAACTCCCCTTGACCAATTATTTATTGAGTATATTGAAGATTTGACCAAAAGAATAGGTGAAAATTACGACAAATATGATTTTTATAATTCATCGATAGAATTGAGAAATTTTTTATGGGAAATTTTTTCATCTCATTATGTTGAAATTGTTAAGGGGAGGGCATACAATCAAGAAAAAAATTTCTCAAAAGAAGAATCAGATTCGGCGAGATGGACTTTACACTTTTTGCTTGAGAGATTTTTAACTCTTATTTATCCTGTTATTCCCCAAGTAACTTTTTTAATTTTAAAAGAAAAAGGAATAAATATTTTTGAAGAACTTTTTCCTAAAGGAAAAAAGACAAATAAGGATTTAAAATTAATTGGAGAGATTATTAAATTTAATTCAACAGTATGGAAAAAGAAAAAAGATTCAGGAGTTAGTTTGAAAGATCCAATTCCAGGAATAAAAATTCCTAAAGAGTTAAATATTTTTGAGAAGGATTTAAAATTCGCACACAATTTAGTTTGAATATAAATTTTTAAAAACTTGGGAGTTTCTTCTTTAATATGGACTCAGTTGCAAAATTTTTTTATGATGAAAGATAATTTCCTAAGATAAAATATTCTTTTGAGCCTATTGGCAAAATTGTGGACACTAGGTTTGGAGATTTGATTGATTCAATACAGACTAATTTGAATTATTACCATGTTCTCAATACTTCAAACTGGAAAAAGAAGAATGTTCGTTCTTTAGAAATTCTTGCTTTTAGTAGAACAGAAGATAAAGAGGCATTGAAAAATATTTTTTCTTCAATTTTTGTTAATGATTTTGGAATCACCCCCTATGAAGTTTCATGTAAAGATAAAAAAGATTATTCTCTTATTCAAGAAGTTTTGAGAGAAAAAGGAATAAATAAAAGTTTATCCCATGGAATTTTAGAGTATTTGATGAATATGAGGTTAATTTTTTAAAGTTAGCACCTTGCCTTTCCCAAATATTTAAAATCCCCCTATTTCTTATTTTAATATGGCATTACAAGAACCAACAAGAGAAGAATTGAAAGAATTCATTGAATCAATGAAAAATCATCGTGGACGAGCAACCGAGCTTATTACAGTTTATATTCCTGCAGGATATGATGTTAATGCGGTTCAACGTCAGCTTGAAGCAGAAAAGTCAACTGCAAAAAATATAAAATCAACTTCTACTAGAAAAAATGTTTCTGATTCATTGGACAAGATTGTTCGTATCCTCAAAGATTACAAAGTAACTCCTCCTAGAGGAATGGCACTTTTTGCAGGAGATGTTTCACAAGTTGAAAGTCAATCAGATATTCAAAGTTGGGAGATTAGTCCTCCTGAAGACATTAAAATTAGGCTTTATAGGTGTGACAAGGAGTTTGTTTTAGAACCTTTAGAATCAATGACTGAAGTTTCAGAAATATATGCTCTTTTAGTAATGGATAGAAAAGAAGCAACTATTGGAAGACTTGTTGGAAAGAGTATTGAAATTTTACAAAAAATGAGTTCCGGAGTTCCTTCAAAAGTAAGAGCAGGAGGACAGAGTTCTCAGAGGTTTCACAGAATTACTGAAGGACTTACTAAAGAATTTTATAAAAGAATTGCAGACGAAATGAAAAATTTATTTTATGAGGAGGACAAGTTAAAAGGAATTTTAATTGGAGGCCCAGTTCCAACTAAAAATGAATTTGTTGATGGAGAATATCTTGCTACAAAATTAAGAGAAAAAGTAATCGGAGTTAAAGATCAAGGAGACACTTCTGAATCCGGACTTCAGGAATTAGTTGGGTTAAGTCAAGATGTTCTTGCAAATCAAGAGATAATTTATGAAAAAAAACTTTTAGAAAAGTTTTTTAATAGTTTAGGAAAGGACCCCAAAATGACTCCTTACAAATATGAAGAAATAAAAAAAGCTTTAGAATTTGGAGCTGTTGACCTTTTAATAATTTCAAAAGAGTTTGATAGGGTAAAAGCTAGTGAATTGAAAAAAATTGCAGGAAATATGGGAACTACAATAGAAATGGTTTCAACAGAAACGGATGAAGGAGATCAATTTAACAAACTTTCGGGGATTGGAGCAATACAAAGGTTTGGAATTTAATTCTTACAGTCATATACTAAAACTGCATTGTCCTCATTTAAATCATTTGTCACAGAATAGCTTTTTACTTTTTCACAATTATTTTTTATAAATTCCATTGGAATTGACGCATCAACGTTAATTAGTTCTCCATTAGAAAGAAGGTAACCTTTTACAATCATAAATTTAACTCCCTTAATCTTTTCTACAACATCTGAAATTTTAAATTCATTTGTCATGACATTTTTTGGATTAGTATCAATTAAATCTCCTGCAAGTTTTCTTTGGGATTCCAGGGCTACTAAATGGGCTATTTCAAAACTTCCAGAAATTGTTTCATTATCTAGGGAATTTTCTTTAACAAAGTTTGAAATTTCTTTATGGAAGGGTATGTTTGAAGCTGAAGAATAATTAAATAAGTATATAGTTGAATTAATTAATATCAACAAGATCAGAATTATTGTCAAAACTTTTTTGAAATTTTTAAAATCTTTAAACTCAAAGATTATTTTTGTTGTGAATATCGCAAGAAAACCAATTATTAATCCAAAGTAAAGGTAATAGATGTCAGAATAAACAATATAAAGAATAATTGAAAAAACTGTTGCTAAAATTGGAAGAGCTAATTTTCTTTTTTCTTTATCAAAAAAGAAATAGACTATTGAGCCTAAAATTAAAAACAAATCTCCAAAAATAAAGAATTTTAATACTGAAAACTTAGAGAGTCCAATACCTGAAATTAACTTTAATCTAAAGAAGAAGATTTGATTTAGATATTCTCCTTTTGAAATTATCTCAAAAAAGAGACTTATCGGAACTAATAAACAAAGAGTTCCCAAAATAAATTTGAAGATTTGTTTTCTTTTATATATCCAAAAATAAATTAGTGATCCCAAAACTGGAAATGGGGCATAAAGACGAGTTAAAATTGCTAAGCTTGCAAAAATTCCTGCAATAAATGGTTTATCGGTTTCAATAAAATAAATCATTCCCAGAATAAAAAAAGTGGTTATGTGAATTCCAGTCATGTAGTCTGTTGTTAGTAAAATCAAAAAACTGAAAAGGTAAAGTGTTGAAGCAACCAATCCTTCAAAATTTCCAAATTTTTTTTGCATAAATTTAAAAATAAAGAATGAACTTCCAACTGTTACAATTATGGGAATTAATTTTAGTAAAATCAAATTTTCTCCAGTAAAAATTTTCATTATTGAAATTAAATAAATTTGAAGGGGGGGGCTTGCAAAGAAAAAGTCTCGATATGGAACCATTCCTTCTAAAATTGATTTTGCCATATACATATAGATATATCCATCACTAAACTTGAATTTAAGTTCAAAAATTTTTAAAATAAAAAAGAGAGAACTAATTATCCAAAATAAGAATTCATATTTATTTTTTATTCTCATTTTAAACAAAATAATAACAAGTTTTTTAATTCTTCTTTTCCCCTATTTTGAATGCCTAAACAAAATGAACTTTCTAAATTTTTAAAATATGCATTAGTGGGGTTTATTGGAATCTTGGTAAATCTTTTATTTTTGTATCTTTTTACGGAAATTTTTAAGATGTATTATCTTTTTTCTTCAGTAATCTCTTTCTCGATTGCAACTTTTCACAATTTTTTTATAAATAAAGTTTGGACTTTTAAGGAAAATGTGAAAGATAAAGTTTTCTCAAAAGGGACTAAATTTTTTATTATTTCAGGAATTTCCCTTTTAGTCAATACTTTCTTTTTGTATCTTTTTACGGATATTTTTGGAGTTTATTATATTTTTTCTCAAATACTTGCTAGTGGATTTACTCTCATTACAAATTTTACTGGAAATAGACTTTGGACTTTTAAGAATTAATTTTTCATAATTTCTTTTGCAATTCGGGGAGTTGAGCGATAGATATAATCCACTACTTTTTCAGACCATTCTTCATATTCTTTTTGTTTTTTTTCTTCGCTTTTGTTCATTTTTTTAAGTGAAGGATATTCTTCTTCTAAATCTAAAATTCCAGTGTTTTTGTTATAAGCTAATTTATTAAAAAGAATTGATTCATTTCCAAAGTGATCTTTTATTAATTTTTTATGATTTTTTCCCATGGAAATAATCATATCACTTTCCATTATTAATTTTTTATTTATTTTTTTATGGTGGTGTTTAAATATGATTCCATATTTTTTTAGTTCTTTTCTTGTAAATTTATTGGGGGTTTCTTTCGAATTTTTAATTCCAGCAGAATTTACTTTAATTCCTTTTATTTTTTTTAAGATAATCTTTTAAACACTTTTCTGCAGACATGCTTCTAAAAGTATTTCCACTGCATACAAATAAAATTTTTTTCATTTTAGAAAATTTTTATCCATTTATTTTTTGGAATTGTTGAATCGTTGCAATGGTATACCTTATGGGTAACCTGATTAAACATCCCTTTAAGATCCATTCCAGTATTCAAGACTACTTCCTCTTCTTCAGGGGAAATTTTTAGTTGTGGGGGTTTAAACATCGTAGGAGAATATCCAAAACACCCTTTAAACTCATTCATTCCTTCTTCTAAATCCTCTTTTTTTATTTCGTTATTAAATTCTTCATAGGTATGGTGAATTCCATGCATTCCAATTGTTTTATTTAGGGATAAAATTTCTTCACACCATTTTTCATTTTTTTCAATAGGATTGTTCTCAAAATTTGGGATAACCCACAAGATATTTGGATTATAAATTTCTAATTCTGGACAGGAGATTCCCGGAGTTACATCATCTAATTCGGTAGGGCTTAAGAGACGAATCCATAAAAGAATAAAAATTAATAGAAGAGGAATTATCCAAAATAAATGAACTCTTTTCATTTCTAATTAAAGGATTATTAGGTTAAAAGAGTTTTTGTTCCCCTCAAATTTTAAAAACGCAGTTCTCTTTTGATTTTAATGGAAATGACAAAAAAAACCATCGATGAAATTGATTGGTCTAAGGAAAAAGAGAATATGAAATTAGTTGAAGCAATATTTTTTGTTTCAGGGCGTTTTTTATCTATGCAAGACTTGATTTCTCTTTCTAATTTAAATTCCCTAGTGATAAAAGAATCAATTGAAAAATTAAAAGATAAATATTCAAAAGAGGATTCAGCTCTTGAAATTATTGAAAGAGACAATCTTTGGAAGATGGATGTAAGGCCGGAATATCACAATATAATAAACAAACTTGCTACAGGTTCTGCTGAATTTTCAAAGTCAGAACAAGAAACACTTGCAATAATTGCATATAAACAACCAATAAAGCAATCCGTTATAATAAAAATAAGAGGAAATAAAGCTTATGACCATATTCATAAATTTGCTCAGCTAGGACTTATAAAAAGTAAAAAAGAAGGCCACACTAATCTTCTCACCCTTTCAGATGAATTCTATGATTATTTTAATGTTTCAACAGAGAGAAGAAATCCTCTGAAAAAAAATATAGAAAGTCTTGAAGAAGAGAGTGGTGGGCAGGAGGAAGAGTAGATGGATTTCATTACTTATGTTTATTTGGGATATACTTTTATTTCATTGTATTTTTTATTTTTGTTTATTTTATTGTACTTGCAAGGAAAAAAAGAAATGCTTTTTACCCCTCTCTTGACAAAAAAATATTCAATTAGTTTTGTTGTTCCTTGTTATAATGAGGAATCAAGTATTGGTAAGACCATTGAAAACTTGGTGAATAATGGATATTCCAATTTGAAAAAAATAATTGTTGTTGATGATTGTTCAACGGACAATTCATATAATCTGATTAAAGAATACCAAAAAAAATATCCAAGATTAGTTCAGGCTGTCCAAACTCCAAAAAATACTGGAAATGCTGCTGGTGCTAAAAATTATGGAGCTCAATTTGTAAAGACTGAATTAATTGCTTTTACTGATGCGGATAGTTTTCCTGAGAAGGGATCTATTGAAAAAATGATTGGTTATTTTGATGATTCAGAAATGGGGGTTGTTGTTGGTTCAATTTTAGTTCAAAATAGGGGTAACTTTTTGACTAAGCTTCAGTATATTGAATATATTATTATTAAATTTTCTAGAAAATTAATGGAATTTATTGATGTTATTTTTGTTACTCCCGGACCTTTGGTAATTTATCGGAAGAAAATTTTTGATAAAATTGGGGGGTTTGATGACAAGAATATGACTGAGGACTTGGAAATTACATGGAACATAATTTCTCATGGGTATAAGGTTAAAATGAATGCTCCAGCAAGGGTTTATACTATTGCTCCAGAAAAGTGGAAAGAATGGTTTAATCAAAGAATTAGGTGGAATGTAGGAGGATATCAGGCAATGATTAAGTATAGAAAAAGATATTTTGATTCTGGGATGTTAGGTTTTTTTATAATGCCTATGTTTCTTCTTTATTGGTTTATTAGTCTTTTTGGGTTAGCTTTAGTGGGGTATAGACTTCTTACTTGGGCAATTTCAAAGTATCTTTCATTTAGCTATTCTGCTCAAGGAAATGTTGCTTTAATTGCTTTAAATGAATTCTCCTTTAATCCAGATATTCTTTTTTTCTTTGGAATTTTTTTATTTGGATTTAGTATAGTTTTTACTTTATTAGGATACTTTGACCATAAAGAAGAAAGAAAAAATAGAAAAGGTTTTAAAAAACCAGGCTTCTTTATTATGTCAGTCTATATGATTGTTTACTTGGCGTTATATCCAGTAATAATGGTTATTTCAATGTATAGATTTTTTAGGAAGAAGATGGTTTGGTAGTTTATTGGAAAAAACTGTAAAATTATAATAAAATGGAAAGACAAAAAATAGAAAATAAAAAAATGAATAGAAAGTGGGTATTCTTTCAAGCATTTTTGTTGACGGTAGTTGTTTTAGTTATTGGTTTGTATGCCGGAATTTCTTTTGAAGAAGGTAGGTTTGAAAAGGTAAATGGTTATTATCTTCAATCAGAGGTCTCTTTAGTAGATATTCTCGCTTTGAATAATTTAGTTGGGATGAGTGACCTTTCTTGTTTAGAACTTGAGAATGCAAATGTTGATTTATTAAATAGGGTTTATGAAGAGGCAAGTTTGCTTGATCAATATGAGGAATCGGGCAAATTGACCCAAAATTTGGTAACTTTTCATAAAAAATATGATATTTTAAGGACTTACTTATGGATAAATTCTATTAAAATAAAGGAAATTTGCCCCGATAAACTCCACACTTTGGTTTATCTGTATAATCATGATGAAGAAGATTTAACTAAAAGGGCTGAGCAGAATGTATGGTCCAAACTCCTTCTCGAAATAAAAAATGAAAATCCTCATGCTGTTTTAATTTCAATAGCAAGGGATAGTAATTTAGTTTCTTTAAATTCTTTAATCGAACAATACAATATTACTAGTTTTCCAGCAGTAGTAGTTGATGAAAAATCTGTTTTTGAAAAAATTACTCCTAAGGAAGAAATTGTTAATTTGATTAATTAATCAAATTAAACACAATAATCTTAAAAAAGAGGTTAATTGTTCTTTATTTATGAATGAGTGTTATTTATGTGGTGTAACTAAGGATAAGGCAGTTTTGTATGAGGGAATATACAAATCTAGGGGAATTATACATGTTTGTCGTAAGTGTTATTTTAAGGAAAAAATTCCGTTAGTTGATAAAAAAGATATCAAAATAGAGAGAAAAAATTCTCATGAAAGTGTAAGGGAAAGACTCTCTAGGATGGCTCATGTTGATGTTCCAAGGCACGAGGAAAAGAAAATGACTTTTAATCAGGAAGATGTCCATCTAAAAGATATAATTGAGAAAAATTTTAAGAGGGAACTTGATTCTAGTACTAGAGCTCCAGAAGATTTAATTGATAATTTTAATTGGGTAATCATGAGAAAAAGACGTTCTTTAAAAATTTCCAAAGAGAAAGTTGCAGAAGACCTTTTTGAACCCCTTATTGCTATTGAAAGTTTAGAAAAAGGAATTCTTCCAAGGGATTACAAATCAATTATAAAGAAAATTGAAAATTATTTAAGAATAAACTTAAGAAAGAATAAGGAAGAAATTGATCACAAAGATATAATAAATGAATCAAGAATTCCAAGTGGAATCTTAGTTTCAGACTTAAAGAAAAAATCTGAAGAAAAGAGAGAGGATTATATTGATGCAAGTAATTTAGATTTGGAGAGAATAAACGAAATTTATGGAACTCCAGCTGAAAACTCCAAAAAAGAAAATTCTGACAAAAAAACTAAAACAGATTTGGATGATGAAGATATTTCAAAACTTATCTGGGGAAAGTAATCAGTTTATCTCAATAATTCTTATAAATTGTTTTAGTTAATCATTTCTATGGCTCAAGAAGGTTGTCAATATAAGGAATTTTGCGAGGCTTACAAAAATGAATTTCGAGGTCCAGTAATAAATCCTCACTTTAAAGAATTTTGTGAATCAACTTCAAATCCATATCTTGGACCAAGTCTTTGCCCAATTTATAATATTTATTCTAGAGTTTTTGAGGTTATGTCAAATGAGTTGGATAGAATGAATAATGATTTGGAGAATCTCCTTTTTAAATTGGAAGATACAAATTCAAAAATAAGAGATTAATCCAAACCAAACCTTTATAAATCTAAATTGGAATTTTAACATATGGAAATAAAAGTATTAAAAAGGGAAAAAAATGAGATTGAAGCACAGTTTGATAATTTGACTTTTCCTGAACTTTTAAGGGTTTACTTGAATAAAGATTCTGCAGTTACTTTTGCTGCTTGGAAGAAAGAGCATGCAACTATGAATCCAGTACTTCTTGTTAAAACAAAAGGAAAGGATGTAAAGGCTGTTTTTGAAAAGGCAGTAAATGAGATTATGAAAGATTTAGAGAAAATTGAAAGTGATTTTAAAGCTTTGAAGTAATTATCTAAATACTTATTAATTCTTTTTTGTGTTATTATTTTTATGGAAGAAAATACTAAAATATCTACAGGAAGTTTTGATTTTAATGATTGGCTTAATGGGGGATATGAAAAAGGAGTTATTACCATGGTTGTTGGACCTCCTGGTTCCGGAAAAAGTAATTTATCAGTTCTTGCTGCATGTAGTCAAGCAAGAGAAAAAAAAGTAATTTTTGTGGATACTGAAGGAGGATTTTCAGTTGAGAGGGTGAAACAGATTGTTGGAGAAGAGAATTCTGAAAAAATTTTAGAAAACATTCTAATTTTGAATCCAACTAATTTTTTAGAGCAGAAAAAATCTTTTTCTAAGATACTTGAGAATATGAAAGGGGATGAAGTTGGATTAATTGTTGTTGATTCTATGGCTATGCTTTACAGACTAGAACTTGGCGATGCAATCGAAGAGGACGAAGAAGAAAAAATAAAAGAAGTTAATCGTGATGTTGCAAGACAGATGAGAACACTTGTTGAGATTTCAAGAAAAAAGAATATTCCAGTATTAATTACAAATCAAGTTTATGGAAGTTTTTTATCTTTTGAAGACATAAAAAATGGTGTTGAAAAAGAAATGAATATTGTTGGAGGAGATTTGTTTAAATATTGGAGTAAATGTATCATTGAATTAAAGGGTGGAAGGACAAGAAAAGCTGTCCTTTTAAAACATAGAAGTCTTGACAAAAAAGATTTTCCTTTTGAAATTAGGAATGAAGGACTTTTCAAGAAAGGATTATTTTGATTTTATTATTAGGTGTGAAATTAGGTATGAAGCCAAAATTCCCCCAATAAGGATTAAATAATTAATTTGGTGTATGTAGGGAAATCCCCATAAAGCATATATCAAAAATGAGCCCAAATTCACAGAATCGCATGGGGCCATGATGCACCTTACCCCATTGTCATAATTTATGAAAGGGATAAAAATTGCAAAAATTAAAACTGAAATTAATATTCTTTTGAAAATGATTTTCATGTTAGTGGGAGTAATTTTTTCTATTTAAACTTTTTTAAGACTTCAATCTTAGTTGAAGTTTTATCACAACATAGTAACTCAAAATCCATATAAACATCTGAAGTCTAATTAAAATATGGGGGAGGTGAAATTTGGGGCTGTTGAAAAGTTAAGCAAACTTAATTTTAAATCAAGAAATTTAATTAATCTTTCAAAATTTGAAGGAGCAACACCGCCCACTGTTTTTATTGGATCCCAATTAAAGTATCCTTTAGTAAATGTAGGTATTTTGTCTCCTATTGAAAAGGTTGATGATGCGAGTGTTTTTGATAGTCCAAAAAACTGGGCTAAAGACAATTTTTCTATTGAAGAGGTTATTGGTTTAAGAGAAAATTTACTTAATTCTAGATTTCAATCAAACGTACTTGATGTAAGACTTAATAAAAAATTTACTGAAATTGCTAAAGAAATTGCTCTTTCTCAAACTCCCGTTGATATTGAAGTTGAACTTAAGAGTAAAATTAATTTTGGTAAGAATTCTGACAGGGTATTAACTCCTCATGGTATGAGGGCTGAACTGAAAAATGCAAGAGTAACTGGAAACGTTAAGATTGATAAAAAAATTGATAGAGTTATGAGTGATGAAATAAAATCTAATGAAGGAATAAATTATTTATATAATTCTGGAATAAATGAGTACAGTTTATCTAAAATTTTAAGTGTGGGAGTTCTGGGTTTAAAAAAAGACAAAAAAATGGTTCCAACAAGATGGAGTATAACTGCAACGGATGACATCATTTCAAAAGAGATTCTAAAAAAAGTAAAAGGATATAAATGGATTGAAAAAGATACTCTTTTTTTTGGAGAATATCTTGGAAATCAATATTTAATTTATCTTTTTCCTAATATTTGGAGTTATGAGCTTTTTGAAATTTATTATCCAGGTTCAAGTTGGAATTCTGGAGGAGAAATTAAAGCTTCTACCGATTCTGAAGGATATAATGGAAGAACTAATTATGCTAAAAACTGTGCAGGAGGATATTATGCCACAAGGCTACCTATTTTAGAATATTTAGATTCAATAAAAAGACAAGCAGGAGTATTAGTAATTAGACTTGAAACTCCTAGTTATTGGGCTAGTCTTGGAGTGTGGGTTGTAAGAGAGAGTGTAAGGAAATCCTTTAAAGATTTTTTTGAATTTGATACTCGTGAAGATTTATTAAAAAATGCGAAAAAAATTGCTTTAGAAAAATTTGATTTTGATCCAGAATTTATTTATCAAAAAAGTAATTTACTTAGAATATATGGAACTCAAAAAAATCTTTTGAATTGGTTTTGAAAACCTTTTTAACCTTTAAAAACTTAATTTTCATAAGAAGGAGGTTGATTGAAATGCATTATACTAATGGTTTTTTGGCACTTGTTGCTTTAATATTTGCAATTTGGACTACAAGTTATTCTAATATTGTAATAATTGTTGCAACTGCTTTGATTTTAATTCATGAAATTTCACATATCTCTGGAATGTGTAGTTGTGGACCAAAGATGTCAAAAAAGACTACTAAATCAAAAAAATAAGTTCTTAATTTTTCTTTTCTTCTAATTTTTCTTTATATTTTTTAATTCTTTCTTTGTTTGTTTTGCATTCAGTATTAAAACAGAATATCCAAGGTCTTTTTCCTTTTTGGAGAGTCATTAAAAGAGGAAATCCACATTTTTCACAATTTTTTCCAGTTTGATTTATTTTTCCATAGGGTGGAAGTGAATAGGTATTCTTACATTTAGGGTATCCTGAACATGCAATGAAAAATTTTCTGTTTTTTGGAGAATAGGTTATTCTCAATTTATCTTTTTTACAAAGGGGACATAAATTAAGAGTATTTTCTTCTCTTTCTATTTCTATTTGTTCTTCTCGTGCATTCATTAATTCTCTTCCAATTAATCCTTCCTTTTTTTCAAATTCTTTTGCAATTTTTATAATTGCCTCTTTAGCTTTTTCCAAAATCTTATCTTCTTTTTCAAGAAGTTCGGGAGTTGTTTTTTGACTTGTTTCAACAATTTCATCCATTTCATCTTGCAATTCTTTAGTTAATTTTTCGTCAATTATAATTGGAGAATATTTCTCAAGAGTATTTATTAGTGAGATTCCGAGTGCAGTTGCTTCAATTGATCTTCCTTTCACATATCCCCTGTCAAAGAGAGTTTCAAGAATTGCTGCACGAGTAGCTTTTGTACCCAGATTTCTTTTTTCGAGTTCAGACAAGATTGAGGCAGGAGAATATCTTTTTGGAGGTTGAGTTTCTTTTTCTTCTATTCTTTTTTTAGAAATATTTTTTTCTCCATTTACATCAGGAATTTCTCTTTCATTAGATTTTGTGGGATAGAATTCCATCCATGATTTTTTTCTTATGTGATAACCTGAAGTTGAAAAAGTTAAGTCTTCAATTTTACCCGAAATTCTTTTTCTATCAATTATTGCTTCATCACAAAAAAGAGCTAAAAATCTTTTTACAATTAATTCATAAATTTTTTCTTCATGTCCTGTGAGAATTTGTTTGTTTCCAGTAGGGTATATTGAGGGGTGCGCAGGATCTGTTTTCTTTCCTTCAATTGGTTTGTCTTTAGTGATTAGTTTTGAAACTTTATACCTTACCTTTAAAATTTCAAGGATTGATTTATAATCTACAGAAGAGGGTAATTTTTGTGAGGAAGTTCTAGGATAAGAGATTAATCCAGCAAGGTAAAGTGATTGAGCTGCCTTAAGGGTATTTGAAGGAGTTATTCCATATAATTTATAACTTTCAGTTTGAAGACTGGTTAAATCAAATGGAGGTCCAGGAGGAACATTTTGGGTAGTTTTTTTTGTTTCAATGTTTATCTTTTCCCCTACTAATTCATTTAATTTATCTAATTCATCTTTAGAAAAAAAATCTTTTGTGCATTTAAGTTCAAGTTCGGGATTTTCAATTTCTATGTATAATTGCCAATATTTTTCTTTTTTAAATTTTTGAATTTCTCTTTCTTTCTCGACAATTAATTTTAAAGAGGGACCTTGGACTCTCCCAATGGACATTATTTTAAATTTTCCAGTAGTTTTTATGGCATTCATTAATGCACGAGATAAATTTATTCCATAGAACCAATCTAGGTAATGCCTTGATTCTCCTGCAACTGCTTGTCCCCAATTAAGGTGGGAGTTTTTATTTTCATAAGCCTCATTTAGTTCTTTGGGAGTAAGTGTAGAAAATTTCATACGGCTAGCATCTTTTTGATTGCAAATTAGTTTTACTACATTTTTTCCAATTACTTCTCCTTCAACATCAAAGTCTGTTGCAACTGTAATTGAACCCGCATTTTTTGCAAGTTTAAGAAGGGTATCATAGTATTTTTTGGTGAAATCATTTTTTTTAACCATATAATTTGGAACCCACGAAATATCAAACATTGGAACACTAGAACCGGGAATATTTTGTTTAAGTGTGAACAAATGTCCTACCGCACATGCAACTATTATCTTTTTTCCTTTTCTATCAATTTCATAATATGGAACTCCCCTCAAGATTTCTCTTTTTGTTGCAACTCCAAGTGCATTTGAGATTTTTAATGCTGCTTGAGGTTTTTCAGTAATTATTAATTCATATCCTTCTTTTTTTAAAAGGATTTTTGGAGTTACATAAACTTCAGATTTAGTTGTGGTTTTTTTATTCTTTTTTGTTATTTTTTTCTTAGGAATTTTTTTTCTTGTTCCTCTTGTTTTCTTTTCCAAATTTCCTTCTTTTTCTATTGTTACTAATTCCTCTTTTAAGGGTTTTGAAGAAAAAATTTCAGTTGTTTTAGATTTGAATTCGTTTTTTGGATTGTAATCTTTTACTTTTTTTTCTGTAACATACCTAAGCATTTCTTCACGATTTTCATTATTTTTAACCGTTTTTTCAGTTGTTTTTTTGAAATCAATGTTTGACCTGAAAAAAGATTCACTTGCTTTCTCTTGACTTGATTTTCTTTTTACCATTTTTTCTTGTTTTTTAAAAGAATCCCTTATTATTATATTTTTTTAAAAGAATCTCTTAGTTTTAAAGTGTTTTGGGGGATTTTTTAGTTGTTTTACTCTCTTTTTAGGGGAGACTAAAATTCTTTTGCAAATTCTTTACTTAATTTTTCAAGTTCAGATTCTTCTTTCTTTTTTATAAAAGGTTTTTCAATTAAGTAGTAGAAAATATAGATACTTAGGTGACAAATTCCAAAGAAAATTAATCCTTCTAAGGATTGTATTACAATAGCTCCCACGTATCCATAAATATTTCCTATTCCATACATTGGATTTTTGAATGTTTTGTATGGCCCCGATTGAATAAATTTACCTCCCTTTTCATTCAAAAATAAATTTTTATAATAATAAATATCTAAACCAGAAATCCAAGTAGACCAAAATTTGACTCCAAAACTAAATATAAATAAAATTATTCCTAAAGTCCAGGCTACCATCTCCGGAATATTAAAAGTATTTTGATTTGCAAGAACAAATTGAGTTATTGCAAATCCCCCGTTCATAAACATTAAACCCAAAATTAGACTATAAATGGAATAGGCTTTATCTTTACCAAATTTTTTAATCATCCATAATTTTATGTTTGTTCCAAGAATTAAGGAGTTTCCAATGTAATAGAAAGTCCATCCAAAAATTGCATATGGGATCCAGAGATTATTTAGATAAACAAATTCACTTAGGAGATATGAAAAAATTGCAAGTGGAATCCATATCCAAAGAATTTTTACTTTTTCTAACCTTATTCCAATCATTCCAACTAAGATTAAAATTGTTTTCCAAATTTTATCTAATAAATACACTTTTTTTTCATTTTAAATTTCAAAAATAGTGGGAGTTCGAGAAACGTTCATAACTTGAGTATTATGAATTTTTTCAATTAAACCCCCTCCTTCGTGAATATGCCCACAGATTAAAAAATTGGGAGAAAATTTTTCTATTGCTTTTTTTATTCCAACTGATCCTGGAAAGCCCATTAATTCTATTTTACTTCCAGCGGGAGGGCAGTGAGTTATCATTATTTTTTTCTTTAGGTTTTTTATTTTTTCATGGGAATTTTTTAATTCTTTAAAAATTTGATCTGAATCTTCTTTAAACCCCCAATCAACAGTTCCAGAACCAAAAAATCCAACATTATTTATCTTTAAATTTTTCTTGTGAATACTTCTTAAATTGGGATACATTTTTTCCCACATCTTAACAGTACTTTCAGTTTCATGGTTACTTGGAATTATTAATGCAGGTTTACTAGTTAATGGTCCAACCAACCCTTTTTCCATTTTTTCAAACCAAGTTTGGTCTCCTGCAAGAATTACCAAATCAATATTTTCCTTTTCAATAAGTTTTTCAACTTTTTTTACAAGTCCAAGGTCTCCATGTATATCTGAAACTGCTAATATTTTCATATTTTTTTAAAAAGAAGCAGATTAATAAAATTTGTGAATTAGAATTTTTTTAATTCCCGTAATGTTTTATATCTTTTTTGTTTATCGAAGAAAGTATTTCTATGTCTAATCTACAAAAGTGAAGAACTTCATTTGCTTCATAAGTTCTACCTTCATTATATAATTTTTCTGCTTGTTCAATTTCTGAGAATTCTTCCGGAATTTTATTTTTTTTAAAAAAACACAATTTTCATGATAAGCTGCTTCCAAGAAAACTATTTGGTTTGTTTCATTTATCAGACCATCCCCTGAAAAAGCATAATAACCCAATCCTTCCACCCTTCTTTCAAGTTTTCTAAGATCAATCTCATACACTATTTTAAAATTAAGTAACTTGTTCTTTATTAATCTTTAAGTTTGTCACTATTTGTTCAACATGAGGATTACAAAATGTTTATAAGGAAGGGGTTGTCATAAAATATATATTAAAATATACATATCCAAGATGGAAGACAACTTTGATATCTTTTTCAGACGGAAACCAGCGTTGATGCTTGTTTCTTTGAAAAAGAACACACGGATGAGGTATGGAAGTATCTTGGCTAAAGAAGTGGATTGCACTTATAGCCATGCGGTGAAAATACTGCAAACCCTTGAGAGTTTGAAGTTGGTTGAGTTTGATAAAAAAGGAAGAATCAAACTAATCAAACTAACTCCCAAAGGAAAACAAGTTGCAGATGCGATTGAGAATATTCAAGTTCTAGTCAAATAAACCGGATAGAGGTGATTACTATCCGCCCCTGAAAGCAGATTAACTCTTTTGTTAGTATGCATTTTGTTTTTTTCTTTTTTTTAGCTTGTTTTTCTCCCTATTCTTTTCGATGTTCCACATTTCCCGCATTTTGAAAAAATTAAATTGTCTTCATCAGAATAAAAGATACCTAAATCAATTATTTGAGCCTTGTTATGTCCACATTTTGAGCAGAGGTGGTCATAAGTTGCATAAACGTTTTCTTCATTTGCAATTCCTTTCCCTTTTTTAATTTTTTCAGAAATTTTTTCTTTAGAATTAATAATTTTTGTTTTTTGAATTAATCCACAAGATTTACATTGAACTTCGTGATTTTTTTTAGAATTTAAAGGGGGCAGGATGTTTTTGCATTTTATGCAAAAACTTATTCCCATTAAAATCAAATTTGATTGAAGTATAAAAAGATTCCGATTAACAAAATTTTTAAACAACTTATTTCTTTAGACTTCATATGGCTCCGTAGCTCAGCCTGGTCAGAGCACTAGACTCTTAAGCATGATTTCATCATACGTTCTTCACGAAGCTTGCGAAGAAATCTAGGTGTCGTGGGTTCAAATCCCATCGGGGCCATATTCCCCTATTCAGAATTATTTTTTTTAGAGAAATTTCCATTACTGGCTTCAAATTCATATCCTTTTTTCAAATTCATTTTTTCAACTTTTTTGATAAATTCTTCATAATTAGGAAGATTCCGATAAACCACTTCTTGACCTCTTTTTTTTGCGGCTTCAATTCCATATTCCATTCCCTTTGAAATACCTCTGTCTTGATAGACTATTCTTTTTTTTGCTAACTCTCCCCAAGCTATTCCGGCATTTATTCCAAGCATACGTTCCTCTTCAATTTTATCATCTAGTATTCCATCTTGAGTATAAAATAAATGTGAAGCATAAGGAAACTCCCCTTTCAATAAAGAATCATGAATACAAGCTCTTGCATAAAGAATATTAATTTCGGTTTCAGAATAATCTTTTCCCCTAAATGGGCTTTCAACAACAACTAATTTTTCAAGATTATCTTCCATTTTTTAGTAGAACTATTTTTATTAATAAATATAATTCTTATCTAAAATATATGTTTTGTGGAGAACAACTTAATTTAAAAAGACTTTTTGCTTGATTAGATAAAGATGAGCAATGTAAAAAAATTTGCTTCTGAGAATTTAGTTACTTATAAAAAATCAGATGAGTCCATAAAATCTATTGAACAAGGATTAAATCTTGAAATTTCTGACAATTTACTTGCTCCTTTAAAATCAGGTGATTTGGCTTTTAAAATTTTGGAGAAGGGAATAAAAGCTACATTTATCACGCCAGATAAAAGGCAATATGATTATTTTAATTTAAGACTGGAGGCTTTAAAGAACGGGGACGTTGATAGTTTCTTAGTAAATATTCCACATGCAAGTGTTTTGCAAATAAATAATCCAAAATTAAAAAAGATTATTTCTCAAAGGGATGAATATCTCTCCAACTTTAATTTTGATAAAATTTTAAGTAATTTGGATAAAGTTAATTTTGTTGAGGGGATGAGTTTATTTGAGAATTCTTTTGATTTTTTAGATTATAATAAAATTTATCTTTCTAATGAGATAGAAGGAGTTTGTAAAACTCCTTGTTTAAGGAATCTTTATTTTCAAAAATTTTCCCAAAATTTTAAAATAGGTACAATTTTTTATCTTTCCAAAACAAAAAATGATTCTGGGCACTTAAATTCTGATTATTCTTTGGCGGGACTTTTAATTTCTAAGAATTTAACTCGAAAGGCAAAAAAGTATGAGAAATATTGGGATCCAGTTGTTTATGTTAAAGAAAAAATAGAATTTTAATTTATCTGTAATCCCTTTTAGTATGTCCACATTTTGCACATTTAAAGAATTTTGTTGGAGATTCATCACTTGAACGGGTTTGAACCATCCAAAAATACGCTCTTTCATGTCCACATTTAGGGCAAGTTTCATTAACCACAGGTTCTGTTTTAAAGTCTTTTTTTAGAACTGCAATTTCTGGGTGGTCTTCAATTTTTTCTTTTGTAGAGAGGGTTACAGCCCCTTTTTTAGTATATCCACATCTAGAACAAGAGCTATTTTTTATCTTCATCATTAAGACTGAACCACATTTTGGGCAAAATTCCATAGGGTTCCAAATGAGAGAATCATTTATATAATTTATGTTTCTCTTTTATTTCATGATTATCAAGAATGTAATCATTTCAATTGATGACTTAGTTATTGAAAGGTCAAAAGAATTAGTTAAAGAGTTCAATTTAGATATTTCTCAAATTCCAAAAGATTTTCTAGAAATTTTTTTAATTAAGAAATCCAAAAAATCAGGAATAAAATTAACCAAAGAGAGCCCACTTAATATTTATAACATTTATTCTAAAAAATTTGCTTCTTCTGCAGTAATTAATTACGAATTATCCAAAAGAAAGTCAATATGGTTTGTTAAAGATGAAGGATTGTTTAAAATCACAGGAAGTGAAAACTTTAATTATTATTTTTTGGAAGCACAAAGAGATGATATGACCTCTTGCTCTTTAATAAAAAGTCAGTTAGATTATTACAATTCCCTTTAATTTTTAATTCTCATTACAAAATCCTCTTTCTTCAGAAGATTTTGCATTTTCAAAGAAAATCAATTTTATCCATCCAAGGTATGGAGCAACATTTGCAATGGGCCTTCCCACAAGTTGGCTTTGGTTTATCTCTTTTTCAATAAATAGTTGTCCATTATTGTTGTCTCCCCTTGTTGAAAAAGTGTAAATTCCATTTTCTTCTTTTATACTCATTATCCTATGGATTATTGGGTTTCTTTCTCCAGCATTAAAAATTATAATTTCTCCAACTTTTACTTTTTCTGGTTTTATTCCTGTGACAAAGAGAATATCTCCTTTGTTGAATCCATTTTTGAATGGGAATTCCAAAAAGGCTGTTTTTATTATCTCTTCTTGAAAATATTTTCTTTCATGGATTTTCCACCAATTGTCAAAGTTAGAGAATAAATTCCCTCCGTGGTACATTGAACAAGATTCAACAATCACAAGGGGAAGGGGAGTTCCAGAAGCAAGAGTTAGGAGGGGAAAGAAGATAAGTTTTATCACTATAAGTAAAAAGATTATTGAAAATATCCATCCTTTAAATGAATCATCTTGCCATACAACAAACCAAAATTTTTTGAAAAACTTTTTCAAATCACCTTTTTTCATAATTGAAAAGAGGGAAATTACTTTTATAACTATTTCCTTTTAAGGGGTCCTTTTATCCATAAGCTTTTTAAATGTATACACAATGTATATACATGCAAGATATATTTGAACATACAGTCCTTTGTAAGAAATGTGGGAAGGTAATGGAAAAAGCAAGAGTTATAAGAAATGGTTTTGAACTTCGTGCTCTTATTTGTCCCCTTGGGCATGACAAATTAATCCATCCAACTGATGAAGAGGATTACAAAAGGTTTAAAGAATTAAAACAGAAGGAGTTTAATGTGAAAATGCGTATTGTGGGAAATAGTTATGCTGTTTCTATTCCAAAAGAAATTGTTTTATTTATGCATGAACAGGAAAAACTTATGAATGATATGGTTCGTTTATGTTTTGAAGAATCTGGAAGATTAAGTTTAACTTTTGGAAAAATAATTGAAGGAAATAAATTAGAGGAAAGAAAAAATGAAGATAAAGATTAAGGCAAGACTAATAAACAAAAAGAATCCACTTTTAATTATTAAGAAATCAGATAAAATTAGTTTGAGAAAAGAATATATTATTTCTTTTTTAGATATTAAACAAGATATTGAAGTATCAAGAATTCTTAAAAATTTTAATAAAGAAAATTTTAAATTTGAAATTGGAACAAAAGTCAAAGGATATTTAAAACTTGATTATCAAAAAGATTATATGTTAGAATTAAATGAAAAGGAAGAAAAAAATGAGTAAGGAAGAAAAAGAAAATAAAAAAGAATTAATCTTGAAAGTTGTTGAAGCTCTTCAGGACGATGCTTACAAAGGAATTGCAAGGCTTGATTTAGATTTAATGAGAGAAATTGGTGTAAAGAGGGGAGATGCCATTTTAATTGGAAAAAATAAATCTACAATTGCAATTGCTGACCGAGCATATCCAGCTGATGTTGGAGAGGGAATAATTAGAATTGATGGAGTTTTAAGAAAGAATGCAGGAGTTTCAATAGGTGATGAAGTTAAAGTTAAAAAAGCAGAAGTAAAAGAAGCAAAAAAAATTATAATTGCACCTGCACAAAAAGGAATAATGGTTCAGGGGGACCCAGAAAGTTTAAAGAGAGGACTTTTAGGAAGAACAGTTGTTAAGGGAGACATTGTAGTTCTTGGTGGAGTTCAAAGAAGAAAAGATTTAATGAATGAAGAGATGGGAGATTTAAATGATATTTTTGGAAATCTTGGAGATATTTTAGGGGGAATGGGTTTTGGAAATTTAGGGGGAGGAGTTTCCCAAATAAAGTTTGTTGTTGTTTCAACAAATCCAAGTTGCCCAGTTATAATTACTGAAAACACAGAAGTGGTTCTTAATTCGAAAGCAGTTGAAATGATGGAAGACAAAATTCCAACAATAAATTATGAAGACATTGGAGGACTTACTGAAGAAATAAAGAAAATTCGTGAAATGGTTGAGATTCCTCTAAAGCATCCAGAAATTTTCCAAAAACTTGGAGTAAGTCCACCAAAAGGAGTTTTGTTACATGGTCCTCCTGGAACAGGTAAAACTTTACTTGCTAAGGCAGTTGCAAGTGAATCGGATGCACACTTTATTCTTTTGAATGGTCCCGAAATTATGAGTAAGTTTTATGGAGAAAGTGAAAAGAAAATAAGAACAATTTTCGAAGAGGCTGAAAAGAACGCTCCTTCAATAATTTTTATTGATGAAATAGATGCGATTGCTCCAAAAAGAGAAGATGTTCAAGGAGAAGTTGAAAGAAGAGTAGTTTCACAATTGTTAACTATGATGGATGGACTTAATTCCCGAGGAAAAGTTATTGTTATTGGTGCATCAAACAGGGTGAATTCAATTGACCAGGCTTTGAGGCGTCCAGGTAGGTTTGACCGTGAACTTGAAATCGGAGTGCCAGATAAAAGTGGAAGACTTCAAGTTTTGAAAATTCATTCTCGAGGAATGCCTCTAAATAAAGATGTTAATCTTGAAAAAATTGCATCTTTAACTCACGGTTTTGTTGGAGCAGATATAGAATCTTTAACTAAAGAAGCAGCAATGAATGTACTTAGAAAAAATTTGTCAAAAATAAAATTAGATGAGGAAGAAATTTCAAAAGAAATTTTAGAAAAATTAATTATTAAACATGAAGATTTTACAGATGCTTTAAGAATTGTTCGTCCATCAGCAATGAGAGAAGTTTTAGTTGAAACTCCAACTGTTGGATGGAATGAAGTTGGAGGTCTTGATAAAATTAAAGATGAACTTCAAGAAGCAGTTGAGTGGCCATTAAAATATGCGGATAGTTTTAAGAGACTTGGAATAAGACCTTCAAAAGGAATTTTACTTTATGGTCCGCCAGGAACAGGTAAAACTTTGCTTGCTAAAGCAGTTGCAAAAGAGTCTGAAGCTAATTTTATTCATGTTAAAGGACCTTCACTTCTTTCAATGTGGGTTGGTAAAAGTGAAGAGGGAATGAGAAAAATTTTTGAGAGGGCTAGGCAAGTTGCACCTTGTATTATTTTCTTTGATGAAATTGATTCACTTGCAGGAAAAAGAGGAAGTGATTCAAATAAGGTTACGGAAAGAGTTTTGAATCAAATGCTTTCAGAAATGGATGGTCTTGAAGACATGAAAGATATTTTAGTTGTTGCAGCAACGAATAGGCCCGATATGCTTGACACTGCACTTTTACGTCCAGGAAGGTTTGACAGAATTTTATTAGTTAACGCTCCAACTCAAGAAGGTAGAGAAAAGATTTTTGAAGTACACACCAAAGAAATGCCTTTAAACAAGGATGTGAAAATAAAAGAACTCGCAAAAGAAACAGATGGTTTTACTGGTGCGGATATTGAAGCTTTGGCTCGTGAAGCAGCGATGATTGCTCTTCGTGAAAATATGGAATCAAAAGAAGTCAAGAAAAAGCATTTTGAGAGTGCTTTGAAAAAAGTTAAACCAAGTGTAACAAAACAATCAATTGAAATTTATAAAAAAATTGAAGACCAATTTTTAAATAGCGCTAAGAGTGCTATTGGAGAAAAAGGAGGAAGCTATTTCGGTTAAATAAAATGGGATTTTTTGATGATAGTAATGATCCATTTGAAAGTATAGTTAGAGAATTTTTTCAAGAAGCAAGACCAAGAACTACTTCTTCTAGAGATTTAATTAGGAGTGAAAAAGAAGAGAGAGTAATTGATTTTATTGAGGAAGATGGAGTTAGTTATTTTGTTTTTGAAATTTATGGTTATTCTAAAGAAGATATAAAAGTAAATGTTGGGAAAGGTTTTGTTGAAGTTCAAGCTAAGAAAAAAGATTTTGAAAATGTTCAAGATTACTTAATTAATAAATTGAGCAATGGAATTACAATCAAAAAAGAAATTCCTGGTTTAAAAGTTAAAGATTATAGTTGGGATTTTAAAAATGGAATTTTGGAGGTTAGAGTAAAAACAAAATGAATGAGTGTATATTTTGTAAAATTGTTGCAGGAGAAATTCCAAGTTATAAAATTCTTGAAGACGAAGAATTTTTAGCATTTTTATCAATATTTCCAAATACTGAGGGAGTTACTGTTGTTATTCCAAAAAAACATTATCCAAGTTATGTTTTTGATTTACCAGATGAAGTTTTGAATAAATTAATGAGTTTTACAAAAAAAGTTGCTAAAATGATTGATTCAAATTTAAATGATGTTGGAAGAACAGCAGTTGTTTTTGAAGGTTTTGGAGTGGACCACATTCATGCAAAACTTTTTCCAATGCATGGGACTGCCAATATGAAAGAGTGGAAGCCTCTCGAATTAGGTGCAAAGGTAAACAATTATTTTGAGAAATATCCTGGATACATCTCTTCACATGATTGTGACAAAGTTGGAAAAGATAATTTAGAGAAAACTGCTAAAAAAATTCGAGGTGAGGAAAAATGACTTCAAAAAAACCAAAAGAAAAAGAAAATAAAAAACCAGAATTTTTTTTAAAAATAGCTGAGAGTATTCAAGAAGATGTTGATAAGGGGATTGCAAGAATTTCTTCAAAAGATATGAAAGCGATGAATTTACTTCCTGGAGATATTGTTTTAATTGAAGGAAAAGTTCCTATTGCAGTTAAAGTTTTGAGGGCTCTTGGAGGAGATAAATCCATTGGAAAAATTAGACTTGACGGAACAGTTAGGTCAAACATTGGTTTTTCAATTGGTGAAGAAGTTGGAGTTCAAAAAATTGAAGTAAAATCGGCCAATTCTGTAACCCTTTCTCCTATGCAAGAAGGAATTAAATTTAGTGATAATCCTACAGAATTTTTTCATAATAAATTAATGGAAAAATCTTTAGTTCTTGGACAAAAAATTGTAATTGATGTTTTTGGAACTCGTCTTAGTTATGCGGTTTCAAAAGTAAATCCTAAAGATAAAGTAATTGTTACCCCCTTAACAAAAATAATTGTTTCTGATGAAGTTTATGCTGGAGATTTAAAGTCGACTGGAATTAGTTATGAAGACATTGGAGGACTAAAAGAAGAAATTGATTCGGTTCGTGAGATGGTTGAACTCCCAATGAAACATCCTGAAGTTTTCCAAAAGCTAGGAGTTGGAGCCCCTAAGGGAGTTCTTTTAACTGGTCCCCCTGGAACTGGAAAAACTTTACTTGCTAAAGCAGTTGCAACTGAAACAGATTCCTCTTTTTTTTCAATTGCTGGTCCTGAAATTATGAGTAAATATTATGGAGAGAGTGAAAAACATATTCGTGAAATTTTTGAAAAAGCTCAAAAAAATGCTCCCTCAATTATTTTTATTGATGAAATCGATTCAATTGCTCCAAAGAGGGGGGACGGAACTGATCAAACTGAAAAAAGAATTGTTGCACAACTTTTAACTTTAATGGATGGATTGAAGTCACGTGGACAAACTGTGGTTATGGCTGCAACTAATCGTCCTGAAGACATTGATGAAGCTCTAAGGCGTCCAGGAAGGTTTGACAGAGAACTTAGAATAAATCCTCCAAATGAAGAAGGAAGAAAAGAAATTTTGCAAATTCATACAAGAGGTATGCCTTTAAAGGAAGATGTTGATTTTAATGAGCTTGCAATAAGAACTATTGGTTTTACTGGTGCTGATTTAGAAGTTTTAAGTAAGGAAGCGGGATTGAAATCAATAAAACCATTTTTTAATGATTTGAAAAATATGCAAGAAAAAATTCCAACTGAAGTATTGGATAAAATAAAAGTTTCAAGAAAAGATTTTATTGAAGCTTTGAAAAAAGTTGAACCGTCAGCAATGAGAGAAGTTTTGATAAAAAAACCCCATGTAAAATGGAGTGACATTGGAGGACTTAAAGTTGCCAAAGATAAATTGAGGGAATTAGTTGAGTTGCCTCTTATGCGTCCTGATTTGTATAGTGTTGCAGGAATAAAGTCTTCTAAAGGAATTTTACTTTATGGTCCGCCAGGAACAGGTAAAACTTTACTTGCCAAAGCAGTTGCAAATGAAGCTAATGCAAATTTTATTTCTGTAAAAGGACCAGAATTAATTAGTAAATGGGTTGGAGAAAGTGAAAAGCATGTTCGTGAAATTTTTAAAAAAGCAAAGCAAGTTGCACCTGCAATTATTTTCTTTGATGAATTCGATTCTATTTCAAAATCCCGAGGAGGATTTAATGATTCTAGTGAAAAAGTGGTTAATCAACTTTTAACTGAACTCGATGGAGTTGAAGAACTTGAGGGAGTAATGGTTATTGCTGCAACAAACAGAAAAGATTTAATTGATTCTGCCTTACTTAGACCAGGTCGTATTGATGCTCATGTAGAACTTCCAATGCCAGACATCGAAACACGTGAAGAAATTTTCAAGGTTCATATGAAAAACATGCCGATTGAAAAAGGAATTGATTCTAAAGAGATGGCAAAAAAAACAGAAGGATGGACTGGAGCAGATATTGAGGCAGTTGTTAGGTTTGCCGGAGTAAATTCGATAAAAAGAAATTATAATTTGAAAGACACTAAAAAATTAACAGTAACTAAGGAAGACTTTGAAGTTTCATTTAAGGAAATTGGAAAAGATAAGAAAGAGTTTGATTCAAAGATAGATATGGAAGAAATTATGAAGAGTTTGCCCAAAAAAGATTCTAAAAATAAAAAAGAAGATAAGAAAAAGTAAATCACAATAATTCTTAAAAACAACTCAATTTTTTTTTGTTTATGAATGCACAGGAATTTTTGATTAAAAATAGAATTTCTTATTCCCATACTAATGAAAATTTGGAAATTATTTTAAAGGGTTTGAATCCTTCTAAGGAAGACAATATTCTTTCTATATGTGGTTCAGGGGATCAAGCCTTTTTAATGGTGGAAAAAGGAGCGAAAGTTCTTGCAGTTGATAAAAACAAACTTCAAATAGAATACTCTCAATTAAGGTTAAAAAGTTTATTTAAAAAAGATTTTGAAGATTTTGTTATTCCCAAAAATAATCAGTTTTATAGCCCTTTAACTTATAAAGATTCATGGGGAGAATATTCTAAAAAATTAAATTTACAAAATTTAATTAAAAATAGGAAGAACATTAATTTTTTACAGGGAGATATTTTTAATCCAGGAGTTAACCTTTCAAAATTCAATAAAATTTACTTATCTAATTCTGTTGAGCATTCGGTTTTTGTTGATAATCATTTAGAAAATGATTTTTTTGGAAAGTTTAATTCTGGAAGTAGGGTTTATTGTGTTATGCATGATTCATTTAATGAGCTTTTTAAAAATTTCAAAATTCCTCTTCTGAATTCTGGATTTAAAAGAAATATTTCTTTTCCAAAAAATTATGGGAAAGATGACACTTGGAATTATTTCATTTATGAAAAGAAATAATTTTATTTTGAAGTATTAGTTACCTTATCTGATTCTATTAAAAAAGTGTTTTCTGCTTGTGAAACAATTTTTCCTTTTTCTTCTGTAAGAATTGGATATTGATGAAGAATTCCTTCGTTTTCCAATTGATGTAATGCTAAAAGTGCCCTCGCTCCAAATTCTTTAATTATCCAACGAGATGCAAATGGAAGGTAACCATAATTGTCTTTAATAAATTCAAGAATTTCTCTACCCAAAGGTAACCTTGTATTTTTATCTTTTTTTAAAATAAAAATATTTCCTTTTTTTCCATCATGAACTATTCCTCTTCCATTTGTTGCAAAAGGTTCAATCGCATAGAGTCCTTCTTCAAAATTGTTTTCGGAGTTATTGTCTATATTTGGAACAGTTATTCCTGCATGCAAATCATATTGTTCCATTGAATGGCCTGATAAGTTTGCAACAGGATTAAATCCATATTTATGAATTGTTTCTTCAATTATTGAACCAATCTCTCTGAAGGTAGAATTTACCGAAAGAATTTTTTCTGCATTTTTTAGTGCTTCTTCAGAAGCTTTGATTAATTCTTTATTTATTTTTAAGTCTTCCAAATCAACCGAAAAGGAATTGTCTGCAATCCAACCATCAACTTCTACACCAAAATCAACTTTAAGAAGTCCATGAGCGAGAGTTTCATCATCGTGACTGGGGGTATAATGGGCGGCATATTCGTTTATTGAGAGGTTTACTGGAAATGCGGGTGTTCCTCCCAAATCAAATATCTTTTTTTCAATTAATTCTGCAATTTCAATTAAAGGAACATTTTTTTTAACTTTAGGTTTTATCCAAGCTTTAACATCACTTGTAATTTTTCCCGCTTTTATAATTTTTGACTTTTCCATTTTTAAGAAAAAGAAAATTAGGTTATAAAGTTAGCGGGTCTTTTTTTTTGGTCTTTTATAAAAGTAAAGAGCTTGAAAATTTAGAATAATTATTTAAAGTCTTTTTTATTATTTAAAAACATGGTGAATAAAGGAGTTTTGATTTTTTTATTAGTTACAATAATTACTCTTTCTTTTGTTTCTGCATCTCTTGAAACAAGTTTTTCTGAGGTTGAAGATTATATTGGTCAATATGATTCAGGGAACATTACTGCTCCACAATTAATTGTTTATATCGATTATTCTCAAAATAAAATGTATGAATCTCTTGGGGGAGAAAGGCAGATTAAAGAGTTAGAAGTAAAGAAATTTTTTGATAAGGTGGATAATTCAAAAAACAAAGGAAATTTTATGGGTTTTGAATATCAAAAAGTATTTACTACTAAGGACTTCCAAATTATTTTTTACGCTTATCCCTTTGTTAGTCATGACCGATCATATTATGAATCAAAAGAAGAATTAGAAAATTCTTATTATATTGATTACAATCTTTATTCTTCAAAATCTTCTGGAAATTCATTTTCTTTAAATTTTAACAATTTTGTTTTGGATTTAAAGAATAGTTTAAATAAGGAAGATTTTGATTATGAAGGTTTGAAAAATAATTTTTCGGAACTAAGAAATTCTTTTCAGAAAAGTTCAAGTTGTGAAGATACTCTTAAAGATTTAGGATTTGTGGAGTATAAAAAGGATTATCCTAGTGAACAGAAAAATTTTTATTATAATATTAGTGAAGTCAAAGATAAAAATTGTTGGCAAGACAATGTGTGTGAACCTAAATGTGAAATAAAGAAAGATTGTTTTAATCCAGGTAACAAATGTGAGCAAAAAGAAGTTTGTGATCAATCTTGTAAAGACGTTTTTAATGAATCTTCAAATGAAACCAATCAAGTTTGTAGCGAAGAATGTAAACTCAAAGAAGTTTGTGAAAATTCTACAGAACAATGTAATGAATATGAAGATTGTCATGATGAGTGTAGTAGTAAAGAAAGGTGTGACGAATTTACCTCCGGAGAAATTAAATTAGAGGCAACTTGTGACAAAGATTTTTCAAATTTAAATTTAAATTCTTGGGGAAATTTTGAAAAATATCAGGGATTTAATGAAGGAGGGTGGAATTGTCAATCGGAAATTGATAGTTTAGTTGAAATGAGAAAAGCTTTACAAAAAGATTTTAATCTTGGATTTGCAAAATGGTATTTTGAAGATTTCTTAAATGGAGATTATGACAAGATTATTAATGGGGCAGGAGGATTCAGAGAAGCTCTTTGGAGATTAATTAGAATTGAAGAGGAAGTTTCAAATAATTTACAATGTTCTGAGACTGGAGAGTGGCCAGAAGGATTTGAAAAAATTGAATTTAGTTATCAAAATAATAACACCAATGTTGAAGTTTGGGAAAAAAGTATTCCTGTTAGTTTTGACCAAAATAAAAAATATTATACTACTCTTTTCAAATATTCTTGGATTCCAGATAAAGAGACAGCTAAAAATTTAATTAAATATCTTGTTTTGAATAATTCTTTTGGACCTAGTGAAAAGGGAATTTCTAGAATTCAATCTGATGAAGGGCAGATGGAATTAATAAATTCTTTAAGTGAAAGATATGGGGGTAGTTTTGATGTCCAATTAACTTTAAAAAATAAGGAAGGAGACTTTGAAGTTAAAAAATATTTAAAAATAAATCCAGATGTAGTGTTTAAACTTTCAGATTCAATTGAAGAAAGTCCAGATATTTCAGTAGATATAGACTATGATGTTCTTTATAATTTTGTGATATATATGACTAATAAATTTGATGGAGAAAAGATTGAAGGTCCTTATTGGGTTCAAATAGATGAAAATTCTGGTCCTGGAAACTTTTTTAGTGCTTTAGGTGCAATTTCAAAGGCATGGAAAGAAGGAGTTACTATAAAACCTCGTTATGCATTAATTAAATTGTTGTTTAATGTGAAGGATATTTCTCAACTAGTTTTTAATTCTCCTGGTTCTTCTGGGGACACAGGTTCAAATTCTCAAGATAATCAAGTTAAAATAAGTGGGGAGGCTGTTTTGAATAACAAATGGTAGAAACAAAAAAAGAGTTGGTTTTAGAACAACCCAAAAAATCATTTATTCAGTTAGGAATTGTTTTTTCAATTTTTGTTATTTTTGTGATAGGATTTTTTATTGAATTGTTCTCTTTGGTGCTCTATCTTTTAATTTTAATTATAATCTCAAATTTAGTTTTAGGAATTTTATTTAAAAAAAGAGAAATAACTTTTAATTTATTATTGTTAATCTTTGCTGGAATCTCATTTGTTCCATTACTAGGATATCTTGCAATAATAGTAGGGTTAATATTAAGTTTTATTTATGCTCTAATTTTTGGAATTAGGTTTTTCCGTTAAACTTCTAATTATTTTATCTTTTAATTTTTTTGAAAGTTCTTCTATTGGAATAAATTTTTTTCTTTTGTTTGCAAATTCTTTTAAATTTGGATTAAAACATTTCAAGAATTCTCCTTCTTTTTCAAATTTTGGAAAAATTTCAAAGGAATTATATAAAATGTAGGGAACTTGTGAAATAATTATTGTTCCCCCTGCAAGGTAATCTAATGGGGTAAGATTTCTCTTTGGAATATTTATAATCCTCTCCACTATTTTTTTTATGGGGTTAGCTCTAAGGTTTTCTTCATTTTCTAAATTTTGAAAAATTACTTCTCCTTTGGAATTAATTTCATATCCTAACTCTTTTATTGTTTTATGATACTTCGGAATCATTATTTCAATGGGGCTATTTTTAATTTTGGTCAACCTTCTTAATCTATTTGTATATTCTGGATTTTTTATTGCCATATTAATTAGAGGATACTCTGCAATTTGTTCAAGGTTAATTTTTATTAGTTTTTTCTCAGGAAAACTTTTAATTAAGTCTTGAATAAACTTTTTTCTTGATTTTTCTTCAATATCAAAAATATATTCTTCTCCTTCCAATCCTTTATAGGGCAAATGGGTAAACCCCATTTGGTCCAAAGTATTTTTTTTGTTTAAAAGGTTATCTTTAAATTTTTCTTTTGTTCTTGTTTGTACGGAAATTAAATTGTCTTGATAATAAAAATTAATATATTGGGGTAATTTTCCTTTATCAAATATAGTTGTTATATCATAATCACTTTTTGGATTATTGTAACCTATAACTCTAGAACCTATTAAAGCAATAGCAGAAGGAGGCACACCAGTTTCTAGAATAATCTTTTTTTGAATTTGGGTGGTCAAATCCTTTAAATTCATCAAATTTAAAATTATTTCTCATTTATAATGTTTACTCTTTTAGAGTAACATCATTTTTCAATAGTTTTATCTCTCAATCTACGGGACTTTGGAATAAAATTAGTTATTTTTTCAACGCTTGCTTTTCCTGTTCCAAGCATGTCCTCATTATATTTCATAATAACAAATCCATTATTCGGAGTTTTTTTGAGTAATTCATGTCCCATCATCCAAGTTTGCATCTCTTCATAGTTTAGTTCAACAATATTTTTTGTAATTCCTTTTTTTAAAATTTGAGTTCCTTCAATTGAGAGCCTTATTCCCGCCTTTTCAACTTTTCCCAAGTAAACTCCAACTCTTTCAATAAAAGTTATTTTTTCAAGAGCTCTTAAACTTTCTTCATCAAAATTCCCTTCGTAGAGAAAAATTCTTTCTTTTCCCCTCTTAAGTAAGATTCCTGGCACTTCTTTTATCCCAAATTGATTATTTAGCATTTCCAAAATTTCTTTTTTTTCTTTTCCATTAAGTATCTTTAAATTTTCTATTTGAGGTTTCATTTTAATTTAAACCATCCATAATATTTTTGCTGTTCTTCACCCTGATGAATTATCTTCAATGGGAGGTTAGAATTAATCAATTGAATATTCATTAAAATTCTCCCTGTTCTCCCATTCCCATCTCTAAATGGATGAATATGTTCAAAATCTATATGTAACCTTTTTATTTTTTCATAATTTATTTCTTCTTTTTTTGAATTATAATTTTCTATCCAATTGTTAATTTTTTT
>JAACWA010000030.1 GCA_009992175.1 archaeon
AAAGTTCTTGAAGAGTTTCATCAAAAAGGACTTGGAGTTTTAGTGTGTACTGATGTTGCTGCAAGAGGGCTTGATATAAAGGGAGTAAGTCATGTTTACAATTATGACGTTCCTGCCGAAGCAAAAGATTATATTCACCGAATTGGTCGGACTGCTCGAGCGGGTAAAGATGGAAAAGCAATTACTGTTCTTGCAAGTAGAGATTATGAAAATTTTAGTAATTTAATAAATAGAAATGAAGTGAAAATTGAAAAGAAAGAACTTCCCGAATTAAGTTATGTTAAAATGAATGTTAACTCTGGAAAAAAAAGGTTTAACAGAGAAAGAAGTGATATGGGTGGAGGAAGAGGTAGAGGTTCTTCAAGAGGAAGAGATTCAAGTCGTGGTTCTTCAAGAGGAAGAGATTCAAGTCGTGGTTCTTCAAGAGGAAGAGATTCAAGTAGAGGTTCAAGTCGTGGACCAAGTCGAGGAAGTTCAGGTGGGCGAAGTTCAGGTCGTAGTTCAAGTGCTCGAAGTTCAGGAGCTAGAAGTAGTGGTAGAAGTTCAGGTTCTCGAAGTTTTAGTGCTCGAAGTTCAGATTCTCGAAGAAGTGAAAGCAGAAGAAGTGATTCACGAAGAAGATATTAATTTAATTTTTTAGTTAATCATATATAGGAAGAAATGCTTCTAAAATCATGAAAAAAATAATGATTATTTTTGTTTTTGCAGTTTTTTTAATTGGAAGTTTAGGTTTTGCACATGCAACAAGTGATGTTATAATTCACCTTGATAACACGGGAAAGGCGATTTTCCTTGGTTCGACAAATGAAAATCTAACTAACCTTCTTCCCAAAGGGGTTTATGTTGAAAATGGGAAAATAAGGGGAGAAACGACTTTGCAGACTTTTAAATCCGGAGAAATTTGGACTTTTAATTATTCACTTCCAAATTCAAATATTGAAGTTTTTTTGCCTTCTGGTGGAAAAGTAACAGAAACCAATGGGGATGTTTTAATTGATGGGGGAAACCTTGCCGTTTATAATGAGAATTCAATCAGTGTTAAATATATTGTTGAAGAAAGTTCTAATCCAAACCTTTTTTGGATTTTTTTAATAATTTTTATTCTTTTAATTTTTTTATTTTTGTTTTCAAGAAAATTTAATTTTGAAAAAACTAAAAAATCTTCCGTTAAAGGGGAAAATAGGAAAATTGAAACCTTTCAAGAAATTTTAAATGATAGGGAGAACAAGATAATTGACATTTTAAAAGAAAAAGGAAAGATAAAAAGCTCCCAGTTGAGACGTTTAACGGATTTACCCAAGTCTTCTTTTTCTAGACATGTTCAAGAGCTTGAGAAAAAGAGTTTGATAAAAAGAAGCGGAGAAGGAAGAAATAAGTTTGTTCAAATTCTTGAGTAATTTTTTAAGATTTAATTGAGAGGTATTAAGTTCTAATTAGGTCTCATTTTGGTTCCAAACCTGTTCCAGACAGAATTGATATACTTTTTTTATTTTGTTAAAGCATGGAAAACAAAAATAAAAAGGAGGTAAAAAAATATATGAAACAAAAAAATATAACAAAAAAGTATTTTGCTGTTGTTTTAGCTAGTATGCTTTTATTTGGTTTAGTTGGTTCAACGTTTGTTACAGCAGAAAAATTCGGAGTTAATTCAAATATAAACTCTAAGACAAGTTTGAACTCTAGAAATAATGCTGGTTTTGGAATTCACGCAGATTTAAAGATACAAGAAAAGGATAGAGAAAGAATAAGAGACCCTTCAGAAATTTCTGATGAATTAAAAAAACAAGGTTCTTTTGAAACTGATGATGAATTTTTAGTTAAGGAAAGAATGGATTCAATAGAGGCTCATCCTGGTTTAGTTGCAAGTGGGTTTGCTAAGGTAGATCATGGGACTGGTTGGGCAATTTCAAGTGACGGAACAGGAAGTCTTTTGAAAATTCTTTTAGTTCAAAGAACATTTGTAAATGCAACTGACAACTCTTCAGAAGAAATTGTTTTGAGTAAAGGTGTTTTTAAACTCTCAGGAAGTTCTGCTCTAGGACTTAATTTAATTTCTAATTCTGGAAGTGATTTCAGTTATGAAGTTGTAAATAAAGGAGAAACAGTTGGAACTCTTACTTTAGTTGAGAATTCTTATGCTTCAGGGTTTAGTACATGGTCAGGAGAATTAAATCTTGAATCTGGTGAAAATTATGATGTAACTTTTGCAACTCTAAACAGTAAAACAAAAGCCGAAACAAATGGAAAAGATGGAAGTTCAAACTTTAATTCAAATCCTAACGCAGGTGGACTTTGGGGAAGAATGAAATCTTTATTCAATTCTAAAGGAAAATAAATTTATTTTTTCTTTTTATTTTTTTATTTTTTTATTTTCTTTTTTTTCAATTTCTCTTAAAGTGTCGAGGATTTTTTTAAAAAAAGACTTATATAGTTCTTTTTCCTCTTATAAAAATGAAAAAAGTCATGGTTGTTTTTGTTTTTGCGATTCTTTTAATTGGAATTTTAGGTTTTGCTCATGCTGACAGTGATAATGGAGTTAATGGAGATGGTAATGGAAATTTAGAGGTTACAAATAAGTTACCTGAGGGTTCATTAAAAGTTTCTGGAAATGATTCTTTTGAAAAAGAAGACAAAGAAAATGAGAATGAAAGTGAAGTTAATAGTCATATGGAAGACAATGATGAAAATGAAAGTGAAGTAGAAACTCACTCAAACTATCAATTTACTGATGAGAATGGAAAAGAGTATCAAATTGAAATAAAGACAAAGACCAAAATGAAAAATGGAAAGAAGGGAGAGAGTGAGCAAGAAATTGAATTTCACGGATATAACTTTTCTTCAGCTCTTAAAGTTCACTTTAGAAATGAAGGAAATGAAAGCAAATTAAAGGTTAATTTGTCAAATGGCGAAGAGAGAGAAGTTAAAGTTTTGCCAGACGTTGCTTCACAGAATGCAATTGATGTTTTTAGAAGTAGAAATATTACTGTTGAATTAAAAGAAGTTGGAGATGGAACTAATAAAGAAGTTGTTTATGAAGCTGATGGAGAAAAGGAAGTAAAATTATTTGGTTTTATTAAAGTTCAAGCTAAACTAAAAGCAAGAGTTGATTCAAACACTGGAGAAGTTAGTGATTTTGAAAAACCTTGGTGGTCATTTTTGGCTACTAGTGAAGACCTGAATGTT
The DNA here is from genome assembly GCA_009992175.1 of archaeon. Classification (GTDB taxonomy): domain Archaea; phylum Nanobdellota; class Nanobdellia; order Pacearchaeales; family GW2011-AR1; genus GW2011-AR1. Next base: position 3,184 of record JAACWA010000030.1, read on the forward strand.
TCAGCTTCAAATTAAGTTTTAAATTATTTTTAAAAATATTTTTAATCTTTCTTTTATTATTGTTTTTCATGGGTGCTGGAAAAAATGTTTTATTGGTTTTTGTTTCTTTTTTATTAGTTTTGTCCTTAATCTTTTTAGGAATTTTTTGGAGTTTACACACCTTTCTTTATCCTCAAGTTTATGAAGAAGCATTTTCACAAAGTGGAGCCTATAATTTAGTTAACCTTTCACAAATTGATGGAGGGAGTTTTATTAAAATTCCTGAAAATGGAATTGAACCTATTGTTAACACTTTAATTGAGAATACCTTGTCTTATATGAGGGGGGGAAGTGAAAAACTTAATTTGACCCTTGAAGTAAATAAAGAAAAGTTAAATGATTTCTTTTTAGAGAGCGTTCAAAAATTTAGGCTTTGTGGTCCAGGAGAAGAACCTTTTAATGGAATTGAACCAGTTTGTCGACCAGTCGAATTAAATGTTACAAACTATTTAAACCAAGTTTTAGAAAAGAAAAACTTTACAATTTTACAAGATGAAAAAGTTAACCTTGCTGAAGTATTCGGAATAAATAGGACTCAAACTGCAAAAATAAGGGGATATATTTCAAGCTATAGTCTGGCTCTTTATGGTTTAGCAATTTTTGTTTTAATTTTATCCATTTCAATTTTCTTTATCTCCGAATCAAGAACAAGATGGAGTGGAATTGACTTTGCTTTAGGAGGAATAATTGTGTTCTTAGGGGGAACAATAGTTTTTCCTTTAATTTTCTCAATTATACCAAATGAGATTGGTTTTATTCAATCAATTTCAAAGGAAATTTTGAGTACTCTTTCAGGTAGAATTCAAACTTATTCAATAGTAATTTTTATTGTGGGAATTTTTGCTTTTGTTTGGTCCTTTTTTATTAAAAAAAGAGCTGAAGAAACTCAAAAAGAAGTAAAAATAAAATAAAAAATAAAAAAAGATTTTTCTCAAGATAATTTAATATCTTCTTTGATTAAAATCTCTTCTTGGTGGTCTTCTAGGTCTATCTGATTCTTCCATTGGTTTTGCTTCAGAAACTTTTAAAGGTCTTCCTTCAAAATCTTTCTCATTCATTTCAGAGATGGCTTTTTTAGCAGCTTCTTCATCTTTGAAAGTTACAAATCCAAATCCCTTAGATCTTCTTGAGAACTTGTCCACAATTAAATTTGCTTCTTCAACTTCTCCGAACTCTGAAAATGTTTTTTTCAAAACTTCTTCAGTCACACTAAAAGGTAGGTTTCCTACGTATAACTTCATTGTCTTTTCCTCCCTTGTCCTAACATGATTTAACAAATTTTGTTGGGTTTTTAATGCTTTGTATTTGATTTTTTGCTTGAAAATAAAAAGATTTAAATATTAATAAGATTAATCTTACTTATGGAGATTAATATAACAAAGATGAGTTCAAGGGGGCAAGTTGTAATTCCTTTGGATATGCGTGCTGGAATAAAGGAAGGAGATAAATTGATAGTTATACAAAGAGATGATGAGATAATTTTAAAGAAATCTATTCCTGAAGATGCTCTTCTTTCTGAAAAATCCTTTTCTAAAACATGGCTCAATAAAAAAGAGGATGAAGCATGGAAAGATTTGTAAAAGGAGATATAATTGTTATTGAATTTCCATTTTCTAATCTAAAGGTGTTTAAAAGACGACCAGTAATGATTCTTAAAAATTCAAAAGGAGAAGATTTAATAGTGAATCAGATAACAGGTTCATCATATGAGGATGATTTTGAATTAAAAATAGAAAAGAAGGATTTTAAGAGGGGAAGTTTAAAGAGAGAAAGTTTTATTAGAATAGACAAAATTGCGACTATAGAAAGGTCCCTTATAAAATATAAAATTGGTTCATTGAAAAATGAAAAATTTAATGAAATTTTAGAAAGGGTTATTCTTTTTTTAAAAAATTGAAAATTTTTAAAAGTTATTTTGTAGTTTCTATATTCTTATAAATTGGTAATTTCTTTATTTTTTATGAAAATAAAGGTAAAAAAACAGAATTTGGATGGAATTGTTCGGCTTGAGAGTTCTGGTGAATTAAAAGAAATTATTCTAAACGAGGATTTTTTGAACCCTAAAGATGAATCAATTGCTCTTTGTTTTAAAGGAAAAAACAGTTCTGGAATAATTGAAATTACCCTCAAAGAATTTGAAAATTTAAGTAGGGAAATAGATAAGAAAAAACACCTTTTAGGAAATTTTAAGGTTATGAAATTTGATAAGTAATTATTTCTTTTTATTTAGTAGATATTCCAAATAAATTGCCCCGGTTATTTTTTCAGTAAGAGTGTAATTCTTCTTTCTTTCGTTTATGTTTCCGTTATATTGTTCAATTTTTCTTTCTCTATTTACATCTTGCCAACCAAGTTTGAAAGTTATTTCTGCCATATCAACCACTTCACATTCGGCCTGAGTTAGTAACCTTTCTATTCCTTCATTTTTGAGGTATTCTTTTGTATAGTTCCAAATATAAAGTGACCCTTTTTCAAATGAAAATGGATTTTTTTGTCTCTCTACATTAAAATAGTCTGACAACCTGATTTTTGCTTTTTCACGTAAAAATTTTAATGGACTTGAAGTTGAGGGAAAGTTAGATTTTGTGCTTCTTAATTCTTGAACATAAAATTCTTTTTCTCCTTGGGGGTTTCCAAGTAAAAATGCTTTCAAATCCCCTTCTTTATTATAAAAATTAAATTTATATTGATCAATAAGCCAGTTATTGTTTACAATAGAGCTTTTTGTTTTTTTTACTTCAACATCTCCATAGGGAAATTCTAATTCTTTTATTGTTTCAAATTGTTTTTTTCCAATTGGAAGAACTATTCTTTTTATCCCAAATCCGGCTTTTAGTATTAGACCCATAAATTATTACTATATAATGACTATTTAAACATTGTTTCTATAAACTGGTTATAATTCTTTTAAGAGGGGGATTTTTCAAATTACTAATGATATTCTCTTTTAAAATGCCTTTTTAACTTTTTTGAGAAAGTGTAAATAATTCCAATAATTACAATTATAAAAAATGAGGCCAATGCTAAACTTTCAAAATATTCCCATATCCAACTGAATCCCGCTCCACTTAAGTATCCAACACTCCATGAGACAACTGTCCAAAAAATAGCCATGACTAAATTTAGGGTGAAATATCTTTTGAAGGGAATTTTTCTCTCTCCCAAATAAACATTTATTATGAATTTTGCACCTGTTATGAATTTACAATAAAAGAGTGCAACAACTAGATTGTTTCCAGTTAAGAAATCAATTGCAGAGTTGGTTTTCTTTAAAATTTTCCCTCCGATTTTTGTTTTTTTAAGCTTACTAAAATAAGAACTTGCCCCAATAAAATAGAAGATACAATCTGCAAGGACCAACCCAATGAGGGTAAAAATGATGGGTTCAAGTAAAGGGATTTCACCTTGAGAGTAAAGAAATCCAACCAAAATCATAAAAGAATCTCCAAAGATTCCTCCAAGTAAGGCATAGAGTAACGGGGAAAAGCTTGAGATTACTTCATAATCTAAAATACCCATTATTGATGCAGGAAACTTTAATATAAAAAGGTAGTGTCACCTTAGTGTGGATTATATTTAATAAGAAAACAATTCAAAATTCTATTTAGTATCTTCTAAATCTTTTTTAAAGAATTTTTCACTTATTTTGAAAATTGAGTAGGTAATAAATGGAGCTGCAAAAACATCAATAGAATAATGGGACTTTGAGACTAAAACAACTATTCCAGAAATAATTGTGGCAATTAGACAAAAAATTCTTATTTTTTTATTTTCCCAAAATACCAATGCAGCCATAAAGGGTAAAGCTACATGTCCTGAAAAGAAAAGATCATTTCCCCCATAGGGAATAATTTTAAAAAAACTATATTGAGTTGCAACTGCTACTTTTTCTGGATAGAATTTAAGGTGGGTAAGTGGAATAAAAAGTGCTCTCACAACATACATTAATCCCACTGATTTTGTTAAAAAAGGAAGGAATTTTGGTTTTAAAATTCCAAAAGCTAAAATAGAGAGGGCAATAAAGAAAGTTCCGTATGCTCTAAACCAAAGAAGATTAATTGTGGGAATGTTGTCTAAGATAAGGTCAGTTACTGAATTTCCAACTACAAAATCTGAATACCAAATTGTAATTGAGCTTATTATTCCCCCCAGAATTAATAAAAAGATTCCAAATAAAAGAGACTTCTTGTAATTTTTATTTTTAAATAAAACTTTATATTCAGATAAAACCCTTTTATTTTTTGTATTTTTTTTCATTTTATTCTTTTTATTCAAATTTTATTTTTCTATTAAATTCTTTACTTTCATCAATTTTTCTCATTTTTTTGTACCACCCGTGATATGGCTTAACTAAAATGAAGGATAAAATTACTAGAAGGGTAATGGTTCCCATAAGAAAAAGATAATCCATAAAAAATTGAAAGTTATTTAATAATTTTGAGAAGATATAAGAAAGTACAAAGAGTAAACCAAAACCTAAAAAATAACTTTGAGGTATTCCAAAAAACCATTTTGTTCTTCCATGCCACCAGATTTCCTTTTTACCAAATTTTCTTATTCCATAGTTGGGATTAAATTCAAACCACAAAAAACCCTCTATTAAAATTAAAATTAAAAAATTAAGGAGTATTTTTAGTTCGTTTTGAATTGTCCAAGAGAGATTAAAGAAAAACCCTGAATGAAATAGGAAAAAAATAAATAAAAGTACAAATAAATGGTATCTTGTAAGGGGTTTATTATAAGAAATTTTATAAAACAATTTTGAAAAACCAGACTTTCTATACCATGTTGGAATGTTTTTTGCCCATCCATTTTTCCCTTCAATTTCAATTTCAAGAAATGCAAAAATTAGGGAAATTAGAAAAAGGAAAATTGCGGAAAATATTATTTGCATTTTATTATCATGTTTTTTATAGTTATAAACTTTTTTTAATAACATTAATAAAGAATTTTGTTGTCCCTTTGTCAAGATGGTGAATTTAAATTCCTTTAGTAGTGTTCTTGATTTCTTGAAAGGACACGGGTATTTTTTGATTTTTCTAATTATGGTTCTTGGAGGGTCTGCGGTCACAACTGTTGCTGCTTTTGCAGCTTCATTAGGATATTTTAATATTTTTCTTATTGCAATTTTATCTTTTTTTGCAGAACTTTCTGAAGGAGCCATATTTTATACTCTGGGTTATTTTGGAAGAAGAAAACTGATTGGAAAAAATGGAAGTTTTTTTGGAATTAAAGTAAAAGCACTCTATAAACTTGAAACTCATTTTCAAAAGCATTTTGGAAAAACATTCTTTTTCATAAAAATGACTCCTTTCCTTTCTATCCCTGGGTTAACTTTGGCAGGAGTAAGTCACGTTCCGCTTAAAAAATATGTCTCTTGGACTTTTTTGATAGTTTCATTTAAAGCAATCTTTTTTAGTGCATTAGGGTTTTTCTTAGGGTTTATTGCAAATCAATTTTTGAAAGATAAACCTTTAGCATTTTCACTTTTTATTTTAATTTTGACTATGCTTATTTTTTCTTGGTTAGGAAAACATTTTATGGAAAAAATGTTAAAAAAAGAATTGTCTCTTGGTCAAGTGGAATTGTTTAGTTTTAAATTTTATAACTTTTTTTCAAATAAAATTGCTTTTATCATTAGGATTAAAAGACCTGAAAGGCACGAGGCGAAGCACTCGTGAGTTTTTTACGAAGTAAAAAATTTCCCCTGAATGAAATGAAGAGCGTAGCGAAGTGCAACGTAGCGGAGTTTTAATCTGCTGTTCAACTCTCCCGAAAACTTGGAGCAACGAGGAATAACTGCAAGTGGTTTTTGCGAAGCAAAAAATTCCGAAGAGTAAGTGCAGATTTGTGGAGGGTGGGACTCTAGTAAATCCCAATAAATAAAGAGGGTTTGCCTTAGTGCTTCGCACAATTAGTCGCTTTCAGCGAGGTAAAAACAGAAAAATACTTCTTTTATCGGACCGAGAAAAACACCAACGAAATTAAAATTTCGTCCAACAAACGATAAAAGATTTCACTTCGTTACATCCAAATATTTTTCAGTTTTTTATTTTTGAGATGGGGCGTCCTTCGGACAATTTGTCGGCTTACGCAGAGATTTTATATACTGCAGAGTAACCTCTGTCTTCTGAACATTCCCAGATTTTTTCTGAATTTTTTTCCAAATCTTCTTTTATTATTTCAAATTCTCCTTCGGGTTTAATAATATAATCTCCAAAAAGAACATAAACCTCTTTATCCGAATAATAATCTTTTGTCCAACTATTCAAAAGTTCATAACTCCAAGGATTAGGATAAAATTTTGTTTCTAATTTTGTGTAATAATAAACAACCGTTGATTCGTCGGTAATTACCACAGAATTTTTATCAACATTTTCTAAAAACCTATTTCCATCTAAAAAACATTTATTAGTATCTGTGTAAGAATTATTGTAAGTCGTATAAAATTGGGATGAAAGAGAAAATAAACTTATTAGTATGATTCCGATTAAAACTATATTCTTGTATCTTTTAATTTTGTCTATAAAATATCCTGAAATTAAAGCAATTGTTGGAACAATTGCTAAAATAAATCTATCTTCTTTATGGGGCATATAAATTGCCATTCCTAAAAAGAAAGCAAACCAGATTAATAATAGGTATATCTCTTTTTTGAAAAAATCTTTTTTGTATAGAATATAAATTAAAGCAATTAAAAAAATAAATCCTATTATTGAAAACATTTGCCACCAATATTCAAAAAAGAAAGTCCAAGATTGTAATCCTCCCCAATACCCCGATGCTTTTGCTCCATGAATAAAAGCCCCAATTGGATTATTATACTCAAAAATTCCGTAAATAAACCATGGAATTAAAGTTCCAAAAAATGCTAAAACTGAATACCACAAATATTTATCTTTTAAAAATTTAATAGATTTATCTCTTACTAAAAAGTAAATAAGAAAAATCGGCATAATCCATAATGCAGTATATCTTGATAAAAGAGCCAAAGCCAAGAAAACCCCAAACAAAACTTTATATTTTTTATTGTTCTCTTCGTAACCTTTCCAAAAAATAAGGAAAGTAAGTAATACAAAAAAAGTAAATAAAACTCCTGTTAAAATCTTTGCACTATAAATAACATGTAACGGAATTAATAAAAATAAAATTGCTGAATAAAGTCCAACTTTTTCATTAAATAACTTTTTCCCTAAAAGATAAACCAAACAAACGGACAAAGCCCCAACAAAAGCAATAAAGAATATAATTAAGAAATCTAAATTAAAAAAATAAAGAGGCATTAAAAGATAAGGTAATAATGGCGCCCTAAACCCCATTTTTGGCCAAGCATAAAAACTATCTCCTCCTGAAGGAATAAAATCACTCCAACCATTATTGGCAACAGAATAATCTAAAGGATTATTGCTTAAATAATAACCTAAATTTGCATAAACTGTTTCGTCCCATATTTTTACAGGAGTAGAAAAAACAAAGATTATTCTAACTAAAAGAGCAATTACAAAAATCGCAATTAACCATTTATGTTTTTTTATTATTTGCTGAAAGTCCATATTTTGTTACCCAAGAAATTTATTATTAAAGCAATCCCAATTGCTAAAATTTGAGAGATTATGTAATAAATTCCAAAAATTTCTGTGAAAAGGTAAAGAAAAAATAAATTTACCAAAAGAGCAGAAACACTAACTAAACCAAATTGCAAATATTTTTTTCCAATTCCTAACTTTACATTTTCTTTAAATGTCCAAATTTTATTTAATATAAAATTACCAGACATAGCGACGATGAAAGAGAAAATCGCAGAAATCAAATAATAAACTCCTACTTTTTCAGTCAATAAAAATAATATTATGATATTGATTAAAGTTCCAATTCCCCCAACAACTCCAAATTTAATAAATTCTTTAATCACATTTTTCTTATGTGGCAAATATCCTGCTAAATTTTGAAGATAATAAAAAATCTCTTTTGTTCCCGCTTTACTTTTCCTTTCAATACGATTAATAAAAGTTATTGGAATTTCTTTTATATTTTGATATTTTCCTTTTATAATTATTTCCAATAAAATCTTAAATCCTTTTGGGTTTAAATCAATATTTTTTATAACTTCTCTCTTAATCATAAAAAAACCAGTCATAGGGTCTTTAACTTTTGTATAAACTCTTGATAAAAGAGTCGCTGTTTTAGACATTAATTTTCTTTTCAAATTCCAACCCTCAATTTTTTCACCTTTAATATATCTGCTCCCAATTGTAAAATCTGCTTCATTTTTTTCTATCGCCCAAAAAAGTTCTTTTATCTTCTCGGGCGGATGGCTCAAATCTGCATCCATAACTCCCAAAACTTCGCCATCTGCAATTTTCCAACCATCTAAAACTGCTGAAGAAAGCCCAAGTTTTCCGCTCCTATGAATAACTTTAAGATTTTTTTGTTTCTTTTTCAAATCTTCCAAAATTTTTCCTGTGCCATCTGGAGAATTGTCATCAACTATAATTATTTCACCATTAATCTTATTTTCCTTAAAGTTTAGCCAGAAATCCGTCTGTTTTAACGGACGGATGAATGGCGTTTGATAAAAAACATTTTTCTATTTTGATTTACTAA
>JAACWA010000031.1 GCA_009992175.1 archaeon
CCATCTTTGAATTTCCCTTAACAACTATGTCCATAAAAATACAGAAATTTCATAATTTAAAAAGAAGATTGTTCTAAAGAATAACCATAAATCTCCCTTACCAACAATTATAAAAACTTTTTATCTCTGCATTTTTATGGATTTGAAATATAAATTACAAAAGAGATTAGAAAATTACAAACTTTCAATTTCAGATGAAGAGATTTTTGCAAAGAATTTAGAAATACATAATGTTAATTATTTTACAGAATTTTTTGAAAATGAAAATTTAGTCCTTGGTGGCAATGGTTACTTATACCTAGAAAAAAGTTTTGAAGAAGTTAGAGAAGATATAGAAAAAAATAATTTTACAATAATAGAAAAAAATTACTCAAATACAAGAAATAACTGCATTTTAATTAATAATGGAAAATATTCAAATGGCATTTATCTAAAAAAAAGAAAAGATTATAATGCACATTGTTATGTTTTTGAAGATTTATTTAATTTAGAAAAAAATACTTTGGGTTGTTTTATTTGTGCTCCAGGAGGTGCAAACCCCATTCATAAATATTCTAATTTAGGTAAAATTCTTGAAAAATATATTGAGGAAGAAACACCTTTGATAACTACTCGGGGATATAAAGGCCCAATAAGGTTAGAAGATAAAAATTCTTGGGAAATTGGAACTGATTATGATAATCAAATCTTTCTAATAAAGGGAATAAAATTATAGTCACCAACAATTATAAAAACCTCATATTCCCTATTTCTACATGGAACTAAGAGCGAAGTTTTATACTAAAACTTCCCACTCAACATTCCTCAAATTATGGAAGTATGAAAAATGTTGAAAGGTCGAGAAAAGCAAATAGTTGATGAAAGAATCAGAAAAATAAATGAACTAGAAGAGAACGGAATAAATCCATTTCCTTATTCTTTCAAAAGAACAACTAATTGTAAAGAACTACAAGAAAAATACAAAGATTTGAAAGCAGAAACTGTAACAAAAGATGAAGTAAAAGTTGCAGGTCGTTTAATGTCAAAAAGAGATTTAGGAAAAATTTCTTTTGCAAAATTACAAGATGAAGGAGCGTTTATTCAAATAGTTTCTCAAGATGGAGAAACAGACGAAGAAACAAGAGCTCTTTTCAAAAAATATGCAGTGGCAGGAGACTTTGTTGGTGTAACAGGAATTGTTATGCGTTCAAACCGTGGAGAATTATCAATTTTAATAAAAAAAGTTGAAATCTTATCAAAAGCAGTTTACCCTTTACCCGACGAACACTACGGATTAAAAGACAAGGAAGAAAGATACAGAAAAAGATATCTTGATTTAATTATGAATCAAGACGTAAAAGAAATTTTCAAAGTTAGAAGTGAAATAATTAGAAGAATTCGTGAATTCATGCACGAACGTGGATACATGGAAGTTGAAACACCAACACTTCAACCACAACACGGAGGAGCTTCAGCAAAACCCTTCAAGACACATATTAATGCTTGGGACATGCCAATGTATCTTTCAATTGCTCCAGAATTATATTTGAAACGTTTAATCGTTGGTGGATTTGAAAAAGTTTACACAATTTGTAAAAATTTCAGAAACGAAGGAGTAGATCATTCCCACAATCCAGAATTCACAATGCTTGAAGCTTACGAAGCATATGCTGATTACAACGACATGATGAAATTAATTGAAGACTGTTGGGAATATGTCGCCTTGAAAGTTCTTGGAACAACAAAAATCAAACGAAATGTTGAAGGTAAAGTTGTTGAAATTGACTTGAAAGCTCCTTGGCCAAGAAAAACAACAGCTGAGATTATCAAGGAATATACAAAACTTGATGTAGACAAATCATCCGTTGAAGAATTAAAGGATTTCTGTAAAAAAAATAAAATTGAAGTAGGAGAAAATCCAACTTGGGGCAAATGTGTTGAAGAAATTTTAGGAGAAATGGTTGAACATAAAGTAATCTCCCCTGTCCACGTTTACGACAGACCAAAAGAAGGAACTCCTTTATGTAAAAGAAAAAGAGGAGACGACAGACTAAATGAACAATGTGAACCAATCGGGGCTGGAATGGAACTTGGAAACATGTATTCAGAATTAAACGACCCAATAAAACAAGAAGCAGCATTTGATGAACAATTAAAACAAAAAGAAAGCGGGGATGAAGAAGCACACGAAAAAGACGAAGATTTCCTAGATTCATTAAGACAAGGAATGCCACCAACAGGAGGAATCGGTTGGGGAATTGATAGAATGGTAATTTTAATGACCGGTGCAGAATCAATTAGAGATATAATTTTATTTCCAACAATGAAGCCTGAAGGAATGATTGATAAAGAAGAAAATGGCAAAAAGAAAAAATGATATCAAGTTTGCCTAAAGAGCCTATAAATCAAACTTATTTTGGTGCTCTTATTGGAGGGCTTTTTTTATATTTTTCTTTAACTTTGGAATTAATTGGTTTTGTAAAATATTTTTTAATAATTTTTAGTTTTTCCTATCTTTCCTATATGGTAATACTATCATGTTTTCAAATGTTCAAAAATACTAAACGATATTTGTATAGGGAAGATTTGGATAAAGAATTAAGGAAACATGAATTGGAGATAGAAAAAATAAAAACAAAAAAATAGTTTCCGGAAATTTTTTAAATAGATTTAACTTTAAAAATTTATGAAAAAGAGAATTGTAGCAGCGGATTTATTTTGTGGTATTGGCGGACTAACAAGGGGATTGTCCGATGCAGGGATTAAGGTATTGAAAGGTTATGATTTTGATGCAGATGCAAAAGAAACTTATGAAAAAAATAATAAAGGCTCCTCATTTTTTTCAATTGATGTTTCTAATTTAAAGGGGAAAGAACTTTTGGATGGAATAGATAGAAAAAATAATTATTTCTTGTTGGCAGGATGTGCACCATGTCAGCCATTTTCACTAATAAATCAGTCTAATAAAGAAGAGGATGAAAGAAAAGATTTACTTTTACAGTTTGGAAGATTAATAAAAGAAACTTCTCCTGATTTTATTTTTATGGAAAATGTCCCAGGGTTAATGAATGGAAAAGGGAAACATATTTTTCGTAAATTTATTTCTATTTTAGATAAACAAGGATATTATTATGATTATGCACTTCTAAATACAATGAATTATGAAGTTCCTCAAAGAAGAAGGAGACTTGTTCTTTTGGGATCAAAATTTTCGGAGGTGAAAATACCTTCTGGAAGTAATAAAATAATTACATTGAAAGAAGTTTTAAATAAATATCCTCCTTTAGATGCGGGAAAAAAAGATAAAAATATTTTGAATCATGAAGCAAGAAATCTAAGTAAGCTTAATATGCAAAGATTAAAGTTAACACCAAAAAATGGGGGCTCTAGAAAAAATCTTCCGAAAGAACTGGTTCTTGAATGTCATAAAAAACACAAAGGACACGGAGATGTTTATGGTAGAATGTCCTTAGAAGAGGTTTCTCCAACGTTAACATGTAAATGTACATGTATTTCAAACGGAAGGTTTGGACATCCAACACAAAATAGGGCAATTTCCGTAAGGGAAGCTGCCGCGATACAAACATTTGAAGATGACTACGAATTTTTTGGAAATATGGGGCAGAATACAAAGTGGGTGGGCAATGCTGTTCCTGTTAAATTTGCAAAAGTTTTTGGTAATTATTTTATGCAATTAAAAGACAACTTATAGTTATATTTTTTTAACGAAAATAATAAAAAATAACTTTTCTTAGAAAATCAATGGAAGAAAATAATCCAGAAGAACTTGTAATGAGTTTTGATCCACATACAATTGAACATTTAGGAATAAAAATGTATTCTACACTCCCCCCAGTTTTATCAGAATTAATTGCAAATGCACATGACGCGGATGCACATAATGTGAAAATAATTCTTATGGATTCCCCTAGCGATAAAATAATTGTTGAAGATGATGGGGAAGGGATGTCTTTTACGGAATTAAATAATAAATTTTTAAGGATTGGAAGGAATAGAAGAGAAGACGAAAATAGACAGAAAACAAAAGAAGGAAGATTAATTATCGGAAAAAAAGGATTAGGGAAACTTGCCTTCTTTGGTATTGCAGAGGAAATAGAAATAGAAACAATTCAAAATGAAATCAAAAATTCTTTTCTAATGGTCTGGGAAGACATAAAAAAAGAAAATGATAAATATAAACCAAAAATAATTTACAAAAATGAAAAAGTTCCTGGAGAAAAAAATAAAACCAGAATAACTTTAAAAAAATTAAAAATTAAGCGGGCATTTAATTCAGAATATTGTCTTTCGATTGCAGATAGCATATCAAAAATTTTTATAATAGACTCTGATTTTAAAATAAATGTTCGACATAATTATGAATCTGATGTTCCCATAAGGAATGAAAGAAAATATGAAAGTCTTGATAAACAAATTGAATGGAAAGTACCACAAGAAATTTCATTTGATTCAGATTATGATAAAAAAGAAAAAATTTGTGGAACCTTAATTGCAACTAAATTACCTATTTCCGCAAAAACAAATCTTAAAGGGATTACTCTTTTTTCTAGAAAAAAGCTAGTTAATCTTCCAGAATATTTTTCCAATAGTATTTCAAGCCACTTTTTTTCTTATCTTACTGGTTGGTTAGAGGTGGATTTTATAGAAAACTTAGATGAAGATGTGATATCTACAAATAGACAATCTTTAAATTGGGATCACCCAGAAATGGAAAAACTTCGGAATTATCTAAATAAACTATTAGCTTGGTTGGAGAGAGATTGGCGTAGAAAAAGAGTAGAAATAAGATCTTCTGAAATTGAAAAATCAACGGGAATAAAAGTAAATGATTGGTTTAGTAAATTACCACCTGAAATTAAAAGAAAAGTTGAACCTTTAGTTAATAATATGATTAAAAATTTTGAACCTACCGAAGAAGATAAAGAGATAAATTCTGATTCAATAAGAAATTTACATTCCATTATTCCAGAATATACTTATTGGCACTATAGAAATTTGCACCCTGATGTAAAATCTTGGGCATTTGAAGATTATAAAAAAGGAGCGGATTATTACGAATCCGTTGATAAGGCCTCTAGAGCATACATAAGGAATGTTAAAGATAAAGCAAGTTTGGATAGAGAAAGTGATGAGAGCAATATAGATGAAGCTTTTAAGTTGGATGGAGGAAAGTTAAAAGTAAATGCTTGTAATTCAACAACAGAAAAGACAATTCAACGGGGGCATCACTCGTTATCAAAAGGGGTTGTTGCAGGTTGTCGTAACCCCCTAAATCATAATTTTCCAAACTATCAAGAAAGATTGGGAGATACAGGTTTATTTAGTGAACAAGATTGTTTAGATATGTTAAGTTTAATTTCTCATCTGCAAAGACGGTTAGATAATTCAGAGTTGAGATTTGAAACTTCTGAAGAAACAGGCAATTAAATTAATTTATTAGTTCCTTAACTTCACTATAAAAGTAAAGTTAAGCGTGTCCCGAAGGAATTTGTAATATCAAAAGGCAAATTTAATTTAAATACCTTTGGATTGCATTTTATCCAAACAAATTCTCCCCAACCCTTAAATATTTCCCTTTCTTTCTTTTGCAATGCAATGGTTAATTTTTGCCCTTTTGTCCGCAGCTTTCGCAGCACTAGTTGCAATCTTTGGAAAAATCGGTTTACAAAATGTAGACAGCCACACGGCAACAGCAATACGAGCAGTTGTTATGGCAGTCTTTCTAATTGTCATAGTTTTAGTAGAAGGAAAACTAAACAACTTCAAAACAATTCTAATAAATAACAAAGCAGTTTTCTATATTGTCCTCTCAGGAATTGCCGGAGCACTTTCTTGGTTATTTTACTTTGTCGCATTAAAAGGAGCGAAAGTTTCACAAATTGTCCCAATTGATAGATTAAGTGTAGTGTTCGCACTCCTACTAGCATTCCTTTTCCTTCACGAAAAAATAACTTGGCAAGGTTGGCTAGGCGCAGGATTAGTTGTTGTAGGAGGAGTTTTAATTGCCCTTGGAAAATAATTAAAATTTCAAGCTCATCAATACTTCATCTTTTCCTAAACTAGACATTATTTCAAATCCAAATCTTTCTGAATAAAATTTTGGTTTTGTTGTAGTAAGTAAAATCATTTTAGCTTTGTAATCCCCTTTAATTGATTTTATTTTTTTAATTACTTCTTTGACTAATTTACTTCCAATATTTTGTTTTTGGTAATCTGGATGAACATTTACCCAAAATATATTATATACGCTGTAATCCATCCAAGATTGAATATATCCAGCAAATCCAAAAATTTTTCCCTTCTCTTCAGCAACAAGGTATTTCGGAGGGATAATTTTATTTTCAAAACTCGCTTCAATTTCTTTTTTAGAATTTTCACCATATTTTTTAGAGTAATTCAAAGAAACAATTTTAGAAAGTAATAAAATATCTTCTTTTTTCAAATCTCTAATTTTCATAATAATAAAAACCATTTCAAGTTTAAATAAATTAACCAATCTGTGAAACACTAAACCAAACAAAACCCCACCAAGAAATAAAACTAATAACCAAACTAATAGCAATCTTAATCTGTAATTCCTTTGGCAACAATTTCAAAACCCCAATTCTTTTATCAAGGGCAGGCGAAACAATAAATGATAAAAAACAACCATTCAAAATCATTGTTATTAATAACAAACTTTTCCATAAATAAATTCCTTCAAGAGAATTCCCTTTCAAAATAAAAATCCAAGTAATTAAGACAATAATTGTTCCAATCCAAATCAAAGGTTTTGTTATATGATGAGCAAAAATAGTTTGTTGCGTTTTCTCTATATTCTTTCTAGAAAAGAAACCCATCGTGTCAATAACCGTAACCGCGCCAAGTCCAACGATAATTCCAACAAAATGAAGAAATAAAATAACATCCATATTAAAAGATTATTTTCTAAATTTAAATAATAATAAGCGAATTATTCTTTCAATAAATTAAAATATAAAAAAGTTACAAAAAAAGAAATAATGAACGTCATAAAAATATTAGAAGTAAAAATTACTAAAAGAAGAATTAAAACTCTTCCAACCCATAAATAAAATTCTCTAAACAAAAAGTAATTTGAAACATCCTGAGATTCCTTAGATTTTGAATAAATTATTTTTGCAAATGGCAAATCAATCAATGATGTCGAGAATGCAGAATATAAATTATTGAAAAAAATACCCAAAGGAGAAAGAAAAAATAATCTTGAAATCCAAGATGCAGAATATGTAACAATTCCTGTTCTTAAGACTTTTTTGCCATGTTTATCAGAAATTTTTCCAATAATAAAAAGGAATAAAATCTCCACAACAGCGGTTATTGAAACAATTATACCAAGAGACAATACTTCCTTTAATGTGAAATAAATAAAAATAGGCCAAAAAGTTCCTCCTACAACTCCAATAATCCCTGATCCAGTGTAAGCAAGTGCCTTATTACGCCTATCCGATTTTAACATTTCCTTAATTGAAAATCTATACTTTGCTTTTTCATTCTTAGTAGAAAACAAAGGAATTATTGATAATACAAGTAGGATAGCAGAGAGCAAAATTACAAAATTAAAAGAAATTTTAGAAATTAAGATTGCTCCTATCAATGGACCAACAGCTCCGGCAACTTTAGAAAAAATATTCATTAAGGCATTTTCAGATGCTTCTTTATTTTTGTCACAAAATCTTGAAAATTCTATGTGAAATCCTGCCCAATAAATTCCCCCACTTATACCAGAAATTATTGCAACAAGTAAATAGCCGTCTTGCCAAGATGAAAGACTATTCAAAAGTATATAATAAAAAATAGAGATGATAATGCCTAAAGACATAGATTTTTTAATTCCCCATTTTGAATTAATTTTTAATCCAACTATAAAAAAAAGAAAAGATGTTGTGAGTCCAACAATATAATAAATAGCTATGTTCTGAATATTAATTCCCAAAGTTAACAGGTAAATTGGAACAAATATGGTTATGAATGAGCCTGCAAAATTTTTTATTGCTGTTGAAAGATAAAGCCCATCAATTTGTTTATTATCAAAATAATTGTGAATTAATCCCCCCGCATGTATGTCTCTATGTGGCATAAAAGGAAAATATAAAAAATCTTTATTAATTTTTCTAGCCAATTATTTCTCCAAAATTTTATAAATGCAATCTCCCAATTATATCCATGGCAATAATTGTAAGGTCAAACATAAAAAAATTGGTGAAAGATTTACAAAAAGACAACGAAGAAATTACTTCTGTTGCTGAAGAAGTTGGAACTGCCCTAGAATTAAAAGTTGAAGAACTTTTAGAAGACGCAATAAAACGAGCAAAAGCAAACAAACGTAGAACTCTACATGCTAGAGATTTGTAATTATGGCAACAAAAAAAGAGGAACCAAAAGTAAAAAGGAAAGTCTCAACAAAATTCGCAGGTGTACTTGCATTAATTTCTATAACAGGATTTGTTGAAATTATTTTAAAAAGTTTTTTTAATGTTTCACTTCAACAATATTCAAGTTTTCTGTGGCTCTTTATTATGGGTTTTGGTTTCATAATAATAACAAAACCAAAAAATCTCTACAAAAAAACTCATGAAGCAATCAATGAAAATACTTTCACAAGGTTAACAACTTTTGTTCTAGGTTGTATGGCAATAATTGTAGGAATTTTAAGCTTGCCACAAGTAAATATTGAACACCCAATTCTTTACGCGACAATGGGAGTAATTTCAATAATCTCAATAATTTTTATTATAATTCAAACTTGGGTAATAAAAGAGTAACAATATCTTTTTAACTCAGTTTTCCTTGCATTTTCTATGACTGAGAAAAATAAAATTTCTGAAAAAGAAAAGAAAATTAGAGCAATCACTCAATTATATTATTCTCGTAAAGATGTACAAAAAGCAATCTTTGAATTCTCAAAAAACCGTGAAATTTCACCAAGATATTTTGAAGGTTTTGGAAAAAGACCAGACTCTTTCAATTACATCGGAGATGTGTTTAGTCTTGTGAGAAAAGGTGCAACTTCCTTTCACTGTTCAGAAGAATTATGGAAAAACCCAATGGACATTGAAACTGGAATGTCAGAAGAAAAAGGAAATAAACTTCGTATTGGTTGGGATTTACTAATTGATATTGATTGTGAAGAAGGAATGGATTATTCAGCAATTGTAGCAAAAGCAATGATTGAATCCCTAAAACAAAATGGAATAAAAAATTTCGGTTTAAAGTTCTCAGGCTCGAAAGGTTTTCACATACTTGTCCCTTGGAAGGCATTTCCAAAAAACATAAATGGTATTTTACTTGATGAACTCTTTCCAGCGCTCCCAAGGACATTAATGGCTTACTTAAGAGAATATTCCCGTCGTGCAATTCAAGAAATGCTCCCAAAAGATTTTTATGAAAAATTTAAAGATAAGGTAAATGTTAGACACCGTTGTAAAAAATGCGGGAATTTCGCTGAAGAATTTTTACGAGTTGAATTCACTTGTGAAAAATGCAATATTACTGAAGAGAGAAGTTTCAAAAATGGAAAAGGAAAACTTCCAGTTTGCTACAAATGTAAACAAAAAATGAAGTTTAAACCAATAAAAAAATATTATGTTTGTGAAAAATGTGAAATTAATTCTTTAAAATCAGACGTAAATTTTGAACGTGAACCAATTGATATGTATTCCTTGATGGGACTTGACATGGGACTCGTTTCTCCAAGACATTTATTCAGAATGCCTTATTCCTTACATGAAAAGTCCGCTCTAGTGAGTGTTGTCTTAGAAGAAAAAGATTTAGACAAATTCATAAAAGATCCAAATTACAAAGAAAAAATTGCAGACCCTCTAAGAATAGAAGTAAAAAATTTCACCCCGGATTCAACTGAAAACGAAGCAGCTGAACTTGTAATGCAAGCACTTGATTGGGCAGAAGAATCAGGATTCAATAAAGAAATTGAAAGACAAGCAAGCGGAAAATATGCAGATTTCAAACCAATAAAATTAGAAAAATTAACTGATGATGATTTCCCCCCCTGTGTAAAAAAATTACTTTTAGGAATTGATGATGGGAAAAAGCGTGGACTTTTTGCACTAATTAATTTTTTCCGTTCTTTAGGTATGGAAAAAGAAGAATTAGAAAAAAGAATTTATGAATGGAACGAAAAAAACAAAGAGCCATTAAAGAAAGGTTATATTCACACGCAACTTGTTTGGTTTTACAAACGTAAACCAATTATGCCTCCAAATTGCAGGGATTTTTATCGTGATTTAGGTGTTTGTGAACCAGACGCCCTTTGTAATAAAATAAAAAATCCAATAAATTATGCAATAAGAAAAAACTTCAAGAAAAATAATTAATTCTTAAAATAAAAACTAAATATTTAAAAGTAAGATTAGCATAATTATTTTATGAAAAAGAGGTTAGCGCTAGTTGGTATTTTCGCAATATTTCTATTTTTAATGTTAAGTTATATTTCTGCAGCAGATAATGAAACAACTATAACTCCAGATGATCAAGTCAAAAAAGCATACGATTGCTTGCAAACAAAAGTTGATGACAAAGAATGTGATAAACTTTCTTCAGTTGAAGCAATTTTTACTTTAATGGGATTAGGAGATTGTAAAAATGAAGTTTGGGATTATTCTGACAATGATAAATGTTGGCCAAAAGGAAAGTGTGACATAAAAGAAACTGCACAAGCTGTTTTAGCATTAGACAAATTAGGAGAAAATACTGATGATGCAAAAGAATGGTTACTAAATCAAAAAATTGTTCCAGAAGATTTAATTTGGTATTTACAAATTGAAAATGATGGAGATGCAGAATGTACAATTACTTATGACAGTAAAGATTATTTAATTTCAATAGGAGAAGATAAAAAAATAAGCAAAGCCGCTGGAAGTTGCTTAACTCTTTCAGAACCAAATTACTGGTTAACAGTTTCTCCAACATGCTATGATAAAGAATTTAGTATTTCTTGTGATAAAGATTTCTTGACAAGTTTCTTATTCAAAAAAAGAACTTCTCCAACAATTCACGTTGTAGATAAAGTTTACTCAACAGTTGGTGGAAGTCAAACTGATGTAAAAATTGATTCATACTGTTTTTCAGAAAAAGGAAAATGTGATTATGGAGGAAGCCTTTGGGCAACAGCAGTTTTGGGAAGTATGGGTGAAGAAATTGGAGAATTTGTTCCTTACTTAATGACAAGTAGAGATGATAACTTAGAATCTTTTCCAGATCCTTTCTTATACATGATAACAAATGAATTAGAATATAGAACTAGAATTTTTAACTTACAAATAAATGAAAAATATTGGGGCTCTTCAACTGAAAGATATTTTGATACAGCTCTTGCACTTTTACCTTTTCAAAACGAAGATGTAACAGAAAAAGAGAATGCAAAAGATTGGTTACTTAGCGTACAACAAGATGATGGATGTTGGGACGGAGGAAACATAAAAAATAACGCTTTCTTACTTTTTTCAATTTGGCCAAGAGGTTATGATTTAAACGATGATGGAGAAATTGATGTTTCAGATAATGATTGTAAATTATCTGGCTATTATTGTATGTCTGCAATGAGTTGTGGAGTAGATAATTTATTACTAAGTTATGGTGGTTGTGGAAGTGTTGACAAATGTTGTTCGACTCCAAAAGATGACAAGACCTGTTCAGATTTAAACGGAGAAGTTTGTGGAAGTAACGAATATTGTCAAGGAGGAAGCGACTTATATTCATCAGATACTAATTATAACGAAATTTGTTGTGTTGGTGGAACATGTACACCAAAAGTTGATACAGGTGAAGTTTCACAAGAAGATTTATGTGAAAATAATTGGGGAACTTGTGAAGAAACTTCTTGTGTTGACGGATACAGAGAAACAACAGTATATTCTTGTGAAGGAGACAAAATTTGTTGTGTACAAGACAA
>JAACWA010000032.1 GCA_009992175.1 archaeon
AATATAAAAAAGGTTTAAATAATTGAATTTATTTAGGCTATTATGGCAAAGAAAAAAGTTAATTGGGTTTTGACTTTAGTAATGTCTATTGTCTTTGGGTGGTTTGGAGTGGATAGATTTTTGATGGGACACGTTGGTCTTGGAATTTTAAAATTAATTACATTTGGTGGTCTTGGAATTTGGTGGCTCGTTGATTGGATTTTGATTGCGACAAAATATGAATTTAAAGACATAATTTGGGTTGAGTGAATTAAATCTTCCTTTCTCTTCGCTCTTTTGCTTTTTTTAAAGAATTAATTTCTTTACCATAATAATCTCCAAGTTCGATTTCTCCTTCCTCTTCTGCGATTCTTTTTTTCTCCTCATGAAATTTTATTTGGATTTCAAGAGAATCTATTCCTTTTTTGATTCTTTTTTTATTTGCCATTTTTTATTCCTTCCTTTAAATTTATTAATAATTTTTCTGCTACTTCTTTATCTATAATTTCTTTTTCTGGAAGATTGTTCTTAATTCTTTTATAAGATTCAATTATTTCTTTTGTATTTTTTCCCAGTAGATTAACAAGAGAATCATAAAAATCCTTTTTCATTAAAACTTTTTTGTTTTTTATATATTTTATTAAAAAAACTCCTCTTAATCTAAGAATAAGTGAATAGATAACGGAATCTGGAACTTTCTCATTTGAGTTCATATTTATTATTCCTTTATTTATTTTTAGTATTCTTTTTGTTTCTTCAAAATATTTTTTGTTATTTCCGATTTTTTCATTTTTCAACTCTTCTAAAAGAGCCTTATTAAAAATTGTTTTCGCTTCTAAAATTCTAGGATAAATTAAAACTGGATTTAATTTTAATGTTCTTTTTATTGAATTTAGAGGATATATTGAAATATTGTATTTTCCAGAGGAAATCTCTTTTTTTGATTTTGAAGAAATGGCAAGGATATCAATATCGGATTCTCCTTCTTCTTCATTTCTAGAATAACTTCCAACAAGATAAATTCCGATTAAGTCTTCCATTTCTTCTTTTAAAATATCCAAAACTTCCTCTTTTATTTTTTCAGTTCTGTCTATAAAAGTAATCTTTACTTGTTTTCCTATCCAGTTTCTAGGAAGGGCTACTCCTGCACTATTTCCCCATTTTGAAGCAATTTTTATTAATTCCATATGTTTAAACAATGTTTAACCTTTATAAAATTTTCTTTTTGAGTAATTGAATTAGCTGGATAAACTAGATATCTAAAACAACTTGAGAAATCCATTTATTTTTTATTTTTTTAACAAACATTTCGCTATAGGTTATAGCTTTAACATGTGAAAAAACTTTTAGATTTTTTCCATTGTCTCCATAAAATTCTGCTGAAATTTTAAAATTTTTTTTGTCAATCTTTAAATTTTTTATTTTTGAAACAAAAAAATGTTTTGAATCAATTAAAAATAAAATTTCTTCTAAAAAATTATAAAGAAGACTTTCAATATCTTTTCCTTTAACTTTTACTCTTAACTTCTTTTTTTCTTCTATTTTTGAATCGACTACTGAATTTATCAAAGCATAAGATGAATTTTTAAAAACTTCATCAAGACTCTTTCCATATGCTCTGAATTTAATGTCCGCCGTGTGAGAAAAAAACTTGAATTTAAGCATCATAACAGAATACCTTCAATTTTCTTGGAGAGTAATAAGTTAAATTTGAAAAAATCAAAACTTCTGAAGAATAAACTTCCTTTTCTTTTATTTCATTGTTCAAATTACATTCACCCTCAACTTCACAAATATAAAGTAAACAATTTTGGCCACTGAAAGTACTGTTCCCTAAATAATTTTTTAAGTCATCTGGAAAACCAGAAGTTTCATTGGAATTTGAAGGGATACTTGTTGAAAGTGCAGAACTTTTCAAACTTTGGTTTGTTTCAATTCCTTTCAAAATTTTCAAATTATTATCCTCAACTAAAGAATTATTTTGATTGTTTTTATTAATTTGAACTAATAACACCATCAAAAATCCTAAAAGTAAAACTATAGCCATAAAAGCTTCAATAATTTTTATCCATCCTTTTTTATTTATTTTTTTTGTTTTCATTTTACCAATTTAATCTTTTAATCCAACTACCAAATTTTTATTCTCAACTTTCCTTCATCATTTACTGCTTTATTTGAGACAAAAAATAAATTTATTTCTTTTGAATAAACTTCTGTACTAGGGTCACTCTTCAATTCTCCCACAGTAGTTTCATTTTTATATTCAAAGTATAAATCAAAATCCATACTCGTTGGAACCCCTAATTGTTCTTTTAGACTAGAATAATTACTTGAAAAGTTTGACATCAAATTTAAAATTTGGGATTCGGAAATAACTTTCTCTTTTATTGTACTATTTGGAGAAATTTGTGTGCATCCAGTTGTCAAAAGAGTATTTTGGTTTTGAATAAGGTCTGAAAAATAAACCTTTACAAAATTTTTTCCTCCATCAATTAATATTTGATTTCCTGAAGTTGAAGAATTAATTCCTCCAGAGTCATCAAGAGCTATTGTTTCTGCGTTAGAGATATCTTCTGGTTTAGTCATACTAAAACAAGCGTCCGACATTCCCTCTTCATTTACTCTTAAAACCCAAATTTCTGATGAAAGAGTTTTCACAATATTTCTTTCTAAATTTGAAACCTCATTTTTTACTTTTTCTGATGGAAGAATTGAAGAACTTGCAATGAGATAAATAAAAATAAGAGAAACTACAAAAAGAATAAATGACAAGATCATACTTACATGCGAACCTTTCTTATTTATTTTTTCCATGTTAACTTACAAACAGAAGGTTTGCGACAGTAGAAATAATAAATGATAAAAACATCAAAGAAAAAGAGTGTCTTATTCCTGCCTTGAAATTTCCTTCTGAAAGTTTACCAATAGTTAATCCTGTGAAAAAACCTTGAACTAGAATTAAATAAAGAAATGCATTTGCAATTTCTTGTTGACCAGTCACTGGATCAAAACCTGAAGTTCCCCCAAACCCAAGTGTTCCCCCTACACTTCCTATTCCTGAAACCATTGGAACAATTTGGAACTGTAAAACTAAAATAATCACAATAAACACTAAGAAAATTATATATCCTTGACTTACCAATGAAGAAATTACTGACTTTCTTTCTTTTTTTAACTTGTCAGTCATACTTACTGCATCTGCAACCGCTTCTAAAATTTCTCCAATATCTCCCCCAGCCCTTTCAGCTTGACCAATTAAAGTTAATGACCTTGAAATTGAACGATTTCCTGCATCTCTTGCAAAAAATTCTAGCGCTTTAATTAAAGGAATTCCAAGCGAAATTTGGTTTGATAATTTTTTTACATGGGGAGTTAGTGCACCATAATTTTTATCTGCCATATTGACTATACTTTTACTTATGGGTGTTCCTGTTTTTACACTTTCAACCAAATTTCTTGAGAATTCCAAAAACATTTCTTCTTTTTCTTGAGAGATTCTGTTTTCCCTCATTATTCTAATTATTATCGGGAGTGAACCTATAATTACTCCTGCACCTGCAATTAAAGCAAAATATTTGGGATCAAAATAAAACCTTGCAGATGCTATTAAAAGGAGTGCGATTCCAATTCCTATTAAATCTTTATCTTTAAATTCCATTATTTATTTGTCTTTAAGTGCAAGAACACTAAAAAGATTACATTTACTATTGTGACTACTAAACTTATTAAAAAGGAAATTGTTAAGAAACTCATTGTTATTCCCAGACCACTTATCTTCATAATAATTAAAAGGAGCATTAAAATCATTGGCGCTGCAATTAAAAGACTAATATAAATATCCATAAAAGTTTCAGCTGATTTTGAAGACCTCTCTTGAGCAATTCTATAATTAAACAACAAGGTTTCCGCACGCTCTTCAAAAAACCCAGCCAAATCTCCTCCTGAAGTAATTGTTGTGCCAAGACCACTAAGCAATTCTGATAACTTTTTACTTGGAGAATTCTTTGCAGTATTCTTCAAAGCACTAACCAAATCATATCCATAAAGATTAATTTCATTTATCATCTTCACAAATTCTTTTTTTAGTGCAGGATATTCATTTGTGGAGATTAAAATTTCAAAAATTCTTGCAGGGTTCATCATTGACCCTGAAATTGCAGACATACTTATCGTTGCAAAAGGAAGTTCCGAGTCTATTGCTATCTCTGCACTTTTCTTTTCAATAGAAGGATAAAGGTACATCAAAACAAAAGTTGCAATTGGAACAAGAATTAAAATCCAAAAAGTTTTCAAAAATCTAACATCAATTGTTTCCTGTGCTCTTGAAATTATAGGAAGTGCTGCTGAAAAATTAAAAAACAAAAAGAAGAAAAACAAAAAACCACCAACAAAGAGAGAAAGAAAAGTAGTCATTAAAATAATTGAAACATATCCAGTTGAAGTATAACTTAAATTTGCTTTAACAAGTTCTCCTTCCATCTTTGAAAAAGTTTCTTTGGACATAAGTTTTAAAGAAACCTTTGAAAAAAATCTACTTGAAATCTTGGTATAATAAGATGAATCTTTTTTGTGCTTTTGTTTTTCAATTTCCTTATCTTTTTCTTTTTTTTTCTTTTTTATTCTTTTTACAGTTTGATTTTCTAAATCATCTGGAAGAATTTCTTTTAAGGTAAAAAGTTTTCCTCCCTTAGTTCTCATAGTTTCGTCACGGTCTGAACTTTCTAAGGACCCCTTCAATTCCCTTTCTATTTCAGTTGGGTCTAAAAGTTTCTCAAAAATTATTCTTCCAAAAAATGTTTTAACTTCTGAATTTGCTTCTTTTAACTTCTTATCTAAACTCTTCATTTGGGAATTAAAAATACGTTTTTCAGCTTCACTCTCTGCTTTTTCTAAAAACTTAGAAGTTTTTTCAATTTCGAGAAAAACTAATTTTAGTTTTTCAAGAGATTCTCTTGTTTGTTTATATTCCTTAATCATTTTTCCTCTTTTTTTTAACTATTAAAATAAATTAATATTTTACTTCTTTTTTTGTGAATTTTCTTCAGTTAGGGATTTATCAATTTTCTTCGTTAACTCTATTGATTCAGTTTTTATTTTATTAAACTCTTCTTCATCCCCCCCTTTTATTGCAACTTTTAATTTGTTTAAATTTTCATCGATAGAATTAATAAAACCTTTTACAGAATCAATTTTTTCTTTTTCCATCTTTCCCTCTTTTAAGCATTTTAATTAAGAGAAAAAACAAGTTATTAAATATTATGATTAGTTGTTTAGTTTAAGTGGTGAATGAGAAATTTTATTGGACATTAAATTCCCAACTAGAACTTATCATTCCATCCGAATTTTTTAGTTCTCCATAAATTCTGTATTGTCCTGGAGAATTTACAGAAACATTTTTCAAGTTCCAACCATAATTTCCCCCAATGTCTAATTTAATCAATCCATTAGAAGGAATTGTCACGTTTTCATCTGTAACCATTTTATGATTTACCCAAGAATTTCCTTTTTTAATTTGTAAGATTAAATTCAAATTTCCAGTTAAAGACTTCACTCCATTATTAATTATTTTAGATTGTGGAAGTGTTGTAGCTCCACAAACATTTGGAGGATTTATTAATTGATTGTAACACCAAATTGAATCATTATAATGAAGGCCAACATAAGGTAAATCGACCGCGTTTACTTTTCCATCTTTATTAAGGTCTAAAGAAGCATTATAATTAGAGTCTCCACAAGAAGAACCATAACTACTGTTAGCACCAGTATTTTTGAGTCCTCCATAAAGAACATCACAATAATTTCCTTAAGAGGGATCCAAATACTCTACAAAAGTTTTTGAAGAAGAGTCTTTATTTGTAATCCCTATTTCTGTACTCAAACCTCCTTCCCCCTTACAAACTAAAGCTCCACAAGTTTTACATGAAGCGCCGTCATAATAACATCCTGCAGGAGATGCTGCACAAGAAACGCATTGTTGAAGACCATCAATTACTTTTCCAGTAAACTTTCCCCACAAATCAGAAAAAATATTTGCACTAGCAAAACTCAACGATAAAAGAACAAAAACAAACACCACTGCAAAAATTAGTGTTTTGTTTTTTCCTCTTTTTATCTTCTAACTAAAAAATTAAACTATTTAAGTTTTTATGCAACCCCAAATTTTTTTAATATTTCTTCAGGTTTTTTATAATACTCATTAATTATTTCTTGAACTTCTAAAAATCCAAATACTTTCTTTTGATACATTCTATAAAGTAATTCTGACCTTCTTCTAAATTCTACTTCAAGCTTGTCTGAAGTAATTCCATAACGGTGAGCTATTTTTTGGAATAAACGACTCTCTTTTTTAAAATAAAATTTGTCTTCCATTGAATTCCAAACAAAAGGAGTGTTTGTAAGTGCTGAACCTTCATTATCAACGTTAACTACTTCCACAATTTCTCTTAACTTCCTTGTTTCTTGATTGTTTACAATTGCATGAGTCATGATACACATACTATCTAAAACATTAAGTAGCGTCGGAGATAATTCAATTGGAGGAGTTTCTAACCTTTTTATAACAGTTTCAATTGAATCTGCGTGAATAGTTGCGATGGAGGAGTGACCTGAAGCCATACCCTGAAACAAAACTGATGCTTCTTTACCTCTTACTTCACCCACAATTACATAGTCTGGGTTCTGCCTAAAGGATGCTCTTAAGAGTTCATACAAATCAATTTCTCCAAGCCCTTTAATTCCCGTTGCTGAACGAGCAACACTAGGTAACCAATTATCTCTTGGAAGGTTAAGCTCACGAGTGTCTTCAATACTTACAACTCTTGCTTCTGGGGGTATAAAAAAGGCCATTGCATTTAGGAGAGTAGTTTTACCTGAAGCTGTTCCTCCGACAATTAGAAGATTCATTTTATATTCAACTAAAATCCATAAGTATGCCAGCATTTCTGGACTTAGAGTATTAAATGAAATTAATTGGGGTGGAGTCCATGGAGTCTTTGTAAATTTACGAATTGTGAAAGTTGGACCTTTACTCGTAACGTCTTTAGTATAGGTGGCATTTACCCTGGAACCATCTGGAAGACTTCCATCAAGAATTGGTTGGGCATATGAAATATATTTTCCACATCTTTGAGCTAATTTTTCAACAAAATTTTCAAGAGCATCATTTTCTTTGAAGATTAAATTAGTCTTTAAATTTCTGAAAATTCTGTGAACAATATAAACTGGACTGTTAGCCCCATTACATTCAATATCTTCCACAAAATAATCTCTAAGTAAAGGTTCTGTTTCATTAAATCCGATAAAATCTCTTGCTAAGTAATAATAAATTTTTTTATAACTTTCATAAGTTAAATCAATTCCCAATTCAATAGCTAAAAGTTTAAACCTTTTATCAATATATTCAAATAAAGTTTCAGTATTCCCTGCAATTACTTCCTTAAAATTAATCATACTCCTCATTGCTTTCACAATTTTTTCTCGTGCAATTTTTTCTTCTTTATTTAAAATTGGTTCTTCAATTTCATAAACTACTTCATACTCTTGTGGATCCCAAAAAATGTGAACATATGCAAAAGGAGAAACTAAACAATACCTCACATCAATTTTTGTTTTATCCTTTACTTTTTTTATTGGAGGAATCCTTGGAGTAAAATCTATTGCAACTAATGGATACTCTAAAATTCCAATTTTTTTTGACATTACTTTATTGAAAAGTCAATTACTTGACTTGTCCCCCCTTTGTTTGAGATGAATAATTCATAGGGGGTGGTTGATTTACTTAAAGCTTTCGAATCCTCTTTCCCAAAATAAGTTAAATTAAAATTTGGATATTCTTTTTTAATTAAAACTTTATATGTCGAACCAAGTTTGGAAGTTAAAACATCAAAGGAACCTTCCTTATATTGAAGGCCCGGTTCACTATACATATACTTTCCTTCAAAGAAAAAAGAAATTGAATCATTTGTTGAATTAAAAGTAATCTGACCCTCTTTAAGTCCAATTTCAATCATCCTTTTATTTCCAACTCCTTCCTGGTAAACTTCATTTATAACAAAATCAATTTGTTTTAGAACATTTATCGACTGATCAATTAAAGCTTTATCTTGAAGTTCATCAATTTTTGGTTTTACAAAAGCTAATATTAATCCAATTAAAACAAAAGCGATTAAAGTGTAAGTTACTGTTTCTATCCAAACCTGCCCTTTTTTTTTAGATTTTATCATTGACAATTTATACTTTGGTCACATGTTGGAACTTCTTGAACTAAATCTACAACATCACATTGTTTTCCACTCCTTTTTGGTGCAATTTGAATTAATGAAGGAGCAGGATAAGTTCCAGATAAGCAATAAGTTTTACCAGATTCATTTTTAGGCAAAAGTACTGTGCTCCCCCCTTTGTAAACAGTCAAGTTTTCAATCGTTCCATTTGTTTCTGTTAAATAAAATGTTCTCCCGGAATCTTGATAAGAAACTGAAACTAGAAGTGATTCGAGATCAAATTCACTTCTTGAAATTGAAATTAAAGTTGAATTAGTTGTGGAATCAAAACAAGTATACTCTGAATTAAGGGTAATCTTTTCTATTATGTCATTACAAGCAGAAGCGTCACTTAATCCATCCGTTACATAACTTTTAACAAGTGCAAAAACTCCCCCGACTAAAGCAACCGTAAGAGCGATTAAAACCACCGTACTAACTACCTGGCTTAATCCTTTTTTGGATGCCATTTTAACTAACAACGATCTCCTTTCCGTACATCTCATCACAAGTGTATAATTTTTTTCCTTCTGATTCTGTTTGTCCAATCAAAACTGGAATTAAAAGAATTTTAGTTGCGCCATTTAATTCTAAACTTCCTTCATAAGCATCTCCTTGATTAAGCCCAGTAGATTGCCAATTTGAATCTCCTTCACCAACTACAACTGTTTCATAAGAACCCGCTCCGATAATTTTTGCTTTCATTTTGAAGATTGGAACATTACCATCATTAGAAATACCAATATTTCCGTTGGAATACTCAGCACTAAAAGAAACCTGTTCACAAACTAATTTCACATTTGTCCCATCAAACTTTGTAATTGCTTCATCAGTTATTCCTTTAAACCAAAGAAAAACAATTAGTCCAATTACAATAACTATTGCTATAAGTAGAACCGTTGCAACGACTGGAGACATCCCTCTTTTTTTATTCATTGTATTTTATAAGTTTTTTATATTTTTAAAGTTAGCTACAAGTAATAACCTCCCTTATTTTTGCATCACCACAGCTAACAAATCTCTGAACGTTCCCTTCTTTTTGAAATCTTGCGGGAATAATCTCAATTGAGTAAACTTGATTTGGTAAATCAAAAATGGCATAACTGTTATAACTTGGATAAAGATTTTTATTTGAATCAACATAAAAATAAACTGCAGTACTTGAATTTCTCCCCTCATAATTATTTGGACTAAAGTATTTTGCAAGGTTTACCGTCGCTAAACTTGAAGTTGAACTATTTGTTGCGTGAATAAAATATCCATCAAGATAAAATTTTCCATTGTTCTTTAAGGTAATATTTAATTGGTTATTTGAACAGGTATAATCTTTTAAAAAAATTGAAACTCCTGCAGGACATTGAGTTACTTCTGAAGGAACATAAGTTTTCAAATAATTATAAACAATTACACTCAAAATAATTCCGAAGGTGATTAATAACACATATCCAATAACTACACTTAACCCTCTTTTATTTTTCCTCTTTTTTATCATTTTACTCGGTGATTATAAACGTTTGATTATTATAAATATATTTAATTAAGTAATAAATGTTTTCTCCTTCATAAAACACAAAATTATATTCTATTTCATCTAAAGTTAGGTTAAGATTATCTCCAGAGAGGGTATAATCTTTTTGAAAAATTCCTTCATTTGTAATTTCTTCATTAGTAGAGTCATACTTTACAAAAAGAGAAGTTTCATTTAATTTATTTCCAAAAAGGGTTATATCTGGTAAATCTCCAAAGACAAAAAAAGAATTTTTATTTTCCCCTACTTTTTGAATTGAAAAATTTGAAAAATTTAACAAAATTTCTTTTTGATTGGTAACTTTTTCATGGGAAAAATAATCTAAAAGTGAAGAAATTTCTAAATTAAGCTGCTCCTTTTCTGAATTTAAACTTAGGTGATGGGGTAAATTTGATTGATTTCTAAGTGTAACTAAACCCAAAAAAACTGAAACAAGAACTATTACTGCAATAAAATAAAACTGACCTCTTTTGTTTTTTTTCATTTTATCCTCTTTTAATGTAGGCCAGACAAATTGCTTGAAACGCCTAAAAAAAGCGCCCTCTAAACCTTCTCAACTTTGTGACCCGCTAAGCACCCAAACAAATGATTAGGGCTGCTCCCGTCAAGGCCTGACCCGATTCACAATTGTAGGATCGAAGCGGACAAAGCGTCAACAAAAGCCTAAAGACTTTTTCTACTTGTTTCTTACTCTCTGCCCGTCGTCTGCCATGAAGTCCGTTTGCATAAAAGGAAGGGACTAACTTCCTGACCAAGCCTACTCATAAAAAGAGACTTTTCCCTATATAAAATTAACTAAAGCCCAAATTTTAATTTATTTAATAATCTATTTTTTCTATACTCTTGATCAAAGAACCATTCATTTTGATATTGCTTCCACACCTCACAATCATCTCTCGATATTCTTTTTCAAAAGTTTTTGCATTTTTGTAAGTCACAAGCTCATTTTGATAAAATAAATCGATAAATGAAGGGTTATCTAAACTTAAGTTTCCCATCGCATCTTCAATCATTCCTATTGCTTTGTTTAAAAGGGATGTGTGTTTATCTACAATCTTTTTTTCTTCTCCCTTGAGGTATCCGTTTTTGTCTGAAAAATCTTTCATTTTGTTGATATTCTCAACAAGAGTCCATAATTTTTGATGCTCCTCGATACAGTTGTCTAATGTTGCCATCAATAAATTTAAAATTTGTTAATTTATTAAAATAATTGTTTTTTAATAGCTATCCCAAATAACCAGTTTTCCTTCTTTATCCCTTACAAAAATTGAATCTCCTGTTTTTGTCCAAATATAAGTTTCATTCCAATCTTCTGGAAGAAGAGTTAACTTCTCTTCTGAAGACAATATTTTCTCTTTGAAAGTATATTTTTTTCTTCCCTCGTCTTTAACTGACCATCCATCAAGGTTTATTTCTTCTTTACAAATATTTTTTAAAACAACTACTTGATTTTTTGTATCCCATTCTTCTAAAATTATACAATTGTCCTTGGAATTTTCACATAAATTTATATTTTTATCTAAACAACTTTTCCATGCTTGGGAAAAAGAGGGATAATATTTATTTTTACCCTCGAGAAAATAAATATTTGAATAACCTTCTTCTACAGATTTTAAATTAATATTTTGACCCTCAAAAAAGATATAAGACAATTTTCTCTTGTACTTGTCAAACTTATTTTTTCCGAAAACGAGTTTTACCTCTTTACCTAAAACTTCATTTATTAAAAAATTCTTAGCATTGTCATAACCAATTTCTCCTTTCTCTGGAGAATTTATTCCGAGGAGCCTTATTGAATAATTTCCCACAACAACAGTATCTCCATCAATTACCCTATTTACAAAACCAACCTCAGAATCATCAAAATAATTAGTAAGTAAAGAATCAAAATAAGAATAATTTATGATAAGTGTTCCTAAAATAAAAATTATTAAAAAAACCTTCTCCGTTTTCATTAGTTTTTATAGACAAAAAAGTTTTTATATTTTTATTTTAACTTTAAAAGATGAATAAAAATTCTTTTTACGAAAAGTGCTACAAAGTTTTACTTAAAGTCCCAAAAGGAAAAGTTACAACATATAAATCAATTGCTCATTCTTTGGGGTCACGAGCTTACCGTGCAGTTGGAACTGCAATGAATAAAAACCCATATTCCCCTAAAGTCCCTTGCCATAGGGTAGTGAATAGTGACGGAAGAGTTGGAAATTTTGCCTCGGGAACTGCTAAAAAAAATAAAATGCTTAGGGTTGAAGGTATTGAAATAAAAAAAGGAAAGATTGATTTGGATAAATTTGGATTTAGATTTTAACTAACAACCCAAAAATTAATGCTAGATGATATAATCCTGAAAGAAAAAATCCTTTCATACTAAAATAAAGTTTCAGATTGAAAGATGGAAAAAAGGGAAGGTCATCCAAAATAAAACTTGACCCAATTGAAATAAAAATTGTGCTCTATGTCTCAAAACCCCTAAAATAAATTAATATTCCCACAATGATTAATATTAAAACTCCAAAATAGATATGATGAATCTCCCGCCCAGTCCATTTACTTAATAATTTTGTAGGCGTATTTTTTTTATTCTTTTTAAAGAGGGCTTCTCTAACAAAAAAGTTCCAAGCCTCATCAAAACAAAAGTTAATATTAAAACAAAAATAAACAAATTTTTCAACACCATTTTCTGATTTTTATGCATGTGAGGGACAGGGTTCGAACCTGCGTAGGCATGAGCCACTGCCGCTTAAAGGCAGCCCGTTTGACCACTCCGGCACCCCCACATAATATCTTTTTTAGATAGGGGCTACTTAAAAATTTAACTAATGCCTACTCCTTCTTTTCTTCAAACTTAATTCCAAGTTCTTGTAACCTTTGTATATGCATTTGCATAATCTTCTCAACGTTTTGAACAATTCTTAAAAGTTCTATTCTTTCAGCGGCCAAAGTATTGAGTGACCCTTGATGAAACCCAATTTCCATTTCTTTACTCATTTTCGGAAACTCAGGACTCTCAGATTTTTCAGATTTCTTAGAAGAAAGAGCTTTTTCTAAATTGTCTTTATTTATATCCATAAAAATTCCAGAAAAAAGAGGTTTAATTAGTTTTTCTTTTTTATTTCTACTTGAGCGTTTTTTGTTCGAGTTTTGAAAAAAGTCTTCTTTTTCTATTAAGATGATTTCCATATCTATTTCCCTTAATTAATTTTGAAGTTTTTGCGTAAGCAGGAAAGAAATTTTTTTGAGCGTATCCTTTTGAAGGGGTTACCTCTGGATGTTTTTCATAATTTATTTTTTGACTTTTTGAAGTATAATCTATCTTGAATGAAATATTAAACATTTTATACATTTGCGAAAAAGCAAAGGACATCATTAAAAATTCATTCATAATCCTAAAAAAATAAAAAGAATTATATTTTTAAAAATTTATATTCATTTTTACTTAATTTCTTCCCAATATTTTTCAGCTTCGAGTGCTGCCGCACAACCTGTTCCTGCAGCGGTAATTGCTTGTTTGTATACTGTGTCTTGAACGTCACCTGCTGCATATACTCCAGACAAATTTGTTTTTAACCTTCTATCTGTTTTTACAAATCCATGTTCATCTAAATCTAACACTCCTTCAAAAATTTTGGTATTTGGGATGTGACCAATAGCGAGAAAAATTCCATCTGGAGAATATTCTTTTATTTCTCCAGTTTGAGTGTCTTTTATTTTTACTTTTTTTAGTGGAGGCTCTCCTAAAAGTTCTACAATTTCTGAATTCCATAAAAAATCTACCTTGGGATTTTTTTCAACCCTTTCTCTCATAATTTTACTTGCTCTTAATTTATCTCTTCTGTGAACAATTGTAACTTTTTTTGCAAATTTAGTTAAGAAGTTTGCTTCTTCACAAGCACTGTCTCCTCCCCCAACAACCATTATTTCTTTATCTTTATAAAAAAATCCGTCACAAGTAGCACAAGTATGAAGCCCTCTACCTTGAAATTCTTTTTCCCCGGGTAAACCGAGCCACCTTGCTGAAGCTCCAGTTGAAACAATAATTATTTTGGAAGTATACTTTTCTTTTCCAACTGTAACTTCATAACCATTTTTTAATTTTTTAAATTCAGTCACACTTTTTTGAAAAACCCTTGTTCCAAATTTTTCTGCTTGTTTTTTTAAATTTTGCATTAAAGCTGGACCCATTATTCCTTCTGGAAAACCTGGAAAATTCTCAACTTCGGTTGTTAACATGAGTTGTCCTCCTTCTTCTAAACCTGTAAAGATAATTGGTTCAAGGTTTGCCCTTGCTGCATATATTGCAGCAGTCCATCCGGATACTCCTGCTCCAATAATTATCACTTTTTCCATGAAGAGTTTAAGGATTTTTTATTTAAATAGCTTTGTTAGAAATGGAAAATACTGCTTAACTTTTGCAG
>JAACWA010000033.1 GCA_009992175.1 archaeon
GAATTAAGTCATGAATTCAAAAAAAATGTTTCTTTTAGGTGTTTCATTAATCTCCGGAGTTCTTGCTTATTCACTCCACTTCTATTGGATTCCAGGGATAGAAAAAGAATTTGTATTCTCTTCAGGTTTTTTTGGAGGGTTTTTTCTTTTAATTTTCAGAGTCTTACTTTATGTCTTTTTCTCAACATTTCTAGTCCTCTTAACAAAAGCAGTCGTGAATTTAAAACCAATGGATCCCAGAGGAAATAAAGGATTGATGACTGGAATGATGATGGGCTTTTGGATTTGCTGGGTCTCTTCCCTAATAATCGGTTTTTTTGTTCTCCTTTTAGAGGCTTCCGCACTTCCAGGAAAAACATGGTCTTTAGAGTTAATTATCCTTCTCAAGGTAATCTTTTTCTTTAGTTTAGCTTCAGGTTTCATAATCGGTTTAAAAAATGAATTAACAACTTTTCCAAAAAAATCAAAGGAGAAATAAAATTATGAATAGCGACATGGCAAAAACTGTTATGCCTTTTATAGATTCATTCTTATTGCTTTTCCCTTCAGTTTTGATTTCATTATTATTTGTTCTCTGGGTAGGTTATTATCTTTACAATAAAGAAGTAAATGGGTGGTTTAAAGGATATCCAGACAGGTTAAGACAATTTTGGAATTCACTTTTCGTTTTAACTGCCTTAGTCATGATAAAAGATTATCCAGAAGAATTCATGACTCTAGTTTATTTTCTTTCTTCAATTCCAGGGTTTATTCTCAATCTTTTTTTAACATTATGGAATTTAATCTCGGAATACTATTCAGTTATTTTGGTAATTGTACCTACAATTATTTTTCTTAACTTGTTAGTAAAACTCGACAAACTTGAAAAAAAAGAGGAATATTCTAAACTTGGAAAAATTTCATCTTTTCTAGAAAAAAGTTCTTCTCTTCTATTGGGGTTCTTCTTTGTAATCTTAGCTTTTTCTTGGGGGATGATTTTCAAACAAGGAATTATCCAGATTAATCTTTTAGCCTTAGTTCTAATTATTCTCTCATTCATCTTCCCTTTGGTCCTTTTTTTAATTCCAATCAAAGAGACAACAAAAATATATGTTTTGGATACCGAGTTTATCCTAATAATCAGAAAAACTTTGGAGGAATTAAGAACCCATTCATTCTGGATTCCGGATTCAAAAATAAATTTTTTAGTTGAGCAAGCAATTTCAAATAGCTTCTTTACTAAAGAAAACTTCAGAGAAAAGTGTTCTGATCTTTTTGATTTAAGGTTATCTAATTTTCCGGAAGAGAATAAAGTATACTTGCTAGGAAGAGTATTAGGAGAATATGACAAAAAAACAGTTCCTTCTCTCAAAAAACTTTTCAATGAAGAAAAATATGAATGGAGTAATGATTGGGAAAAATGGGACTTAATTTTTAATTTGGTTGTTTTAGAAATGAGTTTCAAGGAATCACTTAAATCCATAGAAGAGTCCAAAAAAACTAAAGAGGTTAAAGAAGAAAAGTCAGA
Source organism: archaeon (assembly GCA_009992175.1). GTDB lineage: Archaea > Nanobdellota > Nanobdellia > Pacearchaeales > GW2011-AR1 > GW2011-AR1. The sequence continues at coordinate 1,508 of JAACWA010000033.1, forward strand.
GAAATTTATTAAAAATCTCCTCCTTGGTCTCAAAATTGTTTTCTTTCCCCTCGTGCTTCTGTGGAAAATTGGAGTTTCTTTAGCAGTGATTAAGAAAATTTGGAATAAATTTAATGAAGTTTGTCCTTACGTTTACAAACCAAAAGAACTTTACTAAATTTTCAAAATTTCTTTATCGCCCATTGAACTTCTTTTAATGGGCTTTTTTATAATCAATAATTAATCAATTCAAATCGGAGAAAAACTTATGAGCCAAAAAACTTCTAAAACCCAATCTCAAATAGAAACTTGTGAAAAAAGTAAAATGTTGGTTTCACATCTTTTAGACGGAAAAGGAGGTACTAAAAGTCACTTGAGTAAAAAACTTGGTGTCTGTAGAAAAACAGTAAATAAACATCTCTCCACCCTTGTAGAAAAGAAAATTGTTGTGTGCACAAAATTTGGAGATGATAAATTTACTTATTCTCTTTCAAGAGAATATCATGATTCTTCAGTTAAATCAATTATTAATTTAATGAAGTCTTGTTAATTCCAGTTCATTTAGGGTGTGGCAGTCAAAAGCTTCTCTCTTAACTGCCTTTTTAATTCAAATTTTAAACAATCAATCTTAGGAGAAATAAATGACCGAATCTAGAAAGGTAACTTGTCTTAATTGTGATGGTGAAGGAAATATTTATTCTATTCCCTACTGCCACACAAGAACTGTTTGTAAAGACGAAAATTACTTAATTAATTGTGAGGATTGTAAACAATCTTATTGTGATAGCGAAGAATGTTCGGAATGTGATGGAACTGGAATGAAGGACGCAGAATCAGAGTAAAGTTCAATTCAAACCTCCTCATTTCTCTTTCAGAGGAGGATTTATTTTCAAATAAATTAAAAAGGTGTGAAATGAAAAAACTAAGTTTAGTTTTTGTATTAATCATTTTCTTGACTCCCCTAACAATTTATTCCCAAAGTCTGGAGGACATCACCTCTTCAGGATTAAAATTTTTCTTGAATAGTAATAAGTCAAGAAATTTGAGTAATGATCAAAGAACAGGGCTTTCAATTCTAGAAAGTCTTATGAGAAAACAGGGTAACAGAAACCACGAACTCGATGTTGCAAATGCAGGAAAAACCCAAGTTAATCTTGGAGGAACTGTTCAAGAAATAAAAATTCTCCCCGGAAGTGATGGAGGTTTTTACCTTGTAACAAAAGACAAAGTTTATAGAATTGATGGAGCTTTGTTAAACCAAGTAAGGGGAAACAGTAATTTCAATTTAGGGAATATAAATTATCCAAAAAGAAGCATGGTTTCAGAAGAAGAGAAAGAGTTAGCTAATAAGTATTATAGTAAAAGTGTTGAATTCTTTAATGAAGGAAATTATGAACTTTCAATGATGAATTCCCAAAAAGCGCTTTCTATTAATCCAACACTTCTTAATGCAAAAAGAGTTCTCGGGGCGGCAAAAATAAGGTTAGGTGATTATGATTCTGGAATAACTCTTCTAGAAGCATGTTTAGAAGAAGAACCTAATGATCAATTTACTCAAAGTAATATGGGTTTAGGTTATATGAATAAGGGAGAATATGAAACTTCAATAAAATTCTTTTCAAACTCCTTAGTTTTAGATGAATCTTGGCAAGCATATTACAATAGGGGTACGTGTTACCTTAATCTTAAAAAATATAATTTGGCAATAATTGATTTTACAGAATCAATAACCTTAAATTCATCTTCCTGGCAAGCATACCTTAATCGGGGTATTTCTTACATTAACCTTCAAAAGTATGATTTGGCAATAATTGATTTTACAGAATCAATAACCTTAAATTCATCTTCCTGGCAAGCATATTACAATCGGGGTACGTGTTACCTTAATCTTAAAAAATATAATTTGGCAATAATTGATTTTACAGAATCAATAGAATTAAATTCTTCCAGGTGGGAGTTCTATTTGGGTCGTGCTTTTTGCTATGAAAGTCTTCAAAAATATAATCTAGCAATTACAGATTACCAAAAAACAATTTCTCTTGGATATCCAGAAAAAGAAAAGATGATCGAAGAAATAAATCGGTTAAAAGGTTTGTTAAAATAATTAAAATTTATCAAATAAAAAAAGGTGGTGAAATGGAAACAAAAATAAAAGAAAAAACAAAAGTGATGGAATTAGATCATTATAATTTTTTAATTGATACTACTAATTCTTGTCAATTGGATTGTATTTATTGTTATAAGGGCCATGAGAAAAATACTCAAAAAATGGATGTAAAAAAAGTGTGGAATACTGTAAACTCTTTTTTGAAATCAAATAGTCAATTAAGATCTTTTAAGTTTCACTTTATGGGTGGAGAACCATTAATTGCCTGGTCCCAAATGAGGAAATTAAATTCTTTGGCAAAAGATTATTCTGAAAAAAATAATCTCTCTTTTGGATGGGGGGCCACAAGCAATCTAATTTTGTTAGATGAAGAGAAGAAAGAAGTTTTCATAAAAGAAAAAGCATCTATTCATTGTTCTATAGATGGTCCAAAAAAAATACATAATCAAAATAGACCTTATGCAAATGGAAGGGGTTCTTTTTTAGATGTAGAAAAAAATATTCCTTTAGCTTTGGCTATAACTCCCAATGATACAGCAAGAGTAACTGTCACTCCAAAAAGCGCGAATAACCTTTTAGAAATTTCAGAATTTCTTTTAGATAAAGGTTTTAAAAAAGTAGGTCTTTTTCCAGTTTTTGACATGGAGTGGACAAATTCAGAAATGAAAATTTGGTCAAACGAAATTGCAAAAAGCATGGCAAAATTCGGTCCAGATAAAATAACCACTTTCGTAAGGAATCGAGGAGAAAGGGAAATTTTCTCTTATTGTGGTGCAGGAAAGAGTCTTTAGGGAATTGATGTTGAGGGGAATCTTTTTAATTGTCATCATTTAACTGGAAATCCAGAACTAGTTGTGGGAAAGTCAAAAGAAATTTTTCCGTCAACAATAGATCAATTAATTTCAAAAAATTCTTTAGCTCCAAAATCCCAAATGCCTTCCGAATGCAAAATTTGTTCAGCAAAAAAATATTGCAATGGGAACTGTTGGTCTATGAATTTTTTAGAAAATGGATCCCCTACAAAACCCCATAAATTAAGTTGTGAAATGAGAAAGTTGACTGTTACGGCAATAGAACAGATTGCATTTTCAGACAAAAAAGTGAATGAATTTACCGAAATGGAAATAAAAAACTGCCTCATCTTTTGTGATCAAGAATACTGTTCTTGCGAATCCTGTGAAGATAGGGGGGATTGTTCCTTCAGAGATTGTACAGATTCATGTCTTTCCCAGTACATCTAAATTTATCTTTTACAATTCTAATGTTTAGAATATTTCTTTGTTAAAACCCCGACAATTTTTGCTCTCTCCTCGTCGGGGTTTATTTAAATTTTTCATAAAAATAAAAAGGGAAAAAATAATGGAAGTTGAAAGTCTAATCGTTATGTTAGGTTTTGGTGCTATAATTGGAATGTTCCTAGGATTTTTCTTACATAGAAATTCAGATATAGAAGATGGTTAATAATCAATTTAAAATTTCAATAAAAACCTCCTCATCTCGCTTTCTTCTTGCGAGGAGGTTTTTTTCCTTTCATTCGCTTAACGCGAAATTCAATTCTTAGGTGAAATCCTTCACCAAATTTAATCAACAAAAATTAGAACAATATTTTTTTTGCAAAATTTCTAGAAATTTAATCACAATTTTGTAAAATTAAACTTAAAAAACTACTTTTTTTAAAAATTATTTCAATTCTTTTGGAATTTGTTTAACTTCTTTTTTTAGAATATCAATTGCTTTTTTAAAAACATCTTCAGCTTTTATTTGACCAAAAGATTCAACTGTAAAAAGCATTTCTCCAGTTTCTTCTACTTCAATTTTCTTTTTATTTTTTTGAGCAAGTCCTTCACAAAAATCAAGAAGAGTTTTTTCTTGGTCATCTTTAACAACAATTTTACTTGCTTTTGCTTTTATTTCATTTTGAGGAAATTTAGATGAAATATCCTTTTCAAATTCTTTATCCATTGTAATTTCAGTTACATCTCTAAAGAAGATTGTTCCAGGAGAAAATTTAGCATGATCTCTTCCAATTCCCATTTTTGTCTTCCCTTTTATTTTCATTTCTTGTTCTACACTCAAAAGAGTAATTGGAATTTTATCATAAACTACTTCAACATCCCCTTTTATGTCTCCAGAATAGACTGTTCCTTCTTTTTTAGAATCAAGTTTAAATTTTAATACATCTCCTTCTTTGAAAGATTTATCATTTTTTATTGGAACTAATCCCATTCTATGTGCAAGAGTCTCATCATAAAGTGGAGAATCATTTCTTGAAATTTCTACTTCATCAATAGCCATTGTAGGAATCAATCCAACACTTCTTCGAATTGCGTTTGCAACATTTTCATTAGTTTTTATTTTAAATACTTGTTTTTCGTTTGTGTTTTTTATCATTTTCATTTTAATTTTGCTAGGTTAATAAGGTTTGTCTAAGGCCTTCTACCACGTCTACCCCCCTTTACTTTAGGTCCTCCACGAGGCATTCTTGTAGTGTCAAGGATATTTAAAATTTTAAATCCATCCCTTGTTAAACTTTTTACAATACTGTGAGCTCCAGGACCTGGAGCAGGATTTCTTGTTTTTGACCTAATCCTAACATAAAATGATTTTATTCCAAGGTCTTTTACTTCTTCAGTTATTCTTTTAGAAATAAACATTCCAATTGTAGGATTAGCTTTAAGTCTTGAGTGTTTAGTAATCATCCCACCCGTAACTTTACAGATAGTCTTTCCAGACATGTCAGTTACATGAACAATTGTGTTGTTAAAAGAAGTGTAAATATTGATTACTGCTTCAGATTCTTTACTCACTGTTGACTTTCCATGAACCTCTTCAGTCAAAACAGTTTCTTCTTCAATAGTTTCTTCTGTAGGCTCTTCTACTTTAACCTCTTCATCGTCCTTTAACGCTTCCAATTTTTTTTGTTTTTTTGTTTCTTTTACTTTTGGCATTTTATTCTTCCTTCACCTTAACTGGTGAAACTATTTTTAATTTTTTCTTTAATTCAATTTTGTCTTCAGATGAAACTGGAACAATGTAAGAAGGACTGTCAACAACTGCCCCATTCACAAGAATTCTTTTGTGAGAAATCATTTGTCTTGAAGTTTTAGCAGTTGTAGCAATTTTTTTCTTAACCACAATTGTTTGAAGTCTTCTGTCTAAGTAATTTGTTTTGTCAAGTCCTAAAACATCCGAAATAGATGAAACATTTAATCCAATCTTTTGTAACCTTTCGAAAAGTGCTTTTTGTTCTTCAGGAGTTGCTTTAATTAATTTCTTTGCTTTTTGTCTCATAATTCTAACCTTAGCATCTGCCTTCCAAATTTCCCTTTTATTTTTTAATCCATACTTTTTTTTGATTATTCCTTCTTCTTCAATTCTTGCTTTGTCAAAGGGTCTCTTAGGCCTTGAATATTGTTTATGTTTTCTCTTCATTTTTTCTTACCTACTTCTTTTCCCTTATTTATATTTTTAGCAGCAGCCTCGGCTTTTGGGCCTTTCTTTTGAATTCCAGAACTTTTTCTTCTATTTTTCCTAAAATTAGCTTTTGTTCTTTGACCCCTTAAAGGAAGTCCAAGTAAATGTCTAAGTCCCCTGTAACTTTTTATTTTTTTCAATCTTTTTATATCAAACTCTTGTTTTAGTTCCAAATCTACTCCAATTAAGTGTTTGTCTTCTCCACTTTCAAGATCTTTTCTTCGATTAAATATAAAATTTGGTGCTTTAGGGTTTTTTAAAAATTCAGTTATTTTTGCTATTTCAGTGTCGGTTAATTCTCCTATTCTTTTATTTTTATCAATTCCAACTAAAGTACAAGTAGCATTAGAGAGAGTCCAAGAAACTCCTTTTATTTTTGTAAGTCCAGCATAAACTTTCATACGTCCCTCTATATCTTTTGAGAGTATTCTTACAATTCTCTCTTGACTTTTTTGTTGTATTTCTTGATTTTCCATTTTTATGCCGTGAAAAGATTATATTTCTCTATTTGGGTTAGTTCTTGAAAGATTCTTTTCTCAACTGCTTTTTCCGGATCAGGCAAGTTAGGAATTCTTTCTTTCATTTCTTTTAAGGATTCAAAGGGTTTTTCTTCCCTTTGTTTTAAGATTTCTTTCATGTGCTTTTTCCCAATTCCAGGAAGAAGTTCAATTAAGTGCAATCTTTTATTTATTGCGCTTGATTCATTAAAAAATTTAACCATTTTGGCTTCGCTTTCTTTGACCCTTTGAACTATAATCTCTTGTAATTGATTTTTAGCAGATTCAGTTAGTCTTTCACGCTTTAGCCTTCCAAGGATATAATAAACTTTATCCCTTTTGCCTTCGCCGATGTAGACATCTTCTCCTATATCAATATTCACTCCTCTCCTAGGTACTAGCTCTAGAAGAGTAAAATTTTCTTTACCAATAGCTTGAACAACTGGCATCATTTTTCCTTCTAGTGGATACCCGTTTGGTAAATATTCTATTACTGTTGCATAATCTTCTTTTGTCATTTTCTTTATTTGAATTCTTTAATTGTGGATAATATTGTATTTGTTTCATTTTCGTCTAAGTTTGAAGCTGGTAAAATTTTTGAAAGTTCTTCTTTTTCATCAGGCAATATTTCAATAATTTTCGAGATATGTATATCATTTAATTTAATTAATTCTAAACCAACAAGTTTTTCTCTAAGTTCTTTTGCTTTTTTTTCATTTAAATTTGTAAATTTTTTTATAAAAGATTTTACTTCAGGGTTTTTTACATATTCTAAAGCTTCAGGCATACTTAGGGGAGTTGTATTTTTTATCATTTTGAACTTGGTGAGACAATTTTTTTTAAATGGATCGCATTAATTAAAAATTCCTTTTCTTTTGATTGGTCTTTTAATTTAACAATGTATGCTTTTCCTTTTTTTCCAATAACTACTCCCGTTCTTCCTTGAAGTCTTTTAGGAAAACTTGCTCCAACTGAGATTTCTCTTTTGACTGCAACAGAGTCATTTTCTTTAAATTTTTGAAAGTATCGGCTAAGGCTAATTTTGCCTCTAAGTCGTATGTTTTTTCTTCGTACCATTAGTATTGAGAAAAACATTCCATTTAAAAACTTATCCCTTTAAAAATTTAGAAAGAATAAAATTATAGGTCTCCACTTGTTCTAGAGCTTTCCATTTTTTGAACGATTGTATTAAACATTTTTTCCCCCCAAACTCCTTTCCCGCAGGATTCACAAAAATCAATAACACTATCTTCAGAGACTTCTCCTTTACAATAAAGACATTTTTTTACCATTATCCACCTCTAGGTTATTTTGTATTAATCTGTTTTTAAATATTTATATCTCCAAAGTTATAATTTTAAAATTAAATGCAAAAAAGAGAATTAAATCTAACAGTAAGTTTTAAAAACTAAAAATAGTGAACTAATATATGATAATCCCAGTTAGATGCTTTTCATGTGGAAAACCTTTAGGACACCTTTGGGAAGAATACAAAAAAAGAATAGCAGAAGGAGAAAACCAATCAAAAGTGCTCGAAGAGTTAGGAATTGAAAGGTTTTGCTGCAGATCTGTTTTTTTAGGTCAAGCAGACAATTTAGAATTAGTTTCTAAATTTAAAAAAGCATAAATTGGATAAATAGATTTAAATATTTTTAAACACGATTTATAATATGAATTTTAAAATTGATTGGATGAAATTAATATTTTCTTTAGCAATTGGGTTACTTATTGGTTTGTTTTATGCAAATTCAAAAATGGTTTTTGGAGGGTATGTGGGAATTTGGCATTCTTTTTTTCCGGTGTTTGTTGCAGCTTCAGTCATTTCCTATATAGTTTGGAGTCTCTTTGATAAATAGATTTTTTTATTTTTTCCACAATTTTTACATTCCACGGTTTTGCAATTATTTTTAATTCTAATTTTTTCATTTCCTAGAAAAGGAGTTAAACATTTTTTACAAAAAAGTCTTTTATAACTCAAAAGAGGAATTTTTGAGTTCATAGAAATTTTTTTTATTTTCTTAATCTCTTTTGGAGTTTTGTTTTGAATATTTTTAAAGAATGATTCAATCAAAACTTTTCCATCATTTTTAGAAATTTTATTTTTCATTTTCTTTTTGAAAATTTTTTCTTAATTCCATTAAGATTTTTCCCATAAAGTTCCCCCCTTTTCCATCTTTTCCTTCTCCCCATAGGGAATTATCAGGATTTGCCTCAATTAACTCTTCATCTCCAGTTGAAAAAAGAAGTTTTTTTAATTCCGGATAAGTTTCAAACTTTTTTTTCCCGGCCCTTTTTAACAAAGATGAATTTATCATCTCCCAATCTTTTGGGTAATTTTTATTTTTTAAACTTAGTTTTTTAACTTCTTTTGAAGAATCAATTTCTTTTAGAATTTGTGCAAATTTTGGGTCTGAATTTTCATATTTTTTGAATTGAAAATAGTGCTCAACAGATTTCCATTTTTTATTATCTAGTTCAATTGGATGGAGAGAAAGATTAGAAAAATCTTTCCATTTTTCTATGGTACTTAAAAATCTAATTGTCATTTTATCTAATTCTTCGACAAGAAATTGTTGGTTCTTGAACATTCCAGGGAACCATCACTGAATCTGCAGAATTTTCAGGTTTGTAAGAAATATAATTTGAATTAGTTGGTTTCTCAAAATAGAAATTATCTTCAGAATGTTTCTCTTTTGGTAATAAAGAAATTGTTCCAATTAAAAGAATTGCAACCAAAAGAAGTGCAATTCCAACAATGATTATTTTTACTTTTTTTTCCATTTTTTAAATGCGCCGGCCGGGGGTCGAACCCGGGTCAACTGGTCGCTTCGTGTTAAAAACACTTGGAAGCCAGTTATACTGCCACTATACTACCAGCGCTTGTATATCTAACTCAAATTTTAATTTAATAAATGTTTTTGTTTTAGAATCTCCATATATTTCTCTTAAAAACGCCCAAGACAGGAATTGAGGCTCGGAAGAGTCATCCCTTGGGAAACCTGCGAGCAGGTTCTTAAAAAACGCCCGGGACAGGATTTGAACCTGCGACCTCTTCCTTAGGAGGGAAGCGCTCTAATCCAGGCTGAGCTACCCAGGCATGATTAAATCAGGATGCGAGGGACAGGATTCGAACCTGCGTAAGGATAAACCACAAGAGCCTAAATCTTGCCCGTTTGACCACTCCGGCACCCCCGCATTCAAATATCATAAATCAAACCTATAAAAAGTTTTATAAACCGGACTTTTCTTCAATTTCTGAAGACGGCCATAGTAGGTTGGAAACACCTGTTCTCTTTCCGAACACAGAAGTTAAGCTTCCTACGTTACTGGCTCTAGTGTCCGACAAGATGCGAACCCAATAAGTCGTCTTTCATTTTTTTTAAATAAATTTTTTTCATTTTTTCAAAATTATTTTCTATTCCTTTATATTAATAACCTTTATATATCAAAAAATTTTCTTGGGTTAATGGAAGGAAAGAATTGGCATGACAAATATTACAAAATTATGCTCTTGATACCTATTATCATGATCTTGTTTTCAGTTGTCTATGTCACAATAAATTATAATCAAACAGGAGATTTATTCAAAAAAGATATCTCTTTGACAGGTGGAACTTCAATTACTGTTTATGATAAAATTTCTGCAACTCAAGTGGAAGCAGATTTAGTGGACAAATTAACAAACCTTAATACTCGGGAAATTTATGATTTTGGAACAAACGAACAAAAAGCCTTGATAGTCGAAACAACTTCAGATTGGGATACTTCAAAGTCAGTTCTTGAAGATTATCTTGGGTATAAATTGGTTGAAGGAGAAAATTCAGACATTGCATTTACTGGTTCAATTTTAAGTGAAAGTTTTTATTCTCAACTTTTAGTTGCAATTCTTATAGCCTTCCTTTTTATGGCAATTGTTGTTTTTATTATTTTTAGAAATTTAGTTCCTTCAGGGGCGGTTATTATTTCTGCATTTGCAGACATCTTAATGACTTTAGTTGTAGTAGATTTATTTGGAATTAAAATGTCTACAGCTGGAATTGTAGCTTTCTTAATGCTGATAGGTTATTCAGTAGATACAGATATTCTTCTTACAACAAGGGTCTTGAAAAGAGATGAAGATCCTTTAAACACAAGAATTTTTGGAGCTTTTAAAACAGGAATAACTATGACTTTAACTTCATTTTTTGCAATTTTATTTGCTTTAATAATTGTTCAATCTTTCTCAGTTGTTTTAACTCAAATTTTCTTAATTTTAGTTATTGGTTTATTTTTTGATATGTTAAACACATGGATAACAAATGTTTCAATCTTGAAGTGGTATGTTGAACACAGGGAGAAGAAAAAATGAAATTAGGTTTTAAGATTTGGTTACTTATTTTTAGTCTTCTTTTTTCATTAATGTTTATTTTTGGACTTCCTCCAAAATTTTTGGATTCAGGAGTAAGTGTGACGAGTATTGGAACAAATTCAACACTATTTGACCAAGGGTTAAAACAAGGCCAGATAATTAAAGCAATAGATGGAAAGGAAGTAACAGATTTTGAAAGTTATACAACTGCAGTTTCTGGAAAGTTTATTTCAGGGGTTGAATCAAAAATGATTATTAAAACAAACAAGGGAGAATATACTTATTATGGAGACTCTTTTCCTGATTTAACGGTAGGAGAAATTTCTAAAACAAATATTAAGCTTGGACTCGATTTAGCAGGAGGTGCAAGAGCACTGATTAAAGCAGAAAATAAATCTTTAACTACAAGTGAATTAAATGATTTAGTCGAGATAACTCAAAATAGACTGAATGCATTCGGATTAACAGATTTGAAAGTTTCTCCAGTAAGTGATTTATCTGGAAACAATTTTATGTTAATTGAAATTGCAGGAGCTACTCCAAAAGATTTGAAAGAATTAATTTCTAAACAAGGAAAATTTGAAGCAAAAATAGGAAATATTACTGTTTTTGAAGGAGGTTCAAGGGATATTGCTTCAGTTGGTCGTGATGCTCAAAGTGCAAGAATTGAAGGATGTAGTCCAGGAGACCAAGGATATGTATGTAGGTTTAATTTTGAAATTGTTTTAAGTGGAGTTGCAGCTCAAAGGCAAGCAGATGTAACAAGCACTATTCCAGTAAACTCAACCCCTCAAGGAAATTATTTGGCAGAAAAATTAGATTTAATTTTAGATGACAACTTTGTTGACAGTCTTTTAATTAGTGAAGGACTTAAAGGAAGAGTTACAACACAAATTGCAATTTCCGGGTCAGGAACAGGTAATACTCAAGAAGAAGCTTTACTTGAAGCAAAAGCCCAAATGAAGAAACTTCAAACTATTCTTATGACTGGAAGTTTACCCTATAAATTAGAAATTGTAAAGTTAGACACAATTTCTCCTCTTTTAGGTGAAGAATTTGTAAAATATATCTTGCTTGCAGGTCTTGTTGCAATTTTAAGTGTTGCAATAATTTTATTTGTTCGTTATAAAAAATGGAAGGCTTCACTTGCTTTAATTTTAACTACAGTTTCAGAAGTGGTAATTATTTTAGGAATTTCATCTTTAATAAATTGGAACTTAGATTTGCCTTCAATTGCAGGAATTTTGGCAACGATTGGTACGGGAGTTGATGATTTGGTTGTATTGATGGATGAAACAAGTAGCGGATTAAATTTAAACATAAAACAAAAATTAAAAAGGGCTTTTGCAATTATTCTTGGTGCATATTTCACTTCTTTAGTTTCACTTCTTCCACTTATGTGGGCTGGAGCAGGACTTCTAAAGGGATTTGCAATCACAACAATAATTGGTATTTCAGTTGGAGTATTTATTACAAGGCCAGCATTCGGTGAACTTCTTAGAAGGTTTAAGAAAGAGTAAGATGTTACCCAAATTTCATGTTCTTGTTGGATTTATTTTTTCATTAATATTATATCTTGTTTTTCCGGGGTTAAGTTTAATTGGAATAGGAATTTTCTTTTTTTCAAGTTTTTTAATTGATTTTGACCATTATCTTTTATATGTTTTTGAAAAGAAAAATTTTAATTTAAAAAAAGCGTATTTTTGGTTTAAGAATAAAGGTAAAAAATTTTCAAAAATTCCAAAAAAAGAAAGAAAGAATTATTCTTTTCACCTTTCGTATTTTCATGGATTAGAGTGGATTATTCTGTTCTTAGTTTTAGGTTACTTTTTTTCAAATTACTTTTATTTTGTTGCAGCTGGAATGCTTTTTCACTTATTTTTTGATTGGGTTTCTTCTTACAAGAGTATTGAAAGAGTAATCAAATTTTCAATATTTTTTGATTATTTTAATAATAAAAAATTAAAGGAGTTATAATTTTAAAGAAGATTTCTTGTGAATAAGGTTTAAAAAAGAATTATTCTTCAATAGAAAATGGTTGATAGTGAAGTAAAGGAAACAATTAGTGTCAGTTTAAAGTTTTTGAAAGACAAGAAGGTTCAGAACATTATTTTAATAGTTCTTTTGCTAGCAACTGTCTTTTTAGGGGCTTACATTAGACTTCAGGATTTACCTAATTTAAAAGATTCAACAACAGGAGATTACACTCCTTTAGCTCTTGACCCTTATTATTTCTTAAGAGTATCTGAAACGATGCATGCTGGTCCCTTGCCAACAATTGATCCCTTAAGGTACCCTGGGTTAAATCCTGGTTGGACAACTGAATTAAATCCAAAAGCAACTCTTATTGTTCACCAAGTCACAAGTATTTTTTCTCCAGACTCCACTCTTCGTTTTGCAAATGTGATTAATCCCGTTGTGTTTTTTGTTTTAGGAATTATCGTCTTCTTTTTTTTAATATTCCTTTTGTCCCGAAGTAAGTGGGTTGCCTTGATTGCAACAGGAGTTCTCTCAGTTATACCCCCTTATCTCTATCGTACTCTTGCAGGTTTTTCAGATCACGAATCTCTTGGAATGTTTGGGTTCTTCTTAGCACTTTTAGCATTTTCTTATGCAATAACTTTACTTGAAAAGAAAAAATCAAATCCATTAAAATCTACAACTATTGGAATTCTTTCAGGAATATTTACTATGCTTGCAATTGCAGGATGGGGAGGAGGAGCAAGGTTTTTGTTTATGATTTTACCTCTAGCATTCATTGTCATTTGGTTGATGAAAAAAGACAAGAATGAAAAAAATTCAATTATCTTTTATTCTTCTTGGGTTTTAGGAGTTCTCCTAAGTTCATACCTTTTCGGATACACTCCTACAGGGGTCTTATTTAATTTTATGACAAGTCCATCTGGATTTTTAAGTATCTTCGTTTTGGGATATATTCTTGTAGACTTTTTATTTAAAAAATATAAATTACAAAAAAATTCAAAATTTAAGGAATTAATTAATATTGGGGTAGTGATAGTTTTAGGAGGAATTCTATACCAATTGTTTGTGGGGAATGTATTTAGTTTAATAACAAATGTTTTAGGTGCACTAATCAATCCCTTTGGAACTGAAAGGGTGACTCTAACTGTTGCAGAAAACGCCCAACCATATTTGAATGATTGGATAGGTCAAATCGGAAGTTTTGCCTTTTATCTTTTTTTAATTGGTTGTTTTATAATTGGAGGAAAAGTTGCAAAAGGAATAAAAATTAAAAAGTTAAGATATCTTTTTACAATTAGTTTTGCAGTTTTTGTTTTAGGAATTTTATTTTCAAGAATTTCTTCGACTTCTTTATTGAATGGAGAGAACTTTTTAAGTAAAGCATTTTTCTTTTTGAGTTTCCTTTTCTTTTTTATTACCGCCGTTTACACATATTATAAATCTGAATGGGAAATAGATCACAGGTGGGTTTTTATTGCGGTATGGATGGTTCCAATGCTTCTTTCAGTTAGAAGTGCAGTTAGAACCTTCTTTGCAATTGTTCCCTTTGTTTCTTTTATGGTCCCATTAACTATTTTTGAAGTTGGAAAGTTTGCAAGACGTTCAAAAGATGAAGTAACAAAAATGGTGTCTTTTTTACTTTTAGGAGTTTTAATTGTTGCTTTAGTTTTAACTTTTTCAGGGTTTTACAATTCTTCAATAGGTCAATCCCAAAATCAACATCCTTCTTACAACAATGACTGGCAAAATTCAATGAATTGGGTTAGAACTAACACCCCTTCTGGAAGTTTATTTCTTCACTGGTGGGATTATGGATATTGGGTTCAAACAGGTGGAGAAAGACCAACTGTGACAGATGGAGGGCACTATAATGCATTTTGGGATCACTTAATTGCAAGGTATGTCTTAACTACTCCCAATCCAGATACTGCCAAGAGTTTCATGAAGATACACAATGTTTCATACTTTTTAATGGATCCAACTGATATTGGAAAGTATTCAGCATATTCTTCAATTGGAGATGATGAAAATACTTCTGACAGGGCTTCATTTTTACCAACATTCTTGTCAGACCCTAAAGAAACCCAAGAAACATCAAATGGAACAACACGAATTTATAGGGGAGGTTTCCCTCTTGATTCAGATTTGGTTTTAACAAATACTGGTAAAAAATTCTTACTTCCTAAAGGGGGAGCAGGAATTTTTGCTTTTGCAGTAAGAAGTGATAATAAAAGTTATTCTCAACCAATTGGAATTTATGTTTATAATGGACAACAGTATAATGCCCCAATTAGATACCTTTATTCAAAAGATGCAGGTTTACTTGACTTTAAGACAGGAATAAATGCAACAATTTATCTTTACGCTAGTGTACAAGGTCAACAGTTTGATCTTGGAGGAGCTGGAATTTATTTGTCAGACAAAACAATGAACAGTTTAGCTGTTGAACTTTACTTAATGAATGATGTAAAAAATGAATATCCCGAATTGAAATTAGTTGATCAATCAGGTTCATATCCATTTAATTTTTATTATCAAGGGTTCAGGGGACCAATAAGAATTTGGGAAGTAGATACTTCAAAGATGGAGAACATCATTGGAAGAGAAGAGTTTATGAGACCAAGTGGAAGTTATGGGGAGTTTGATGATTTGGAGTTTAAAGTATAAGCTTTTTTATTTCCCATGGTTCTCTAAAAAAGTTCAAAAAGTTTTGGAAAGGTAATTAATGAATTTGTCCTACCCACAGGACAAAATGATGTAAATTTGTCCTACCCACAGGACAAAATGAGAAGATTTAAATAGAAGGATTCTTTACTAAGAAGATGGAATATCAAAAAATAATAAGAAACTGGAAAGAGTTTGAACTACCAGAATTGACTCCTCGTGAACTGGAACTCCCCATATATAAAGATTTTATAACAACTATTTCTGGTCCAAGAAGAGTAGGGAAAACCTTCCTATGCTTTCAAAAAATTAAGAAACTACTAGAAGATGGAATATCCAAAGAAAATATACTCTATATAAATTTTGAAGATGAAAAATTAATAAATTCGGATTCAAAAGATCTTGAAAATCTTTTAAATGCTTTTTTAGAGGCTTCAGAATTAAACAAAAATCAGGACCTTTTTCTGTTTCTTGATGAAATTCAAGTGGTAAAAAATTGGGATTCTTGGATAAGAAGAGTTTATGACACAAAAAAAGAGGCAAGGATAATTTTAACTGGTTCCTCCTCAAAATTATTGAGTAGAGAAATCTCAACAACTCTTAGAGGGAGAGTCTATAATATAGAAGTTTTTCCTTTAAGTTTTAGTGAATACTTAAACTGGAAGGGTCAAAATTTGAAAATAAAAAGCATTCTTGAAGGAGGAAAAGATTCAATAATCGCAAAAAAATATTTTCAAGAATATTTGTTTACTGGAGGATATCCTGCTATTTTTAGAAATCCTCAACTTAAAAATGAAGTCCTCCAAAGTTATTATGATTCAATGATTTTTAAAGATATTGTTGAAAGATTTAAAGTTTCAGATGTAAAAAAAATTCAAATTTTAGCAAAACTAATTTTTGAGTCAACTTCAAGAGAAATTTCATATACAAACTTATCAAATAAGGTAAAATCACTTGGTTTTTCTATGGGAAAAAGCACAATAATAGATTATCTTTCCTATTTTGAAGAAGCTTATTTGTTTTTTCAAGTATTAAAATATGAATATTCTTTTCAAAAACAACTTGGATCTATAAAAAAAGTATACTGCATAGATAATGGGTTGCTTAATTCTGTTTCCTTCAGTTTTTCTGAAAATAAAGGAAAACTTTTAGAAAATTTAGTCTTTTTAGCATTAAGAGGAGCTAAAAAAGAAGTTTACTATAATAGGGGAAAATTTGAATGTGATTTTGTTGTTAAAGAAAAGAACAAGGTAATTCAGGCAATACAGGTAACTTACGAGCTAAATAGTGAAAATAGAGAAAGGGAAGTTAAGGGTCTTTTTGAAGCAATGAATAAGTTTAAGCTAAAAGAAGGTTTGATTCTTACTTATAATGAAGAGAAAAAAATTGAAATAGATAAAAAGAAAATATTTGTGAAACCAATATGGAAATGGCTTTTGGAGTAAATTTTTCTTATGGTTTTAAAAAAGTTTAAGTGAACGGAAAAGTGCCAATAAAAGTTTAATTAATCTCAATTCTAAATAATAATCTAAAAGAAAAAAGTGCATACAAAATCCATTTTTGGAAAGAATGGTTGGAGGGATACTTATTAAAAAGAATAGAATTGGTTGAGACTCTACCAATTATTGAAAGGATTCATTATTTGAAGGAGATTACAGCTACCCAAGGAAAAAGTATAATCACTTCTTTGTTAAATGGTTTTTTTGAAGATCTTGAGTCTGCAGTTTACACAAAAGTAAGTTTAAGTAAAAATTAGGTTTTTAAAAATTTAACAATTCTTTTAAAGGTAAATCATATCCTATTTTTATGATTTCAAAAAAAAGATTCCTTTTCAAAAGGCTTATTGATGATACTCTTGGAAAAGCTATTTTCAAAATTTTAAAGTTTAGAAAAAAAAAGAGTTTTCCCAAAAAGATAGAAAAAGTAGTCGTTATTAAATTAAGTTCAATAGGAGATTCACTTCTTTCTCTTCCAGGAATTAAAAATCTAAAAGATTCAACTGGAGTAAAAATTATTTTAATTCATTCAAAAGATAATGAAAATGTGTTTAAGAATCATGATTTTATAGATGAAACTGTTCTTTTGGATGTTTCAGGAAATAATCCATTTAAATTAATAAAATCATTAAGAAAATTAAAAGACCAAAATGCAGATATTTCTATAGATTTGAGTCATACTGGAAACCTTTCTTCACTT
>JAACWA010000034.1 GCA_009992175.1 archaeon
AGCTGTTTTTGAATACATAAAGAATCAAGAGTTGCATCATTCATTTCATTGAAGACGACGGGACGCCGTGTCCTTTAGGGCACGGAGGATGTCACATTCTTTTTGAATTTTTTTAATAAGTTTTTGGATGTTCTCTTTTTCGTTGTAAGTTGGAATAACTAAACTTAATTTCATTATAATAAAAAATATGAATCAAACATTTATAACTTTAACTAAATCTTTCGCCTTTCGTGGCGACCTTCTTTTAGAAAAAGAAGGCAAAAGCCCCATCTCAAACTCTTCTTTTTAGAAAAAAGAAGCAAAAAATCGGCAAACCCTCTCTATCTAGGGGCGGGTGGTCGGAGGATTTACGAATCTGCACTTATTGAGTTGAACAAGAGATTAAAGAGAAGAAATTAGATTTTATAAATAAATTTTTCTATTAGTTTTTCTGCAGTTTTTCTCTTTTTTTGGTGAATTGCAAGAAACTCATTAATTTTATCAATTAAAACCTTTTTCACTTCTCCACTGAGGAGTTTCCCTTTTTTATAGTCTTCATAAATTTTTTCTAATTTCTTGTCATCAAATTCAAAATATTTAAGCCATTGACAGGCAACATCAATTTCAACATTTCCCCCTAATTTTCTATGTTCAACAGCCGTGTCCCGTCCCCCACTAAACGCATATTTGTTAATTTTTCTTTTAACTTCAGCAGGAGAGTCAGTCATTAAAATTGCGCTGTCTGGGTTACTTGAAGACATTTTTCCTTCATTTCCAGTTATGGGGGTCATAAATTTTGAATGAATTATTGCAGGTTTTCTGTGTCCAATTTTTTCTACTACGTCTCGGCTTAGTCTAAAATGGGGGTCTTGATCGATTGCCATTGGAATTAAGCAAGGCCTATTTTCTTTTTTTAAAACATTTGGTAAGAAAACTGGGACAGTTTGCATTGCTGTGTAAAAAATGCTCCCGATGTTATTTGAATCATTAAATCCAAAAGCTGCTTTAATTGAAGAGAAAGTTATTTTTTTTGCAACCTTTATTGCTTCCGGGTAAATTATTCCTGCGTGTTTTGTGTCAATTAAAAAATGTGTTTTTTTTGGATTAAAACCCAAAGCAATCACATCAAGCATGTTTTCATGAGTCCACTTAGCAATTTCTTCGTAAGTCATATTCTTATATAAAAATTTTTCATCATCGGTAAATTGAAACCAAAGTTCAACATCAAACTTATCTTGAAGCCATTTAGTAAACCTCCATGTTGCAATGTGCCCTAGGTGAATTGGTCCAGAAGGGCCACATCCAGTGTATAGGAAAAATTTGTTGCCTTTTTTGTATTCTTCAAGAACTTCTTTTAGGTCTCTGTAGGCAAAGAAAATTCCTCTTTTCAAATAAGGGTGGACTTCTCCTGCAATTTTTTCAATTTCCTTTATCATTTCAGGAGTTATTTTTTTAACTCCAAATTCTTTTATTAGTTTATTATAATCCACTTTTCCTTCTACTTCATAAGGATCAACTCTTTCAGCCATGTTTCAAATTAAGAGATAATTATATTTAAACGTTCCTCTAACCTTCTTATTAATCACCATACATTTTATAAATAATTTTTTCCTTTAAATTATGAAAAAGAAGGGAAAAAAATGAAAAAAATTTTAATTACATTTATATTGGTATTGTTATTAGTTTCCTTTGTTTCTGCAAGTATTACTTTTGAGACTCAACCTCATTCAGTTTATAACTTGGGAGACAAAATAAACACAATAATAGTGTTTTCTCCAAATCCAGAATTTAATGAAGTAGTTTCAATTAATCTTAAATGTGGAGATAATAAGGTACAAGTATACAAGGAATTTTTATCTTTAACTGAAGAAACAAAAAAGAGTATAACAATTCCCCTCCTAAAACCTTTGATTGGAACTCTTTTTGGAAATTGTGAATTGGGAGTTTATTCTGGGGATAATTTAGAGGTTTCTTCAGAAAATTTTAAAGTTTCAAATTTAATTAAAGTAGAAACTGTTAATTTGAAAGATTCTTTTACACCTGGAGAAGAGTTTACAATTCAGGGTTCAGCAATTAAAGAAAATGGAGAGAATGTTGAGGGAGTTTATAGTGCCGTTTTAGATAACAATTCTTTTAATGGAGAAGTTAAAAATGGAGACTTTAACTTTGTTTTTTTGAGTCCAAATGATTTTTTTGCAGGAAATCATAAACTTGTTCTAAATGTAACTGAAAAAAATAGTGCGGGAGAAATCTTAAACTCGGGGGAAAAAATTTCTTTTTTGAGTGTTCCGCATGTTCCAAATAGTATTGAGATAATTTTAGATAAAAATGAAGTTCTTCCAGGAAGTGACCTCTTTGGAAAGGTTGTTTTACATGACCAAACGGGGGAGAGTATTCCAGATGAAGAGGTTTATATTGCAATAAAAAATGGAGCAGGCGAAATCATTAAAAAAATTATTACTAAAACAGAAACTAATTTTATTTATTCCGTAGAAAAAAATCAAATTCCAGCTACTTTTCAAATTTCATTTTATTCAAAAGATATAATTAGTAATTCCGAATTTAAAGTTTTAGAAAATAGAGAGGTTTCTTCTGAAATAATTAATAGAACCCTTACATTAACAAACACTGGGAATGTTTTTTATGAAGGAGATTTGATTTTGCAGATAGGACTTGACAATGTAACCATTCCCCTTACACTTCCTGTGGGAGAGTCTGAAATTTATATTATTAGTGCTCCAGATGGAGATTATGATGTTGTTGTGGGGGATTTAAAGAGAAGAATTTCACTTTCAGGAAATGTAGTTCAGGTTGAAAAAGTAAGTCAATCAAATTCTTCTTTTACAATATTTATTTGGGCTTTTGTATTAATTGTTCTTGCTCTTGGGGTATATTTAGTATTCAAAAAAGGACATAGACCACATTTTTTTGTAAGAGCTAAAAATAAAAAAAATCTTAAAAAAATAAGTGAAGTTCCAAAAGTTGTTGAAGATTCCCAAGTTTTTGATTCAAAGAAGAAAATTGAGCTTTCCCTTTCTATTGTAGGAACAAAACAAAATGCTACAGTTGGGTGTATCTCCATAAAAAATTATCCTGAAATAAGTTCTGGAAAAGGAAATGTTAAAGAGACTTTTTTAGAAATTGAGAGTTTAGTTGAAAGTAATAAAGGATTTGTTTATCAAAATGGAAGTTTTTTATTCTTTATTTTTGCTCCTGCAATTACTAAAACATTTAAAAATCAGAAGGCAGGAGTTTTAATTTTACAAAAGGTTAAAAAAATATTGGACGAACACAATAAAAAATTTAAACAAAGAATTGAATTTGGAATTTCATTAAATTACGGAACAATAATTACTAAGGTTGAACCAAAGAACATAAAATTTATGAGCCTTGGAACTCTTATGATCGAGAGTAAAAAGTTTTCTGGTCATTCTGAAGGAGAGATAATTGTTTCTGAAAAATTAATCCATAATATGGAAGAAAAAGTTAAGGGGGAGCTTGTTAATGTGGGAAGTTTAAAAGGTTATAAGCTCGAAACTTTGGTGGATAAAGATTCCCATTCAACATTTCTAAAAGGGTTTATTGCAAGACAAGAAAGAGATAGAGCTAAAGAACAAGAAAAACAAGATAAAAGAGATAAAAATTAATTCTTTTTAGATTTTTTAGAAGTAGACTTTTCTTTTTTTGTTTTTTCTTTTTTATTTACTGTAGATTCAATTTCTTTATCAATTAAATTCTTTAAATTTTCCTTTGTTATTTCTTCCTCTTGTTTTTTATCCTTTTTTTTGAATGCTTTACGAATAAATTCATTTAGTTTCATCCCCCAATTAAAGAACTTTATCCCAATTCCAATTGAGATTAGGGCAATTCCTATAATTAACATTAAGATAAATACATTTCCAGCTTCAGTAAAGAATATTGGGAGTATCCTAAATGGAAGTAAGTCGGGTAACAATGAAAGTAACCAGGAGATTTGTCTAAATGGAATTGCCGAAAAGATTGAGATTATTCCAGCTAAGATAAAAGAGCTATGTTTTTCTTTTATGAATAAGAATATTAGCGCAAAAATTATGAGTGAAATTAAAAGGGTAGAATAAAATTTTTCTTTCCAATAATCTTTTGCAGTTTTTGAGACTAATGCAAATGGGGCTTTTTCAGTTTTGATACAATCTATAAGTGAACAGTTGTAATCTTTGTAATAATAAAATGGGATAGATTCATTGATAAGATATCCAATTACAGACTTTCCCCCTTCATTGACCGTTTCACAAGGAACAACTATTTTTTCTTCATCTAAAGTAAATTCAATTGGAGATGCATTTTCATTTTGACACAAATATTTTTGTGATTCATAATTTCCAAGAATTGTTCCTTTGTTCCCCGAACTTGTAGCAAAATCGTTAGATAAGTTTTGAATATATGGTGAAACATGATTATATTTTAGTGACCAGTTTAGAGTTAAAAAAAGGTTTCCAACAAAAAGTCCAAAAAATAGGGCAATAGCAAGAATAAAAACTATTCCCCCCCTTATAAATCCCATATTAACTATAGATAAAGGGGATTTATAAAATTTGTTTAGAAAGAATTTTTGTTTTTATTTGAATTGTTACATACTCTTTAAAACTTCAATCCTTTTTTCAAGAGGAGGGTGAGTCGATGAAAGTCCCTTAAATGGGCTTGAGAAGAAAAGAGGAGCAAGTGCTTTACTAACTTTTTTTTCTGGAGCGCTGTCTTTTTTTATTTTTTCTAAAGCCCCAATAAGTCCATTTGGATTTCTTGTAAATTTTATGGCTGTTGCGTCTGCTGTGAATTCTCTTTTACGTGAAATTGCAAGTTGAACTAGTGTTACAACTATTGGTGCTAAAATTGCAAGAGCAATCCCAATTAGAATAAAAATTCCTGAACCTTTGTTATCGTTTCCTCCTCCACCAAACCACAAACTTCTTAAGAAAATTTGGGAAACAATTGCAATCATTCCAACCATTACTGCAACTAATGTAATAAAACGAATATCATAATTTGCGATGTGACCCATTTCATGAGCTAGAACTCCTTCAAGTTCACGACGGTCAAGTTTTTCAAGTGCTCCGGTTGTCACGCAAACAACAGCATGTTTTGGGTCACGTCCTGATGCAAAAGCATTTATTGAACCAGATTCCATAATAAAAAGTCTCGGCATTGGGAGTGATGACGCGACCGTTAAACTTTCAACTAATCTGTAAAAGTCTCTATATTTTATTTTGTCTGCAGGTTTTGCTCTCACTGCGCTTATTGCGATTTTATCCGAATTGTAAAAATTTACCCAAGTATAGCTTATTGAAAAAATTATTGCAACAATCATTATCAAGAAAAAATAGCTGGGGTCAAAAGCGAAGGAGATTACATAACCTAAAATAACAATTGTTATTGCTACAAATATCATCAAGAAAACTGAGTTTCTTTTATTTTTTGAAATTTGGTCTCTAAAATCAATATGTTCCATAAAAAAATTAATATTTTTAACTATTTAAAATTTGACTAGATTCAATTTAATTAAAACTAACCTTGGGCACAACTTTTTCAGAAGGAGCAATTTGAATATACTCTTTCACCTTTCTTCCAAACATACTAGCAAAAAGTGCTCCTGGGAATTTTTGAACCATATTATTATATGTAAGGATTGAATCGTTATAGTTTTGTCTAGCATAAGCAACTCTGTCTTCAGTACTTGAAAGTTCTCTTTGAAGTTCAATAAAGTTAGTATTTGCTTTTAAATCAGGATAATTTTCTGCAATTGCAAACAGTTTTCCTAAAGCTCCTTCTAAAACTCCATTAGCTTTTACTTTCCCAGTTAAATTCTTTGCAGAAATCATGGCTTGTCTAGCTTTTGTTACTTCAGCCATAATAGATTTTTCGTGTTTTGCGTATCCTTTTACAGTCTCAATTAAATTAGGGATTAAGTCAGCCCTTCTTTTTAGTTGAACATCAATTTGAGAAAGTGAATTGTCAATTCTATTTGATAAGACTACAAACCTGTTGAAATAAAAAATTCCAATTAAAAGCAAAAGTCCTACAAGCACCAAGATTATCCACTCAATCATATTTTTATTTAGATTATATAATTTATAAAGTTATTTGTGGGTATTTTTATTTTTCAAGAAACCTTTATTAAGTATTTTCTCATTGTTTCTAAATGGAGGAGGGAGAAATTAAAAACCTAAATTTTATTAAGTGGTTTTCTAAAATTGACAAAGGTTCAGTTAATTCTGTTGGTGAAAAGGGATTAGGTTTAGGAGAGCTTTTTCAGAAAAAATTCCCTGTTCCAGATGGTTTTGTAATTACTACTGAAAGTTATGAAGGTTTCTTAGAAAGTTCGGGTTTAAAGGATAAAATCAGGGAAATTTTTGGGTCAACAAATTTTAAAAATGAGGAGGAAGTTTCTAGAAATTGTGAAAAGGTGAAAGGACTAATTCTGAAGGCTGAATTTTCTGAAGAATTAAAGGAAGAAATTTTTGAGTCTTATGAGAACCTTGGAGCAAACAAAATTGAAATTGAAAAAGGAAGTGCAAGGGATATTTTAAACAGTGCAACTGAGCCAGTTTTTGTTTCAGTAAGAAGTAGTTTACCCTTTGGAGTTCAGAGTTTGAGTTTAAGAGAACAAAATACATATTTAAATGTTAAAGGAAATGATTCACTTTTGGACCACATTAAAAATTGTTTTGCTTCGTTATTTAATCCAAAGACTTTAATGAGGGAGTTTTCAATTGATTTTGATTTTAAAAAGTTAAAGATTGCAGTTATTGTCCAAAAAATGATTTCTGCAGAAAAATCAGGAGTTGTTTTTTCAAAGAATTCTTCTGGAAATATTTCTGTGAATGCAATTTGGGGAATTGGAGAAGGAATTAATATCAAGGAAATTTCTCCAGATAAATATATTCTTTCAAAAGAGTTAGATTTGTTAGATAAAAAAATTGGAGAAAAGTCTTTTATGGTGGTAAGAGATTCTTCAGGAAGTTTGAAGAGTGTTAAATCTAGTGAGGAAAGAAAAAATTCTCAAGTATTAAATAATTATGAAATTCAGAGAATTGGAGATTTGGCTGAAAAAGCAGAATTCCATTTTGGAGTTCCTCAAACGTTAGAGTTTTCAATTGATGAATCCGGAATTTATGTTTTACAAACAAGAGAAACAAAAACATCGGAAGAAAGCAATTTTTTAGCTCCAAAGGAACCAAATGAAAATAAGTTAATAGAAGAAAAAGATAAAGAAAATCCTTCAGAAATTTTAAGAGTAGAAAAAATAACAAAAACAAAATTAAAGTTGGTTTTAGATTCACCTTATTTACTTGAGGGAGGAATTTCAAGCGGATTAAAGAAAGTTGGAATTTTAAAAATCGAAAAGATAATTGAAAAAAGTGGGAAGCATCCACTATATTTTTTAGACTCACATTATATTAATCAATATGAAAATTTAATTTATGAAGGAATAAAAGAAGTTTCAGAAAATTTTGAAGAGGTTTGGATAAGAACTAGCGATTTTTTAAGTAATGAATTTTCCAAATTAGAAGGTTCAAGAAATTCTGAAGAAAAAAATCCTCTTTTAGGGTTACATGGAATTCGTTTTGGATTAAAATATCCAGAAATTTTGGAGGCAGAATTTAATGCAATAAAAAGAATTTCTGAAAAAACAAAAGTAGGAGTTTTAATTCCAAATATTGTTTCAATTGATGAAATTAAAAAGATTAAGGCTTTCTTAAAGAAAATTGGTTTTGAAAGTGTTTTAATTGGAGTTATAATGGAGACTCCTGCTGCGGTTCAATTAATTAAGGAAATTTGTTCTGAAGGAGTAGATTCAATTCTTATTAACATAAATAAATTAATGCAATACCTCCTTGCTGTTGACAGTTCAAACTCGCAAGTTTCAGAAATTTTAAAAGAAATTCATCCTGCGTTTAGTTACCAAATTGAATATTTAGTTAGGGTAGCAAAAAGAAATAATGTTGAGACAAATATTTTTGGAGATTTTCTTACCAATCCTAAAATTTTAGAGCATTTAATTAAAAGGGGAATTGATTTTGTATCTGTTGAACCAGATAAATCTAAAGATTTTTCAGAGAGAATTTGGGAAATAGAAAATAATCTTTTAAAGGGAACAGATTTAGAACCAAGAAAATATGAAATGGAAAAACAAAAAGAGGATTACTTGAAAAAAGAACTTAAAAAGAAAGAAAAAATAAAATCTATTTATGAAAAAAGTCCAGAAGCAGATAAAAAGTTAGAAAAGGATTTGGAAATAATCGAAAAAGAAAAAAAAGAATATATGAATAGTCCTGATAGTAAGGAGGAAAAGTTAGGGGAGAATTTGGAAGAAAGTTTAGAAAACAAAGAAAATTCAGAAGAAGTTCTCCATGAAGAACTAAAAGAAAATTCTAATGAAGAGTTTGATGAAGGTGTTGAAGAGGTAGAGGAAGAGGTTGGAGATGTTAAAGAAAAGGATTCACTTGGGATTTTTTAAGTGAACTTTTGCCTCGGATAAATTTATAAATAAGTTTCTCTTGTTTTAGGTATGGCAAAAAAGAGTGGTGAAAAGAAGGTTTCTTCAAAAAAAGTTCATCATAACCCTCGTTCACATAAAAGTGAAACTGAAAAACTTTTGGTTGAAAATTTTGTTTCTTTACAAAAAGTTATGACTAATTTATCCCAAAAATTTGACAATTTGTCTCATCAAATTTCTGAACTTCTTAAACTGTTTGAAGATTCTGCCAAAGTTATTGTGAAAAATGAAATTGAAAAAAAGAATGAAGACAGAGGAGATAAGCAATTACTTGATACGATGGTTTCAATTTTAGATCAAAATAAAGTTATTGCTAAAGGTTTAACTTTAATGTATGAAACTATGACTGGTCCAGGAAATTTTTCAAAGCCCTCTTTTTCACAGACTCCCCTTGTGAAAAAAATTCCTCCTCCAGCAGAAAAAAAACAAATGATTAAAGAAGATCAAGGATATTCTTCTTCTAGGAGTTCAGTTACAGATTCAGAGGATGATTCCTTCAGCAATATGGAGAGATAATATGTTTGAAGGAGTTTCTGATGAAGTAAAAATAAAGTCACTTTTGAAAGTTGTTCGTAATTTAATAAAGAATTCTAGAAATGCCGAAATTTTTAAGCTTGAAGAATTTATGAAAGAAAGTAGATTTCCAGTTTCTCCAGTTTCTCCAATTTCTAAAGAAGAAATTAAAGAAAAAATAAAAGAGGAAGTAAAAATTCGTTATGAACAACCTAAAAATAGTGAAGAATTAAAACAAAAAATAAAAAAAGAATCTTTAATTACTCATCCTGCTCCTGTTAGAAAACGGATTGTACCAAGGGAGAGGCCAGTCCAGTTTAGAGCAAGAAAAGTATTAAGAATTCCAAATCTTTCTCTTCCAAGACATTTAAGTTCAATTAAACCAGTTGCATCTGAAAAAAATTCTCTTGACCTTGGAAAACTCAATCCATTCATTCAAGATCCTAATGTTTTAACTATTGAAACAGAAGGGGAAAATGAAACTATTTATGTTACAGGTTCTATGGGAAGAAAACCGACTAATGTAAAACTTTCAAGGACTGAGATTGATGAAGTGATTAATCGTTTTTCCGAAGTAGCAAAAATTCCAAAAAATGAAGGTTTGTTTAAGGTTGCAGTTGGAAAACTTCTCTTAACTGCTACTATTTCAGACTCAGTTAGTTCAAGGTTTGTAATTGAAAAAATTAGAAATCGTTCTTAAAAAATTGAGGAACTTAATGTTGAGTTTTCTACTTTTTCCTTTGAAGACTTTTTCTCTGAAAGGGTGTTTATTATATCTTTAATCCACAAATACTTATCTCTCCCAATATTTTGAGTCAACTCTTCTTCAGAAAAGGTATTGGGATATGAATGTTCGGTGGTGTATCCAGCAAATGAAAAATCCACTAAGAACCTTTCTTTATAAGTATTAACTGTTGTTGTGAAATTTGTTTCATTTATGGTGGAAAGGATAAAATCTTTTTCTTCTTCACTGAAGTTTGTTTCAAGGTTTATTGATTCAAGATTAATTTTTGAAGTGTTTATTGATTCATTAAAAATTTTGTCGGTTATATTGGTCAATTCCTCTTGTGTTTTATTGGTGGATTCATTAGAAACTATCTCATCAAATGAAAATATTTGGGTATTGTTGTTTGTTATTTGGATTTTTAATTTTCCTTCTACAATTGGTTTGTTTAATTTAGATAGTCCTATTGAGAGGGTTCTGGTTTTTGATTTATTATTTTTGATAGAATAATTTGTTTTTACAGTTACTTCATTTCCTTTTTTTTCGATTGAAATTGTTTCATCCGGAAGTTTTTCTCCATTATATTTTATGCTTCCAGAAACTAGAGAGACATCTTTTTCAGCATGCTTGTAAATAAAAGGGTCTTCTTTTGAAACCTCTCCAGATATTATCGAAGAGGTTTCAGTAACTCTTCCGGTGATTAATCCTGTAAAAAACTTCGAAACCATTCCTAAAAAGTTTGAAATTATTCCCCCCGTAATTGGAGCTTGGGTTGGTTCA
>JAACWA010000035.1 GCA_009992175.1 archaeon
AATTGGGGCTTGTCCTGTCAGTGGTTTTGTAGATAAGAAGGTTAAAGAGATATTAGATTTGATTGAAAACGAAATACCTATATATTCTATTAGTTTGGGAAATATTAGGAAGGACAATTTAAAATGAAATTACTAAAAACAAAAGATTATGAAATCTACACCTTTTTAGATAATCTTGACTTGGCAAAAGAGAACTCCAAATTCATTCAAAACTTTTTAGAAAATTTTGATAGTCTCAATTTAAATTATTCAAATCGGAATAAACTAGAAGATGAAATTAATTATCCAATATTTGGTGAAAAAGGAAAAGAAATCTATTTTGAAGTTAATGAGGATCAAAAAAATGAAATTTTAGAAGTTTTAAAAAAAACTTTAATAGAATTAAAAAATTTTACAAAAATCAAAACAAATGTTTTTGTTTTACCCACTTTTGATCCTTTTGTAAAAAACGAGATGGGGGGTTCAATAGGACACTGTTTTGTTAACAATTTTATTTTTATTTTTTTGAATCCGGTGACAGATTTTAAAAAAAATTTAAAAGAAACTTTGGCACATGAATTTGCCCATTCAGTTTCACCTTATTATTTAAAAGAAGAAGTAAAATTGGGAACATGCTTAGTCAGTGAAGGTTTGGCAGAACACTTCCGAGAAAGTATTTTTGGAGGGGAAGTTGCACCTTTTTCAAAAGCACTAAATGAAAACGAGATAAAAGAATATTTTGAAGAATTAAAATCAAAACTAGATTCTACTGAAGAAGAATTATACTTAGATGTTTTCTTCGGTTCAAAAAAATATCCGAACTGGACAGGGTATACCCTTGGATATTATCTAGTTGAAAAATATCTTAAAGATAAACAAAATATTGATTGGAATGTTCTTTTAAGAAAAAATCCCGAAGAAATTTTAAAAGAAGTTCTATAAAAAAATGAAGATTAAAAAAATGTATCGAAGTTTGAAAGAGAAATTTAAAAGATACTTCTTTGAAGAAACTCTCACAGAAGAACAAAGAGATTATTTACTTTCAGGAATAAATCCAGAACTTTTGGAAAATTTCAGAATTATTTATTTTCCCAATAGATTAAGAATCATTTCTGGGGAAAAAACAATTTTAAAAAATGGTTTGGAAAAACAGTTGGAAAATTTACAACCTATCCCATTTAACCTTCCAAATATTGAATACAAACAAAATTATGAAAATTTTTCTTCAGATGAATATATAACCAGTTTAAAAAAACAAATTTATGAAAACCATAAATTAAACATGAGAAAAATAAGATTAAACCATTTAAGAAAAATGGGAGAAATTTATTCAAATACCATTGAAAAAATTAGTGAAAAAGTTGAGGGAATAAAAGAATATTTTATTGAAAATTTATCTGATGGTGGAATGAGATTAAGTTTTGTAAGATAGAATAATTTTAGATATAGATTAAAAACATATAAGGTTAATTCAAAAAAAGATAATTATTTCATAATAATTATTTCTGAATAATAAGATTTATATACTATAGAAATTCTATAGTCTAATGGTAACCACAATACAACTCAATGAAGATGTGAAAAGAATTCTTGATGGAATGAAAAATGGAAAAGAAACGTACGAAAGTGTAATTTTGAGTTTAATAAAATTTTCACAAAATCAAAAAAGAAATCAAAAAGAACTTTTAATTGAAGGGTGTAAAGAAATGGGTGAAGAGAATTTAAAAATTACTAAAGAGTTTGAGGCTATTGAAGATTTATCTCAGTGGAAATGGGATGGAAATTAAAAGGGGAGATATCATAATTGCAAATTTTGAACCGATTGGGGGTTCAGAACAGGGAGGCATTAGACCAGCAATTGTGGTACAAAATGATATTCACAATAAATATAGTCCAGTAACAATTGTCGCCGCAATAACATCAAAAAAATTTATTAAAGAGTATCCTACAAATATTTTCTTATCAAAAAAAGACTCGAAACTCACTCTCGATTCAACAATACTTACAAATCAACTTAGAACAATAGACAAATCAAGAATTAAAAAAAGAATTTCGGGATTAAGTCCATCTCTTATGTATCAAGTTAATCTAGCAATTAAAATAAGTTTAGATTTGGATTAAAGATTATAATTCCTTCTTAAAAATCTTTATAAATCTCTTTCTCCTGAATGTATTAGGTAAAAAGAGGATGAAAAATAAACAAATTATTGGATTAATCTTAGCAATCTTTTTGCTGTCATTTGTTTCTGCAACTTATAACTTTACAAATTATTCAATTCAAGACCAGTATACAATTGGTTCATCAATTTCAGGAAATATTCAAATTTCATTCACAAATGAACCAGTTAATAATGTATTCACAGATTCTTTTGGAAATTCAGTTTCTCTAAAAGAGTTAATTAAGTCTTCAACAGGATATAATTATAATTGTGCTTATACCGATTGTGAATCAAAGTTTAAAGAATCAGATTCGAAAACAGCATTTTCTTTTCCATTAAATGATGGAAAAGATACTTTTTATGGAATTACTTTTAAAGATAAGTTAACTAAAATAAATTCAATCAGTTTTGACTTAGAGAGTGATGCAACAGAATCTCCTACAAACCAAATTTCAATTGATTTGTTAAATGACGGAACTGTTGACTTTAAAAATAGTGAAGGAACAAATACTTTTCAGGATGCAAATTTTGGTTGTTATGTCTCTTCAAACGAAACTGAAGTTTCTCTAACAGAAAATCCATATTGTCAAGAAGTTTCTTTAGAGGAAGCTCCAGGTTTGAAAATTGGAGCATGGATAAAAGAAATCACTTCTGGAAACTTAAATGTTACAATGAAACTCTTTGACAAAAAAGGAGGATTTGTGAAGTCATGTGTTATCCCAAATATTGATATTAATAGTGCTGGAAGTTCAGAATTTTGTGAAGTGAATGTTCCAATTAAAAAAGATAATTATTATGTTTGTATAATTAGAAGCCCTTTAGGGAGTGGAGAATATAAAATCCATGGTCACAATCAAGCAACAAACTGTGGATTTATTGGAGCTCCTGTAAAAACCCCCATTTATACTTACCAAATTGGAGCTAAAGAAAAATATTTTGGAAGTGTTGGGACAATTCCAATTATAAATTCTATTTCTGGAGTAGGAAACTTTTCAAAAATGGTTCAAGATTATATTACTTCAAACTATGGAAGTCTTGACTGCTCAAAAACAAGTTGTATAGTTCCAATAAAAATTAGTTCATCAAAAGACCAAGATATCACTTTAAAAAATTTAAATGTAAATTATGACTTTGTAGGAGGTTTAGGAGTTACTTTAGATGAATTCTCAGAATTAACTGAAGACCCTTCACTTGTAAACTCTTCAAAAGGAACTTTGTTTCTTGGAAATTTTTTCAATCTTTCAAATGAAGAAAAAAACTCAACTTACATTTTAACTTATGATGGAAATAAACTTTTTGAAAAAGATATCACAATCAAAGATTTTAAAATTAATTTAAATCCAACTAAAGTTCCAGTATTGTTTTCAACTGAGCTTTATGTTTATGTTCCGTCGAGTTTAGGTGCTTCAAGTTATGAATGGACTTTTGGAGACAACTCTTCAACAACCACTTCAACAAATACAGTAAGACATGCATATTCAGTTGAAGGCAATTACTCTCTAAATATACTTGTTACAACAAAAATAGGAAAAATTTCAAAATCATTTAATGTTGAAGTAGGTTCAGCCAAGGAAATTTTAAAGTCAGAAATAAAAGAAAGAAAAGATGTTTTAAATGGAATCGAAGATTCTTACCTTTCATTGGGTGCTTTTGAAAAAAGTCAAATAGATGGACTTTTTGATCTAAGTTCATTAAAAGCAAATTTGTCTTCAATAGAAACAAGGGAAGCTTCCGCAACACTTGATTCAGAATATAATTCTTTAATCACGGAATTCTTAAGTTTAAAGTTTCCTTCTTCATTACAAAAAGTAGAAATTTCAAATTCTTTCATAAACCCCTCTGAAAGTGGAATAAATTTAGATGCTCTTAGTTCAGTTACCGGTCTTAATTATAAAGATTCTACAGGAACTTATGATTATGTCACTTTTTGGAATATAGCAAATATCAATTCTGCACTTTCACAAAATAAGGTGGTTATTAATTGGGAAGATGGAACTTCTTCATCAACAAACTTTTATGACCTTTCAATTTTACCTGTGAAACCTTTTGAAGAAGAGTCATACCTTTTTATGAGAAATTCTGGAAATTTAACTTTTGATGATGACTCAAAAATTAAAGAAGTTGAAGGTTACAAATATCTTTCTTTAACTGGAAGTCGTCAAGATTTGACTTTTTCCGCAGATGAAGGCTTTAACGCTGGAACAGATATTTTTGTTTCACCAAGTAATGTTACTGTTTTTGAAGGTGAACCAATTCCAGAATTAAAAGTAAAAACTTGGATAATTTATCTTGGACTTGGTGCAGTTTTGTTAATTGGGCTTTTAATTTATTTAATTCTTCACCGTTGGTATAAAGTGAAATATGAAAAATTCTTATTTCCAGATAAAAATCAATTATATAACGCAATTGTGTACATTACAAATTTATCAAAGAAAGGAGTTTCTGAAGACGAAATTAAGGTAAACCTTTTGAAAGCTGGTTGGAAAAGAGAACAAGTAAGTTATTTACTAAAAAAATATGCAGGAAAAAGAACAGGAATGGTAGATTTATTCGGATTTTTAAAACCAAAAAAAGAAATTGATATGGGAGTTACTCCAAGTCCTGGAAGAAACGTTGAGTTTAGAAGTATTGATGACACAAAATTTAATAAATGAAGAAAAATTTAATATAAGATGGCAATGAAAATAATGAAAAACTTTTTTAAAAAAATATTCTCTGGAATTTTTAAAAATAAAAAAGATGTAAAATTAGGTTTTTATGGGCCTCCAAATGCTGGAAAAACTAGCCTCGCTAATAGGATTTGTAAAGATTTTACAGGGGAAGAAATTGGTTCCGTTTCAAAAGTTCCCCATGAAACAAGAAATGTTCAATTTAAAGAAAAAGTTGAAATTTCATATAAAGGTAAATCTATGATGTTTAAGATGATTGACACACCAGGAATTACTACAAGAGTAGATTATGAGGATTTCTTGAAGTATAAAGTAAACAAGAAAGAAGCTAAAAATAGGGCAAAGGAAGCAACTCAAGGAATTATTGAAAGTATAAAGTGGTTGGATGATATGGATGTTGTAGTTATTGTTTTAGATGCAACTGAAAACCCATACAATCAGGTTAATATCACTATCATTGGAAATTTAGTTGCAAGAAAAATTCCCGTACTAATTGTAGCAAATAAATCAGACTTAAGAAAAGCAAATATCAAAAAAATTGAAGAAGCATTTCCTGAGTATAAGGTGGTTGGAATGAGTGCAAAGTATGGAAAGAATTTAGAAGAATTTTATGACGAAGTCTTTAGGTTATCAAAAAAATTAAGGTAAAATGGCAAAAAAATCAAGTTCAAAAAATAAAAAAATAAAAGGGTTTTCAATAAGGTTTATGCCTTATTCCGAGATAAAACATTTAGATAGCACTCAAAGAATAAGAAAAATCTTGGACATTGCATTTGAGAATTATATTCTTATTTTACAAGGAAGGTTAAGGCCAGAAGAAGAGACAAGACTCATTGAAGACACAATGGCAATGATTGGGCATGTAAAGAATTTTAGAGGAATTGAACTTGCTGTTATTAGTTCTGAAGAAAGACTGGGAATTATTGATAAATTCAAAAATAAGCTTGTTATGAGCCTCTCAGGAGGAGATTTAGGTGCAATTACCATAATTGGTCCCGCTTCTATTGTAAAGGAAATAAAGAGAGATCCCAAGAAGATTGAATTAATGTTAAATAAGTAAATAAGATTTCAGCTCCCAAATATTTTTAAGTCCTAGGTTCCTTGTTTTGTTACAATGCCTCACCAGTGTGTTAAGTGCTCAAAAATAATTTCTGCAGGAAGTAAAGAACTTTTAGAAGGGTGTTCAGAATGCCATAGTCGTTTCTTTTTTTATGTAAGAGAAGAACAATTAGAAAAGTTAAGAGATAAAATAATTGAAATTCCAGAAAAAGATAAAAAACAAATAGAACAAGACTTAAGAGCAATTGCAGGAATTGAAGAAGAAGATACCCCGGTCATTTTAGATTTTGAATCAGTAAGAGTAACTGGAGAAGGAAAGTTTGAATTAGATTTAACAAATATTTTTAATAAAAAGAAACCTTTAGTGTATAAACTCGAAGAAGGAAAATATTTAATTGATATTGCAAGAACTTTAAGAGATAATCCTAATTATGGTGATTTGGATGTTGAGAAATTCAAATAAAATTAAAAAGGGATTTTACTTTAGTTCTATATGAAAAATAAACTTAATTTTGTTTTAAATGAGGTCTTGGAAAATATAAATCCAAGTAAGGAAGAATTAAATTTTATGGAAAGTTCCCTTCAGGATTTTTTGCTTAGAATAAAAAAAAGAATAAAAAATTTGTCCATTGATGCAACTGTTTTTGTGGGAGGAAGTTATGCTAAGAAAACCCTAATAAAAGGAGAATTTTATGATATTGATGTTTTTTTAAGGTTTGGAAAAAAGTACAAGGAAAAAGATTATGGAAAACTGTCAAGGAAAATTTTAAGGTGGGAAAGAAAAGTAAAAACTGTTCATGGATCAAGAGATTATTTTAGAATAAATTTAGGAAATTCAGTTTTTTTTGAAATTGTTCCGGTAAAAAAAATAAAAAATCCTAAAGAAGCATTAAATATTACTGATTTAAGTTATTCCCATGTAGATTATATTTCAAAAAAAGTTAAAACAAAAAAAGTTATAGATGGGATAAAACTTGCCAAATCTTTTTTAAAAGCTTCAAAATCTTATGGTGCAGAGTCATATGTTCATGGTTTTAGTGGGTATTCTCTTGAACTTTTAGTTTATTATTTTAAAAGTTTTGAAAAATTTTTAAAAGAATTATCAAAAGAAAGAAAAGAAAAGTTAATTATTGATATTGAAAAGTTGTACAAAAAAGAAAATGTATTACTAGATATGAATGGTTCAAAATTAGATTCCCCTATAATTTTGGTGGACCCAACATTTAAAGCAAGAAATGTTTTAGCAGCATTAACAGAAGAAACTTATGAAAATTTTCAAAAAAAAGCAAGAGAATTTTTAAAAAATCCGAATATGAAATTTTTTAAAGAGAAAAAAATTGATTTTGAAAATGAAAAGAATAAATCTAAAAAAAAGAGTTTAGAATTTTTAAAAATAAAAATAAAAACAAAAAAAGAAGAGGGGGATGTTGCAGGAACAAAATTATTAAAGTTTTTTAATCACTTAGGACGAGAATTAAATCTTGCTTTTGAGGTAAAAAATAAGGATTTTGAATATGATAAAAAGAAAGTTGGAATAGGTTACTTTGTTCTAAAAAGAAAAAAAGAAATAATTTTTAGCGGGCCATTAATTAAAGATGAAAAAAATGTAAGACGTTTTAAAGAAGAACATAAAAACATAATTGAAAAAAAAGGAAGACTTTATGCTTTTAAAAAAATAGATTTTTTAGCTAAAGACTTCTTAAAAGAGTGGTTAAACAAAAATAAGAGAAAAGTGAAAGAGATGTATATTACAGAGGTAATTTTAGATTAATTTAATCTTTAACAGCAATCTCAAACAAGTCAGCAAAAGCAGATGCAAAGAAATCAGAATTTAACCAAATTGCTTGGTCTTCTTTTGTAGATTCTCTGTTTAAGTAAAATAAAACTTCTTTTTTATCAATAATAAAGAATTTTGCATCAATTTCAATTGGAGTTATTTTTATTTTCATGTTTTCTGAAAGTTTTTTAATTTGTTCAGGATTTCCAGAAAGTGCAACCTTAATTTTTATCCCTTTTTTCTTAAGAGTACTAAAAGTTTCTAAGAAAAGTTTTTCTTTTAATTTCATTTCTTTAAAGTTTGTAAAAAAGATGACTTCTGACTTTGCAGATTCAATTATTTCGCTTAAATGGTTTGAAATGGTATTTCTTCCCTTAATTGATGCTGAAAGGTCTTCACGTCTAACGGGATTAATTCCCACATTATAAAGTTCTTCAAGTTGAGTAAATTCATTTGTTTCTTTTATGTTAATCAAACTTTGAAGTTTTTCTTCAGCATGACTTCTAACATTATTCTTTAATTTTTCAAGAATAACTCTTGGTTTAACTCCTAAATATTTTACCGGTTTACCTAATTTTACAAGGGCAAATCCTTTTTTTTCAAGGGACTCTAAAACATCATAAGTTCTACTTCTTGGAACTCCCGAAATTGTCGCAATTTCACCAGCTGAAGCTGAACCTTTTCCAAGTAAAGCTAACCAAACTTTAGTTTCGTAAATATTAAGTTCAAAATAATCTTTTATCTTTGCAATTAATTCACTTTTTACGAGCATTTTAATTTACCTTCCCCATGTTTATTTTTTGAAAAGCAGAATCTTCTTTAGTAATTCCTCCAGAACTAACTTTAGTCACAAAACTTCTATAAAAAGTGTCTTCTCCAGCTTTAATTTTTGAATCAAAAAAATCTTCTCCTAAAATTCCCGTTGAATGAATTCTTGCCAAAAGAGAATTTTTTCTTTGTTCCAAAGAAGGATTCCTAATTTTTAAATCAGACAATTGTAAAAAATTTTTCCTTAATTGTTCATTGTCACCCAAAGTAATTTGGGGGGGTTCAAGAATTTTATAATAATCTAAAAAATCTTCAATTTTCTCTAAGTACATTCCAATAGCATATCCGTTGTTTCCTTTTATCATGTAATTACCCAGTGATAACACATTTATAAAGCTTTCTATTTTGTTGTGTTTTGTTAGGGGTAACAAATTGGAAAAGTTTATAAAATAGTAAATTTTTTAGTTTTTATGAAAAAATTAGCTATGGGTTTTGGAACACAGGAAATTGAAGTAACAGACATTAAAGATTATCTTGGAAAGTGGACTTCAATTCAGACACCCCTTAAAGGATATTTAGGAAAAGTTGTAAGAGTTAATGGTTCTCAAGTAGAATTGCTCCCTTATAAAAAAGTTGATTATATTGAAGGGGGAGTCCCATTTCATAAAATAGAATATTCCGGAAATCCTTTTGCAATAGATAAAGGAACAATTGTGGATTTTGAAGGTTCAAGTCTTAAAAGCGTAGAAAATCTTTGTTTGTATTTAAATAGAAAAGAAAGGTCAGACACTTTAGAGATAGCAAAAAAATTGTCTGGTCTTGAAAAAGATTTTAACCCCAGTTTAATTTTAAAACTTAAATAAAAAACAAGTAACTCACAAGCATTCCTAAAAATATTCCTGCACTAATAAAAGGCATTGCTGGATACATTTTCTTTTTTTCTGAGAAAAGGAGTAACCCTCCTAAACCCAAAAAGGCACCAATAATTACAAGAACTGCAGGAGCAATTCCCCAAATTTTTAATACGACCCCGGAGGTGATTATTGGAAAAACAATATCTCCTCCTCCAAGAAGAGCAAGGTTAATTTTTAATTTTGATTTTTTAAATTCTTTCTCAAGTCTTTTTTTATCTTTAAACTTTAATTTTAAGTTTCTTATTTTTTCTTTGACTTTTTTTGAAGCATAAGGAATTAAAAATCCTCCAAATACATTCACTTCTTCCATCTGGAACTTTGCCATTTTTTGCATTATTTTTGATTTCCAAACTGCCCACATGTCATAAATAGAAATAACTAATAAAAGAATAATTATAGAGATAATTCCAAGAATGGGAACAAACACTGCGGCAATTCCAGGATAAATTAAAAGTTCAGTTAAGTTATGTGTAACCATACTTTTTTTGTAAATTTTTACAGCTGCAAAAGGAAGGGCAAATGCAAGGGCAATCAGTGAAGCATATTTAACTTCAGGTAAAAAAGAAGTAAACGTGATACCTAGCGCAAGGGTTGAGACCACAAAAAACCAAGTTCTCATAATAAATTTGGCTTTTAGTTTTATTAATAAAAAAATTAATGAGATTACAATTATTAGTGAAAACAAAAATGAAAATAATATTGAAGTGAAATCAAGGTTTTGGTCTTCTTCTTGAAATCCCATCCCGTACGGAAGGATTTTTCCAGTGGAGTTTACAATTTGTCCATCAACAACTTTTTGAGTGGAGTAACTGTTCACCACATAAAGTCCAATAAATTGGGTTAATAAAAACATTACAAGAATAATAATTGTTATCTTAACATTATGTTTCATTTTTTCTTATCCAATTTTTTAATTTTCTCTTCTAAATGTTTTTTTAATTTTGGAAGATTTTTCTTCCAATCTTCTTTCATAAGACCATAAAGATTTTCATCGTGAATTTTTCCTGTTGATTTAGAAAGATAGTGTTTTTTTCTAAGCCCTTCATATTCATAACCAATCGATTTTTGGGTTGCATTGCTTGCTTTATTGTCTACAAATGCTCCAGTTTCCATTTTTCTCATCTTAAGTTTATTAAATGCAAATTCATTCACTACAATTTTTGCTTCAGTAATATATCCTTTTCTATGGTACTTTTGATTTAACCAAGAACCTGTTGTACAAATTTTATTGAAATTATCTAGATTATGTATCCCCAAAGAACCAATTGCTTTCTTTTCAGATTTTAACTCAATCATAAAAGAATAATCCTCTTGGACCTTTTTGTTCCATTTCTTTATTGTTTTCTTAATCCACCAAAGAGCATCCTCTTTTTTATATGGATAAGGAACATTAGAAAGATTTTTAGAAACTTCTAAATCCCCAATACCTTCAACAATGTCTTTCCAGTCGGAAATTTTAGGTTTTCTTAGAATTAACCTCTTTGTTTCAAGTTTCATTTTGTATTTTTAGAAATCTTTTGAACTTTTTAAAGCCTTTAGTCATATCTTTCGAAGAAAATTTGTTCCTTTAAAAAACCCATTTCATTGAGTTTTTCTCTTACTTCTGAGACCATTTCCTTCAGACCACAAATATAAAGGTCTCCCAAAAAACCATTGGGAATTAACTTCTCGAGAAAATTTTGAACTCTTCCCTTTAAAAGAAAATCTGCACTATTTGGCTGACTTAAAACATCATAATATTTGAAATTTGGAAATTTCATTTCTAAACTATCCAATTCTTCTTTAAAACACAATCCACTCTCTTTTCTATATCCTCTGATTAAAATTATCCTTTTCTTAAACTCTTTTTTTAATAAATCTAAAATCATGCTCATGAATGGTCCAAAACCAGTTCCAGCACTGATAAATACCAAATCTTTTTCTTTATTTTCTACCTTAAAAACCCCTAATGGTCCCTTAACTTCAATTTCTTCCCCAATTTTCATATTGAAAAGTTTATTTGAAGCAAAACCATCTCCTACTTTTTTAAAATAAATCAAAATATATCCTTTTTCAGATGGACTTGAAAAAATAGAATAAGAACGAAGTATTCGTTTATCTTCCCGATAAAAAGCCAAAGTTACATGTTGTCCTGCATTAAAATTAAAATTTTCTGGAACTGAAAACTTCAAGACTTTAGTATCTTCATTTATAACCTCAATTTCTAGTAATTTTGAGGTAAATCTTTCTCCATCCATTAAATTTAATAAAAAAAGGGGTTTATATAATTTTATTCAATTATCTTTAAATACCTCTGGCTTTTTGAAAATATGAGGAGAAAAAATGGTTAATTTTGCACACTTTGCTGACGTACATTTGGGAGGATGGAGGCAGGGCCCCATGCAGGACTTGAATTTTATGGCTTTTCAAAAGGTTGTTCAAACCTGTATAGAAAGAAAAGTTGATTTTGTTTTAGTTGCAGGAGATTTATTTGACTCGGCTTATCCCCCCATAGAAACTCTAAAAGAAACTTTCGCAGAATTTAAAAAATTAAAAGACGCTAAAATTCCTGTTTTTATGATTGCTGGTTCACATGATTATTCTGTTTCTGGAAAAACCTTCTTAGATGTATTGGAAAAGGCGGGTTTTTGTAAGAATGTATTTGATGCGGAGTTTAAGGAAGAGGAAATTAGATTATCTCCAACTATTCATGAGGGAGTTGCAATATATGGATACCCCGGTAGAAAATCTGGACTTGAAGTTCAAGATATAAAAAAAATAAAACTCAATGATGCTCCTGGAATGTTTAAAATTTTGATGTTACACACTACAATGGACAAGGTAAGAGGAGTCTTACCTATTGAATGTGTTGAAGCAGATAATTTGCCTGAAGCAAATTATTATGCCTTGGGACATATACATGTTGACTTTAGATATAAAAATTTAATTTATCCTGGACCAGTTTTTCCAAATAATTTTACCGAACTTGAAACAGTTGAAAATGGAAGTTTTTATATTGTTGACACAGAATTATTAAATCCTTTTGAAAAAATTGAAATAAAAATAAAGGAAACTCTAAGTATTGAAATTGAACTAAAAAATTCTTCTGTTGCATATGAAACAATAATGAATGAAATTCAAAAGAAAAATTTAAAAGATAAATTAATTTTACTTAGAATTTATGGAGAACTTGAAAATCAAAAAATTTCTGATTTAAAGTTAGATAAAGTTGAAAATTACTGCTTTGAAAATGGGGCTTATTTTTTCTTAAAAAATACTCATGACCTAAAAACAAAAGACATTGATTTTAATATAAAAATTAAAAATAAAAATAATCTGGAAGAGGAAACAATTCAAAAATATTCTGCCGAAAACCCTTCTGAATTTAACGAAATTATTCCTCAATTAATGAACATACTCTCAATAGAAAAACAGGAGGGTGAAACTGTTGATTCCTTTAACACAAGACTTCTTGGGGAATCAAGAAAAGTTTTAGATATTGAATGATTATAAAAAAGATTATCCTTGATAACATAAGAAGTTACGAACATGAAGAAATTGAATTGGGACGGGGTTCAACGCTCCTATCTGGAGACATTGGTTCTGGAAAAACAACGGTACTTCTCGCAATAGAATTCGGGCTTTTTGGTTTGCAACCAGGGCAACGTGGTTCAATTCTTTTAAGAAATGGAAAAAATGAAGGAGGAGTTACAATTGAATTTGATATTGATGAAAAAAATATATTAATAGAAAGAAAATTAAAAAGGGGAAAAAGTATTTCCCAAGATTATTCTGCAATTACTATTGATGGGGTAAAAGAAGAAATTTCTGTAAGTGAGTTAAAACAAAAAGTTTTAGAAATATTGAATTATCCTCAAGAATTTTCAAAAAAACAAAATTTACTTTACAAATTTACAGTCTATACACCTCAAGAGGAAATGAAACAAATAATTCTTGAAGATTCTGAAGTTAGGATTAATACTCTAAGACATGTTTTTGGGATAGACAAATATAAAACTATTATTGAAAATGCAGGAGTTCTAAAGCTTAAATTGCGTGAAGAAAAAAGGATGATGGAAGGAATGACCTCAAACTTGGACAATGACAAAAAAGAAATTTTAGTAAAAGAAGAAGAGATTGAAAAAATGAAATTAAAGTCTAATTCTCTGAAAGAAGATTTTTTATCAAAATCAAAAATAAGAAATGAGAAAGAAAAAGATAAAGAAGAAATATCAAAAAAAATTGAAGAAAAAAATGAAATTAAACAAGAATTGGGAAAAACTAAAGTTCTTACTCTAACAAAAAGAGAAAACTTATCAAACAATGAGAAGCGGATGAGAGAAGTTAAAATGGAAATAGAAAGTTTTAAACTTTTAAATTTTAATGAAAAAAATTTTGAAAATATAGAAGAGAACATTCTCAAGAATAAAAAAGAAAAAGAAATTTTAAATGAACAAAATATAAAAATAAATTCTGAAATTGAAAGTCTTAAATTGAGGTTAGAAGAACACAAAAAAGTTCATGACACTATGTCTGACTTGAAAGTTTGTCCAACATGCCAGCAGGATGTTGACGCCGTATATCGGGCAAATGTCCTTAATAAGGCATACAATGAAATCTCTCACTCAAACCAAAAAGTTAGTGAACTTGAGGAAAATAGAAAACAAATCATCCAAAAATTAAGAGAAGTTGAAAATAAAATTTCTTTAAATGAAAAAGAATTAACTGACTTAAAAATTTTGAAAATGAAATATGAAGGAATTTCTCAAAAAGAAAAAAATTTAATTAGCCTTGAAAAAGAGAATGAATCTTTAAAAAAAGATTTAGCTTTACTTGAAAAACATCTTGAATCGATGAATGATTCCTTATTTAAGATATCCAAATTTGACTCTTTATTCAATGAAAAGGAAATAGAACTAAAAAATGCCTTAAGGGAAGAAAAAATTTCGGAAATAAAAGTTGCTGAACTTAAAAAAGAAATTGAAGTTTACCTTAAATCTATTTTAGAACTTAAAGAAAAAGTAAAAAAACTTGAAGAAATTAATAAAAAACTAGACTATATCACCCGTCTTGAAAACTGGTTAAATAAAAAATTTGTTCCAGTTATTAATTTTTTAGAAAAGAATGTTATGGCTTCCTTGAAAGGAGAATTTTCTAGGCTTTTTTCAAATTGGTTCCAAACTTTAGTTTCAGACAATTTTGTTGTGAGACTAACTGATGATTTTACCCCAATTATTGAACAGCAAGATTATGAACTTGATTATGCTTATTTATCTGGAGGAGAAAGAACAGCAATTGCTCTTGCATACAGACTTGCATTAAACCAGGTAATAAATTCTTTGATGAGTAAAATAAAAACAAGGGAACTTGTAATTTTAGATGAACCAACTGACGGATTTAGCGATCAGCAACTTGATAAAATGAGAGGAGTCTTAGAACAACTTAAAGTTAAACAATTGATAATTGTTTCACATGAACAAAAAATTGAAAGTTTTGTTGAAAAAGTGATTAGATTCAAAAAAAATTATGGAATTAGCGAAAAAGAATGATTATAATCTTAAACAACTAATTTTAAAAACATTTGATATTAAAAAAGATTAAAATGAAAAGACGAAGAATAAAATCTAACTTAAGAAAAAATAATTTGTTTAAAACTTTTCCTTCATTAACTTCTCCTAGAGTTAATTACCTACTTTCAAAGGGAATAAACCCTAATAATGGTTTCTCGGGGGAAGAACATGATAAATTAAAATCTTTTTCAAAAGGATACAATCTTGAGGGAATAATGAAAACTTCTGATGTAAATGTTTTGTGTGAAACAAAGGGTATTGATTATGCTGAAGG
The DNA here is from genome assembly GCA_009992175.1 of archaeon. Classification (GTDB taxonomy): domain Archaea; phylum Nanobdellota; class Nanobdellia; order Pacearchaeales; family GW2011-AR1; genus GW2011-AR1. The sequence continues at coordinate 15,149 of JAACWA010000035.1, forward strand.
GATCATAAGAAGATTTGAAGATGAAGTTTGGGTAATAAAATATTTTACAAAACTTAATTCTTGCTATAAAAATGCGTTAGAATTTAAAGAAGAATTTTATAAAAATTAAAGTTTCCCTAATTTTTTTCCGAGAGTTTTTATTTCTTCCAACTCTTTTTCTAATTCATCTAGGCCATCAAGAAAAAATTCTTTATTAATTTCTATTCCCATTTCTTTGAAAATTTCTCTTGGTTTTTTACTCGTTCCAGTAGATAAAAATACTTTTATTTTACCTATAAATGAATTGTCTTCGCGAAGTTTCTTTTGCATCGCCTTAGAAATAAGAAGTCCTGAAGCGTAAGAATAAACATAGAAGTACATTCTAATGTGTTCCAAATAAATCCACCAAAGATGAGCATTTTGCATTTCTACAGCGTCGCCCATATATTCAGACATATGTTTAACAAAAAGTTCTCCAATTTTTTCTTTTGAAATGTAACCCTCTTTTCTGAAAGTTTCATGAAGTTCTAATTCAAATAAATAAAGAGCAATTTGCCTTAAAATTGAAGAGAGATCATCTTCTAGTTTCATAACTTTTAGGTAAAACCTTTTCTCTTCATTTAATTCTTTAAAAATTTCCTTGTAAACAAAGTCTTCCATAAAGGTAGATGCAACTTCTGCAGTTGACTTTGGAGATTCATAATAAAAAGGAGTTTCTTTTTTCATCAAGGTTGCATTTATTGCATGTCCCATTTCATGAGCAATTACTGAAACATCTCTTAATTTTCCTGTGTGATTAAGTAAAACATAGACTGGGGAATTAAGCTTTAAGTGTGTACAAAATGCCCCTCCATTTTTTCCCATTTTAGGAAAAAAATCAATTTTTCCCGAATCCAACATTTCTTCAAATATTTTTAAAAAATCTTTATCTAAATTTGAAAAAACTTTTTTTACAATTTTTACAGACTCATTTTCACCAAAATTTTTTTCAATTTTTTTTATTTCTGCACTTCTTTCAAAATATCCAATCTTCTTTTCTTTCATTAATTTTGCTTTTAAAACATAAAATTCTTTTGAAATTGAAAACTTAGATTTTACTGCATCTAAAATTGAATTTATGAAATCCAAATCAATTAAATCTCCCTTTATTCTTGATTCATCTGCTCTAGTGAACTCCCTTAATTCGTCATTAATTTTTGCTTCTTCTAAAACTGCATTAATTTCAAACTCTGCAACATCTTCATATTTTTTTAGGATGTCTTCAAATGCATCTTTTGCTGAAATTCTTATCTTTTTATTTTGAGATCTCATTAAATTAATTAATTCTGGATAGATAAATTCTTTTTTTCCTCCTTCTTCATCCAAACTTGTTCTTTTTTCTTTTGAGAGAAGGGATTTAAGCATATCAACCCACATTCCATAAGAAGCATTTTGTTTTAAAGAAAGAATTTTTTCTTCTTTTTCTGACAAAATGTACTTTGAATTTTCAAAAAAATCCTCTAAAAAAGGTTTATATTTTTTAAGGGACGGGCTTGCCAAAAATTCTTTTCTCTTTTTCTCAGATATTTTAGATAAATCTACTGAAAAGAAAAGAATTTTATGAGATTCATTTATAGAAAAATTATGGATATCAGATGCTTTTCTTCTTACTTCACTATCATTCTGATTAAGTTCCCCTTTTAATTGATAATAAAAATATTCATTTCCTCCGTTTGAGAATTCTTCTGAAATTGATTCTAACTCATCAAGAGCTTCTTTAAGCTTTTTTGGGTCTTCAAGATAGCTTTTATCTTTTTCCCATTTTTTTTTGAATAAATCATGAAATTTTGTTGAATTTTCTCTTGTTTTGTCAAAATTCCCTTCAAGTTCACTCAAATCCCACTCTGTTTTCATGAAAAACTCAAAATAGAAATCTTTATAAATTATTGGTTCTCTTTAAGTTTGTAAATTCTAAAAATTTTATTAGAAGATGGATACTAAAAATATTGTTAAAACTGGTACTACTATTTTAGGAATAGTTTGTAAAGACGGAGTTGTAATGGCAGGGGATAACCGTGCTACAATTGGAGGATCTTTAATAGCAATTAAAGATATGAAAAAAGTTTTTCCATTAAATGATTATCTGGTCTTTTCTGGATGTGGTTCTGCAACTGAAGCACAAAAAGTTTCAAAATTATTAACTGCTGAAATGAAACTAAAACACTTAAGATCTAAGTCAAGACCTACTGTTCAACAAGCTGCTGGACTTTTATCTAACATCCAGGTTTCTGAAAGTGCATTTATTCTCGCAGGAATTGATCAAGATGGAACAGCTTCTATTTATGACATTCTTGGACAAATGGCAAATAAAGTTAGCGAATACACTGCAAGTATTGGTTCTGGTATGCCTTATTCACTTGGATTTTTAGAAAGAGCTTGGAAACCAAATTTAACTGTAAAAGAAGGTATTGAACTTGCAGTAGAATCAATAAAAGCTTCTTCAGCAAGAGATGTTGGAAGTGGAAATGGAATTGATGTTTATACTTTAACAAAAGAAGGAATTAAAAAAGTTGTTTCACAGAAAGTTGAAGAGATATACAAAAACAAAGAGTAATTTTTATTTAATAATTTATATTTAGAAAAATGTTAGGAATTTTAACAAACATTATAGAGAGACTCCATGGGGAAGTCTCCGAAGCATCATTTGAAGGTGCAAATATTGTTCTTTACACTAAGAATGAAAAATTTTTCAAAAGTGGAGAGGCAAAGATAAAAGAAATTGTAAATGACATAAAAAAAAGAATTGAACTCCGAGCTGACACAAAAATTTTACCTGAAAAAGAAGTTGTTGAAAAGAAAATAAAAGAAATTGTTCCTCCTGAGGCTGAGGTAACAAATATTCTGTTTGATTTACATCGAAGTATTGTAACAATTGAAGCAAAGAAGCCCGGGCTTGTTATTGGAAAACAAGGGTCAATTATGGATGAAATAAAAAAAGAAACATTATGGACCCCCCAAATTCAGAGAAGTCCAGCAATAAAATCAAAAATTACTGATAACATCCGAAGTGTATTATATGACAAAAGTAAAGACCGAAGAAAATTCTTGCATGAAGTTGGAGAAAAAATTTATTCTAAATGGACTCAAGAAAAGTCTGATGCTTGGGCAAGAGTAACTCTTCTCGGTGGAGGAAGACAAGTTGGAAGAAGTTGTTTTTTACTTCAAACTCCAAACTCTAAAGTAATGCTTGATTGTGGAATTGATGTTGCGAGTTCAGGAAAAGATAAATTTCCAGTATTTAATGTTCCAGAGTTTGATATCTCTCAACTTGATGCTGTGGTTATCTCGCACGCACACCTTGATCACAGTGGACTTCTTCCCTATCTTTACAAAATGGGATACAAAGGTCCAGCCTATATGACTGCTCCAACAAGAGATATCTCTTCACTTTTAGCACTTGATTTTATTGGAGTTTCATATAAACAAGCTGCAACACCAATTTTCTCTTCAGCTGACATTAGTGAAATGGTAAAAAGAACGATTTGTTTAAATTATGGGGAAGTTCATGATATTACTTCTGACATTAGAATCACTTTTTATAATGCAGGGCATGTTTTAGGTTCAGCTCAAACCCATATTAACATCGGAAATGGGTCTCACAATTTCCTTTATTCTGGGGATACTAAATATGGAAAAACTAGATTACTTGATCAAGCCGTAAACAAATTTCCTAGAGTTGAAACAGTTCAGATGGAATCTACATATGGAGGAAAAAATGATGTTTTGCCTACAAGAAAATTAACTGAGGAAAGATTTATTCAAATGGTAAAGGAAACTATTGAAAAAGGTGGAAAAGTTTTACTTCCTGAACTTGGACTTGGTCACGCTCAAGAAACTATGCTTAGAGTTGAAGAAGCTATTAGAACTGGTGAACTTCCAAAAATTCCAATGTATGTTGATGGAATGATTTGGGATATTAATGCAATCCACACTGCATATCCTGATTTTTTATCAGTTAATGTTAGAAATCAAGTTTTTCAAGATAACAACCCATTCACTTCTGACGTTTTTTCTAGAATTGGTTCTCCTCAAGAAAGAAAAGGGGTTATAGATGGAGGACCGTGTATTGTTATTGCTACTTCGGGTATGCTTGTTGGAGGAGCTAGTGTTGAATATCTAAAACATTTCGCGGACAACGCAAATAATCTGTTAATTCTTAGTTGTTACCAAGGACCTGGTTCTATTGGACGTCAACTTCAGGAAGGTGCAAGAAGAATTACTATTGAAGACGAAGGAGGAAACAAAAATTTAGAAGTTAATATGAGGGTTGAACTTGTTAATGGTCTTAGCCCACACTCTGGAAGAAATGAACTTATGAATTATATTAAGAATATGGAACCTAGACCAAAAAGAATAATTATCAATCATGGAGAAGTTTCAAAATCACTTGACCTCGCCTCCTCAATTTACAAATCAAACCGGATTGAAACAACTGTTCCTCGTGGACTTGAAACAATTAGATTAAGATAAAATTATAAACGAATTTTACTATATATTTTTAGAGGATAAAATGATTATTAAACTAAAAACAAAAAGATTAATTTTAAGGAAACCTAAGATTTCTGATTGGAAAGACATTGTTGAAGGTATTGGGGATTTAGAAGTTTCAAGAACGATGGGATCTATTTCTTACCCATATACAAAAAAAGATGCAGAAGGGTGGATTAAATATGCAACAAAAAAATGGTCAAAAAAAGAAAAAGATGATTGCACTTTCGCTATTGAATTAAAATCTGAGAAAAAATTGATTGGGGGAATTGGATTGCACAAGATAGATTTATTCGGGGGGACTGCAGAAACCGGCTCGTGGATTGCAAGAAAATATTGGAAGAAGGGGTATATTACTGAAGCAAAAATTGCACTCAATGAATTCGCTTTTAATAAATTAAAATTAAGAAAATTATGGTCTCCTGTAATTATTTCTAATTTGGCTTCAAATGCTACACAAAAATCAATTGATTATAAATATGAAGGGCTTAGAAAAAAACACTATCTTTCTAAATCAACAGGAAAAATTCACGATGAAAATCTTTATGGTCTTATGAAAGAAGATTGGAAGAAAAATCTTCCAAAATTAAAAAAACATTTAGAAGAGAAAATTAAAAAATTGGATAATAAAAAATGAAAAAAATTTATATTATTCATGGTTGGGGTTTTGATTCAAACATGCCTTGGATAAAATGGCTTGAAAAAGAGTTAAAACATAAAGGATTTGAAGTTCATTCTTTTGACATGCCAAATACTAAAGAGCCAAAAATCGAAGAATGGGTTGGTTACCTTGAAAAGAATATTAAAGATTTGGATGAAAAAACTTTTTTTGTAGGACATAGCATTGGAGCTCAAACAATTATGCGTTTTTTAGAAAAAAGTCATAAACATCTTAAAATTGGAGGATGTGTTTTTGTTGCTCCTTGGCTAGATTTAATTGGGATCAAAACTGAAGAGTTAAAAATTGCTCATCCATGGCTTAATAATAAAATTGAATTTGAAAGAGTTCTTGATCACACTGGAAACATCACCTGTATTTTTTCAACAAATGATCCCTATGTTTCTCCAAAAGAATGGAAAAAATTTGAAACTAATCTTGGCGCAAACGTAATAATAAAAAAAGATGAGGGTCATTTTGAAGAAATTGAGAGAATTTCCGATATTTTAAGTGAGCTTAGTTAAATTGCCAATTCCCAGACAAACAGCTCTTCAAAAAATAATTTTTTTCTACCAACAATAGTCTTTCTAGATTCAGGCCATTTTATTCCTTTAGTTAAACTGGAAGTTAAAACAAAAACTCTTCCATTAGGAGTTAAATAATTTTCCACTTCTTTTAAAAATTTATTTAATATTTCAGAACCTTTTTTCCCTCCAGTTGTTGAAATTTTAGACTCAGAGTCCTCAAGGTCATTTTCAGGCAAATAAGGTGGATTGAAAAAAATTACATCAAATTTATTTTCAACTTTAGAAAAAAGGTTTGAAAAGAATACATTCAAATTTTTACTTTTGCAAATGTTTACAGCTTCGGGATTTTTATCACATCCCGAAAGATTTGTAAATCCATATTTTCTAAGGCCTTCCAAAACATAACCAGAACCAACTCCCACTTCAAAAATTTCAAATGATTTATTTTTTATTCTTTCTTTTAAAACTTCCAATATAAGTTCAGAATCTTCAGCAGGTTCATAAATTAAAGGCATTTTACCCAAATAATCCATTAATGAAATTAACTAATTCATTTTTGAATAAGAAAACAAGTGCAAGAATTCCTACAAGGACAATAAGAGTTATAACCAAAACACTTGTAACTGTTTTACTCTTTAAATTTGAAAGATCTTTTTTTCCTTCATATCCAGAAATTTTTTGAATATTTTTCTTTTCAGGCTGTTTTCCTTTTTCATCTCCACCTATCACTGGAACTTTTGTTTTTTGAACTTCTGAATATTTTTTTTCATCATCTTTTTTTCCAAACAAAGGTTTTTTTGCCTCTTCTTTTGAAGGTTCAATTTTCTTTTTTTCTACTCCTTGATTTTTATTTAAAGTTTGTAATTCAGAATTTCCTTTTTGAAGATAAAGGTAAGCTCTTGCAGCATCTTCAATCTCTTCTTTTTTATAGCCTGCCTGATAAAAACTCATCATAGCTTGTTTTAAAGTTTGTCCTCTCTCAAGTGCAGTTCTAAGTCCTCCAAGAATTTCTTGATTTGTGAGAAGGTACTCATCCTCTTTTACCATAAAAGGGAGAAGAATTCATTGTTTAAAAATTTGTCTTTTTACAATTTTAGGACTTCACCATTTTTTTTAAGGTGAGAATTTTTTCCATCAACATAACCTAAATCTTGAGCAAGGCTTATCAAGGGTTTTTCTTGCTCTTGGGAACCATGTGCAGGAATTACATGTTCAGGTTTTAACATTTGAATTAATTCTCTCATATCTTCACGGCTCCCATGCCCATGGACATGAACATCAACTTGAAGTTTAACACCCATTTTTCTAAATTTAGAATCAAGTTTTTCTCTAGATTCAATATTTACTTCAGTAGGAATAACACTTGACGAAAAAATTAAATTGTCTCCCTCTCTAAATTTAAAATATGTGTCTCCACGGGAAATTCTGTCAAGAATAGAATTTTTTTCTCCTTGGTGTCCAGTACAGACAACAAGATATCTTCCTCTATTTGCTTCTATTTTTTTAAGAATAGAATCAACTTGCCCCCGGTATTTCATAATTTTAACTCTGTTTCTAAAAGGGCATTTTCCAACTTTTATTGCACAATCTACATATTTTGCCAGGCTTCTTCCAAGAAAGATAATTTCTCTATTTGTTTTTTGACCAATTTTTACAATATTGTTAAGTCTTTCAATATGGCTTGAAAAAGTTGTAATAAAAAGTGCCTTGTTCCCACTATTCACTTTTGAAAATGTATCTTCAAGAAGATGTTCAGCAACTTTTTCTCCTCCAGGTTTTTTTTCAGTGTAAGAATATAAAGAGTCCAATACAAGTGCTTTCACTTTTCCATTTCCAATCTCTTTAAATCTTTTATAATTTGGAGGGTTTCCCATTGTGGGTTGGTTATCAAATTTTAAATCAAGAGCATAAAAGAAAACTCCTTCTTTTGAATGCAATGCTAAAAATGCACAGTCAATTGTAGAGTGGGTTGCATGAATGAATTCAACTTCAATTCCTTCATTACTCGATTTTATTTTATGCCGAGAGTTAGATTCTACAACTCTCAATTGGTTATTTATTTTTATTTTAGAGTCTTCGATTAAAGATTCCAAAACTTTAATTGTAAATGCTGTTCCAAAAATTTCTACATTAGGATATCTATTTATGAGAAAAGGAAGACCCCCTATGTGGTCAAGGTGAGCATGGGACAAGAAAATTGCCTTTACTTTTTTTCTCCATCCAAGTTCATCAAGAACTCTGTCATCAGGAATTCCCCCTACTCTTCTTAGTCCAGAAAGACTATATCCAATTTTTTCTTGCTCCTGGAGTTCAATTATTCCTGGAAGAAAAAATCCAATATCAAAAATAAAAACATCTTCACCTACTTTTACCGCAGTCATATTTTTTCCTACTTCTTCAAATCCACCAACTGTACAAATTTCCATTTTTCTTTAAACTCTTTAACAAAATTAAGTTTAAAATGGTTTCTAACAAAAAATATAAAGGATCAAATCTTAATTTTATTATGAAAGCATTAATTCCAAGTCACAGGGAGAAAAAAAGATATCTTTTACTCCAAGGGAAAGATCTTAAAAAAAATGTTCCAAATGCAATAAAAGAATTTGTTGGAATTTTAGGTTTAAGTGAAGCAACTCCAATTTGGATAAAAGAAAATGTATTCTCAATAAACAGAAAGTCTTTAGACAAAGTAAAAGCTTCTTTTGCAGTTTATTCTGAAAAAATTGAAGTTTTAAGAGTTAGTGGAACCCTTAAGGGACTTGGTTTTTAATTAGACTCTAGAATATTTGTTCCAACCCCAGTTAGAATTAAAACAATTAAAAAATCAATTGCAACTTGAATTGTAGAGTTAACATTAATTTTTGAAATTAAGAAGTAATGAAGAATTAAGGTAATAATTATTGAAAGAAAATAAATTAAAGCACCATAATTTTCAAATTTTTTCTTGTTCATATTCTAAGAATTACTTAATAGTTTTCATTTCTTTCCAAGCAAGTTCAAACATTTGTTCTAATGCTGAAGCAAAGAATTCAGTGTTTATCCAAACTCCAACATCATAATTAGGGTGGAATTTTTCATCATCTAATAACATAAACATTAATTGGTTTGAGTCAATAAGGGTAAACCTTGCTTTAATTTTTTCCAAGTTTTTAACCTCAGCAACTTTTTTTAACTCTCTAGCCATTTGAATATTGTTTTTGTCAATTGGAGCGGCAATTCTAATCTTAACCCCTCTTTTTTTAACCTTTTCAAAACTTGGCATTAAAGCTTCAAGTTTCCTGTTTAAACCTTCAGCAGTTGTAACCATAGTTATTGTTTTTTCAGCATCTCTTACCATCATATCTAAATGGTTATACAAGTTTTGTCTTCCCTTTAAACTACCAGAAAGGTCACTAGGTTCAACAAATTTAATTCCTTTAGTAAAAAGTCCAGTTAATTCGTCTAATACTTCATCTCCTTTAAGAGTTTCAAGTCTTTTTGTTTTGTCTTTAGCTTCAACCATCAAATTCTTTTTAACTCTTTCAACAACTTCTTTAGGTTTTAAGGCTACAAACTTAATTGGTTTACCTATTTTCATAAGAATAAATCCTTTTTTTTCAAGGGACTCTAAAATATCATAAGTACGTGATCTAGGGACATCAGAAATCGTCGACAATTCACCTGCAGTCGAAGTTCCACGAGAAAGAAGTGCAGTCCAAACTTTGACTTCATAAAGGTTCAAATCAAAAATTTTCCTAAGTCTGCTCAAAAATTCATCTTTAACTATCATTTTTCTTAATTGTGTTAAGATTTTTTAGTTTTTAAATATTGCTATCCTCAAGAGGTAATTCGTCTTAGTTACTCCCCCTCAGTCTAACAATTTGGACTTTTCCGGAATGTTCTTTTATTTTAAAGTTTTCAATTTCTCCTCGAGAACTTGAAAATTTTTCTTCAAATTTAACAATTTTGGAGTTTGTTCTTTCTCTAATTAACTTCTCTTGATTCATCAAAATATCTCTAAAATCTTTGTTAATTTCAAGAGTTAGTTCAATTAGATTTTCTTTGTTTAAACCCATTTTTTTTCTTAAAGCTTGGACTTTTCTTGAAACTTCTCTAGCGTATCCTTCAGCAATAAGTTCGGAGTTCATTTTAAAATCCATCTCAACTTTTAACTCGTCATCATTATGAATTTTTTCAATATATTTCCTTACATTAAGTTGAGTTTTGATTATTTCTTGAAGTTTTTTTGAAATTTTAACCTTAGAGCTAACTTCTACTTTTGAAAGAGGCCACTTCAATCCAATTTGAGAGATATCCCTTTCTTTCAATCCCCTTTCAATTATTTCTTGAATCAGGTTAAATTCTTCTTCAAGTTTTTTATTTATCTTTTTCTTGTTAGGTACTGACCACTTAGAAAGGTGAACTGATTCTCCTTTTTCAAATTCTTGAAAAATCCACTCACTAACATAAGGAGCATAAGGAGCAAGAAGAAGCCCAACTTCTTTTAGGACATTTCCAATTATTTCTTTTGTATCATTTCTTTCACGAGTGAACCTTATGTATGTTCTTGAAAAGTCATTTACAACAAAGTTCATTATTTTTTGAACCGCTTTTTCAATATTAAATTCTTCAAGGTCTTGAGTAGAATCCAAAATAAGATTGTTTAATTTACTTTGAATCCATTTGTCTTCAATTTTTTCTTTAATTTTTTTGTCTTCCAGTTGGTTGTAATAAGTTTTACAATTGTATAAAACATTCAAAAATGGAAGAACACTTTCTTTTATCATTTCAATTGAAAATCTTTTAGAATTTCCAGGGTCATTAGTACACATTTGAAGTCTAACTGCATCAACTCCAACCGAGTCAAACATTTCTCTTGGGCTTAAAATATTTCCTTTGGATTTGCTCATCTTTTCTCCTTTTTCGTCAAGTATGTGTCCAGCACAAATAACATTTTTATATGCGATTTTGCCAAAAAGCATAGAGGAAATTGCATGCAGAGTATAAAACCATCCCCTTGTTTGATCAATTGCTTCAGAGATGAAGTCATATGGAAACCTTTTTTCAAATTCTTCTTTATTTTCAAAAGGATAATGAAATTGTGCAAAGGTTGCACTTCCAGAATCATACCAGCAGTCAATCAAATCTTTAATTCGAGTCATTTCTTTTCCACAAACACATTTAAGTTTTATTTCATCAATCCATGGCCTATGCAAATCATATTCTGTAAATTTCTTTGTAGATTCATTTTTAAGTTCTTCAACTGAACCAATTATCTTTTCTTTTCCACAAACACATCTCCAAACAGGAAGAGGGGTTCCCCAAAATTTAAATCGAGAGAGGTTCCAGTCTTTTAGGTTTTCAAGCCACATACCAAACCTTCCCTCTTGAATATGTTTAGGGTTCCAATTTATTTTTTTATTTAATTTAATCATTTTTTCTTTCATTTTACTTGCAGCAATAAACCAAGATTGAATTGCATAATACATTAATGGAGAATCACATCTCCAACAAAATGGATAAGAGTGATTTATTTTTTCAATTTTGAAAAGAAGATTTCTTTTTTTCAAGTCAGATTTTATCTCCCATTCAGATTCTTTAATATTTTTTCCTCTTAAAAATTCGGGAACAATATCTAAAAATCTTCCATCTTGTCCAACTGTGTGAACTTCTGGAAGGTTAAACTTTTTTCCAACATTATAATCTTCTTCACCATACATTCCAGCAGTGTGAACTATTCCGGTCCCATCATCAACGGTAACAAAATCTCCAGAAATAATTTTGTAAGAATTTTTACTTTCAAGTTCTTTAATTTTATATAAAGGATCATATTCTAACCCAACCAAATCTTTCCCCTTAAAATTTTTTATAACCTCATATTTTCCCTTAATTAATTCAACTTTTTCTTTCCCCAAAATTAATTTACTTTCATCTTCAAGTTTAACTTGAACATAATCAAAAGAGGGATTAACTGCTAACGCAATGTTTCCTGGAAGAGTCCAAGGAGTAGTTGTCCAAGCTAGTACATATTCTTCATTTTTTCCTTTTACTGGAAAGGCAATAAAAACAGATTCTTCTTTAATATCTTTATATCCTTGAGCAACCTCGTGACTACTTAGAGGAGTTTCACATCTAGGACAAAATGGAACAACTTTATATCCTTCATATAAAAGTTTCTTTTTGTATAATTCTTTTAAACTCCACCAAACACTTTCAACATAATTGTTATCCAATGTCCTATAAGGGTTTTTTAAATCAATCCAATATGCAAGTTCTTCAGTTGATTTATTCCATTCTCCAATATTCGAAAAAATACTTCTCTGGCAATCAGTTATAAATTTTTCTTCTCCATATTTAAGAATATCCTTTTTTGAGTTTAATCCTAAACTTTTTTCAACTTGAACTTCAACAGGAAGTCCATGGCAATCCCACCCTCCTTTTCTTGGAACTGAAAAACCTTGCATATACTTGAATTTACAAATTATATCTTTGAAGGTACGAACTTCCAAGTGATGAAGTCCTGGAGGAGCATTCGCTGTTGGAGGTCCTTCTAAAAATGAAAATAAAGGCTTATTTTTATCATTTTGAACTGCAAGTTCAATTTCTTTTTTATGTTTCTCCCAAACTTCTCTTGCTTCTTTTTCTGTAGTTTTAAAGTCAATTGCCATAATAACTTCAAGAACAATCGATTTATAAGATTTTCTCGAAAGACAATAACCTATATTAATAAGACAACTCTTTGTACATTTGGTGAAAAGAAGGTGGAAAAAGAATCTAATATATATTTAAGGCCAGGAGTAATTGAAGGTTTTGCTGGACCGATGATGTCTGGAAAAACGGGAAGGCTTCTTGAAAGGGTAGACCCATTAAGGTTTATGGAAGAGAGATTTTCTTATAGGGGTTTTAATTAGGTAGAAATCTCCATTTTTCAAAATGGAGTTAA